>JAFWEL010000018.1 GCA_017512905.1 Clostridia bacterium
CGCCGCAGGCGCCGCGGGCGTCGCGGGACGCGCCGGAGCGCTCTGGGCCGCCGGCGCTGCCGGCGCGGGCGCAGACACAGGCGCGGGCGCTTCGACAGGCTTGGGTTGCACTTCGCTCGCCGGTGCCGCCGGAATATCCGGCACCTGTTCGCTGGAATAGGCAGTCATGAACTGTGCGCTGGCCGCATACTGCTTGCTGAGCGCCTCCTTGGCCTCGCGCTCCTGGCGCTCCCGCTCCTCGCGGGCAAAGCCATCGGAGATCCGGCGAAGCGAATTCAGCATCTCCTGCGATTGCTTGCGCATGCGCGTCACGTTCTCCAGCATCTTGCCGGTGTTCGCGCTCAGTTCTCTGGTGACATCCTGAACCCTGACTTTGGTCATTCCCTCAATGCACCCCCGTACACTCTGTCTGATCTTTGGCCCGTTGGTCAATGGGCCTTTATACATCGCCGATGGTCTCGGCGCGTGATAACTCAATGATTCGCTTCGCCATGCCGGCGTCGGTGACGACGGCGGCCATGCGCCCGGGCTTTCCGATGGCGTCGCCCAGCCGGTACGCGCCCGTGCGCACCAGCGGCACATCGTGGCTGTGGCAGGCGTCCCCAAGGGCCTTGACGGCATTGGCCGACGCCGCGCCGTCCAGCAGCGCCACGAAAGCGTCGCCGCCGCGCACCGCCTGCACACAGGCCTTCTCGCCGGTAATCAGCCTGCCCGCCCGGGCGCACAGCCCGAGCATGTTCAGCATGCGCTCCACGTCAGTCCTCCCCAATCCGGGGCTGGATGCTCGCCTCAAGCTGGTCGAACACGGCCTCTTCGATCTTCGTGTCCAGCGCCCGCTCCAGCGCCCGGCTCTTCCGGGCCCTTTTTAAGCATTCGATCTGCCCGCAGATGTAGGCCCCGCGCCCCGGCGATTTGCCGGTCCGGTCGATGTGGGCCTCCCCCTCCTGGGGCTTCACCACGCGCAGCAGCTGGGCCTTGGGCTTCATTTCGCGGCAGCCCACGCACATGCGCATGGGAATCTTGCGAGGCTTGACAGGCATCAGTCCGCCTCCTGATCCTGGTCGATCTGCTCGGCCTCTGCCTCCACCTGGCTCTGGCTCTTGATGTCGATCTTCCAGCCGGTCAGCTTGGCGGCGAGGCGGGCATTCTGGCCCTCCTTGCCGATGGCCAGGGACAGCTGGTTGTCGGGCACCACCACGGCGGCAGCCTTCTCGTTTTCAGAGACGAACACGCTGAGCACACGGGCGGGGTTCAGGGCGTTGGCGATGTATTCCGCCGGGTCCTGGGACCAGCGCACGATGTCGATCTTTTCGGTCTTCAGCTCGTTGACCACGTTCTCCACGCGCATTCCCCTGGGGCCCACGCAGGAGCCCACGGCGTCGATCAGCGGATCGGTGGACACCACGGCCATCTTGGTGCGGAAGCCGGCTTCCCGGGCGATGGACTTGATCTGCACCACGCCGGTGACGATCTCGGGCACCTCCAGTTCAAACAGGCGCTTCACCAGGCCGGGATGGGTGCGGGAGACGAAAACCTGCGGGCCGCGGCCCTGGCGGGAGACCTCCAGCACGTAGACCTTGATGCGGTCGTTGATGGACAGCTCCTCGGTGGGCATCTGCTGGCTGGGCTCCAGAACGCCTTCAGTGCGGCCCAGCTCCACGAACACCTGCTTGTTTTCCACCCGCTGCACGATGGCAGTGAGGATCTCGTTTTCCTTCTGGCTGTACTCGTCGTAGATCACGCCGCGCTCGGCCTCGCGCAGGTGCTGCACGACCACCTGCTTGGCGGTCTGCGCCGCGATGCGACCGAAGTTCTTGGGCGTCACCTGCACCTCCACCAGGTCCCCCAGCTCGTACTGGGGCTGTATGGCGCGGGCCTCCTCCAGCGACATTTCGCACTGGGGATCCTCCACCGTCTCCACGACGGTCTTGCGGCTAAGCACCTCCACGCTGCCCTTCTGGGCGTCGATGGTGGCGCGGACGTTGGCGTTCTTGCCGAAGTTCTTTTTATATGCGGAAATCAGCGCGGCTTCGATCGCGCCGAAGAGCACGTCTTTATTGATGCGCCGCTCCTTGCTCAGGGCGTCCAGGGCGCTGAAAAATTCGTTGGAGTCGATTCCACCGTTTGCCATGGCCACATTCCTCCTGTTCCCCTCGCCGCGACCCACGCGGCTTGATGCGTCTATGCTCACTTTGAGGGCGTTTCGGCAGGCGCGTCGTCCTGCAGGTCCTCTTCGTCAAATTCAATCAAAGGCCGGACGATGGCCACGCCTTTAAGCGGAAAGCGCAGCGTCTCGCCCCCCTCGGTGGCGATGACCACATCGCCCTCCTCCAGGCCCACCAGTTCGCCGGTGAATTGCTTGCCGCCGTTGACGGGCCGATAGGTCTTCAATTCCACAAGGGTGCCCTGACAGCGCTGGAAATCCCGCTCGGTCTTCAGCGGACGGTCCGCGCCCGGGGAGGAGACCTCCATGTAGTCGTAATCCACCCGCTCCACCAGGGGCAGTATCCTGCGGTGAAAGGCCTCGAGGTCGTCCAGGGCGATGCCGTCGGGCTTTTCAATATAAAAACGCAGAAAATGACCGGTCGGCTCCTTGACCAGCTCAGCGTCGACCAGCTCTACGTTCATTTCCGCGGCGATCCTCTGTGCAATTTCCCTGGCTTCCCTGACCGGCATTGACTTGCTCGGCAACAAGACCCCTCCCTTAGAACCCTTTATGCTTTCCAATCCTGTACAATTCAAAAACACACCGCCGATGATCGGCGGTTGCTGACAGTTGACAGTGCTCCGGGCGGCGTCGGACACCGCCCACGGCCCTTCGCCCGGACAAGCCACGGCGAAAAACCTTCAACGATAGCAATTATACCACGTCTTTCCGAATAATACAACCTTTTAAAGCCACAAAAACGGCAGAATATGTTATATATTCGGCAGGAAACCGCCCACAGGGGCCAGTCTGTCCTCGCGTATGCGCTCGATATGGGCTCCCAGGCTGCGCAGCTTCTCGTCAAAGCGCTCGTAACCCCGCATGATGTATTCCACGCCGGAGATCTCGGTGACGCCCTCGGCCATCAGCGCCGCGATGACCAGCGCCGCGCCGGCGCGAAGGTCGGTGGCGTTCACCCGCGCGCCCACCAGGCGATCCACGCCGGTGATGATGGCGGTGGTTTCGATCACCCTGGAATTGGCCCCCATCTTGCGAAGCTCGTCCAGATAGCGAAAGCGGGACTCAAACACCGTCTCGGTGACGATGCTGGTGCCGTTGGCCACGGTCAGCAGCGCGGCAAGGGGCTGCTGCAAATCGGTGGGAAAGCCCGGATAGCCCTGGGTCTTCACGTTCACCGAGCGGAAGTTGCGGTTGCTGCGCACATGGATGATGTCGTCCTCGCTGGTGACGTGCACGCCCATCTCCAGCAACTTCGCGGAGAGGGCCTCCATGTGGGTGGGGATGGTGCCGGTGATGATCACATCGCCGCCGGTGGCCGCCGCGGCGATCATCAGCGTACCCGTCTCGATCTGGTCGGGCACCACGGTGTAGTTGGTGCCGTGCAGGTGCCTGCCGCCGCGAATGCGGATGACGTCGGTGCCCGCGCCCTTCACCACCGCGCCCATGCTGGACAGGAAGTTGGCCAGATCGACGATGTGGGGCTCCTTGGCCGCGTTGTGGATGCAGGTGGTGCCGCTGGCGGACACGGCGGTGAGCATGCAGTTCACCGTTGCCCCCACGCTGGGCATTTCCAGGAAGATGTCGCCGCCCACCAGCTCGTCGGCAGAGGCCATGATCACGCCGCCGGGGGTGTCCACGTCCGCGCCGAGGGTGCGCATGCCCTTCAGGGTCTGGTCGATGGGCCTGGGGCCGATGTCGCAGCCGCCCGGCAGGGGCACACTGCACCGGCGGAACACGCCCAGCAGCACCGGCGCGAAATAGTAGGACGCGCGCATACGGCTGGCCAGCTCATAGGGCGGGTCATACTTGTCCGCGGTGCGCGGATCGATGGTCATCACGTTGTCCTTGAATTCCACCTGAGCACCCAGGTACCTGAGCATCTCGATGATGATATGTACGTCATTGATATCCGGAACATTTTCGATCACGGAAGGGGAATCGCCCAGCAGGGCAGCGGGAATGATGGCCACCGCGGCATTTTTGCCGCCGCTGACCATGACCTCGCCCTCCAGGCGCGCGCCGCCATGAATCCGCATTTTTTCCTTCATCTTATCTCCATCCGTCTCAACTGAATCGATCAGTTCGGGGAAAAGCCCGCAGAAGCATCCTCTATCCGTCAGCGCCCGCACCCGGAACAGCCCTGGCAGTTTCCGCCGCAGCTGCAGCCGCCGCCCGAAACCCGGCCCAGGCTGGACCACCGGCCCTCGTATACCCGCGCCACGTCGCCCCCGCACTTGGGGCACTTCACGTCGTCCCTCGCGGAAACGGAACGCAACAGGTCAAAACGATGACCGCACTTCATACACCTGTAATCGTATACCGGCATGGTCCCTCCGGCGCGCAAAAAGAGCGCCATATCTCTATCGCTGGCACTATTATACATGACTTGGCCGGCTCAGGCAAGCCTGTTTACGTGCTTATTACCGTATCGGAACCTTCGTCACCCGCCATTCAGGGGGTTGTCCCATGAAATTTAACCTTTTCCGCCGCGAAACAGCAGCGCGTCCGCCCGACAGGCCAGGGCCAGCATCAGCACCGCGCACAGCCAACCCACCGCCGGAAAGCCCACGGCGACGGTCCGCCGCAGACCCAGCAGGCCCACCAGCGCCGCGATGGCGAGGGCGGTGGCCAGAGCGCCCATCCCCCATCCGTCCCGCATCCGGTCGATCAGACCGCCCAGCGCCGCGGCCAGCGTCGTCACCGCGCAGAGGTAGCCGAAGGCGGCGCAGGCCCAGAAGCCGGACAGTCCCCAGCGGGCTGCCAGGATCACCGTGGGCATCGCCTGGCCCAGCAGCGCCCTGCCGCCCCGGACAATGGCCCCGTTGGCCACCGCCAGCAGCGCCCACAGCATGAGCCCGCACAGCAGGCCCAGCCGCCAGGGCCTGGCGTTGCGGCCAAAGCGCAGCACCACATTCGCGGCCAGCGCCCCGTTCATCGCCCCGTAGGCCAGAGCCAGCAGCACGGCCGCGGGCCAGCTGTCCTCCAGGGCCAGCCGCACCTCGCCGTTCAGCCAGATCCTCGGCGCACGCGCATCGAGGGCCAACGCCCCATAGAACGCCAGGCCCGCCGCCAGCACGACGAGGCCCAGCCAGGGCAGCGGCCGCAGCCGGGACAGGTTCAGCGCCGCCGCGATGAGCATCGCCAGTCCCGCCCCCCACAGCCAGCTCTGCCGCACCGGCAGCGTCAGCGCGCCGATCTCCCCCGCCGCGCACAGCATCACCACCGCCGTCAGCGCCAGCAGCAGGCCGTGCAGCCATCCGTCGACCGCCGCGGCCCGCCGTCCCAACATTCTTCGACAGAACCCGGCAAAGCCTTCCGCGCCGGAGCGCCCGGCGCAGCGGCACAGCAGCGCCGCCAACAGGCCGAAGATCACCGGCGCGAAGCAGACCCCGATCCAGCCCGCCCGACCCGTCTGGGCGAAGAACAGCACCAGCTCGCGACCGGACGCATAACCCGTGCCCGCCACCGCCGCCACGGCAGCCAGCGCAGGGCGCAATTCGCCGTGCTTTTCCATGGCAAAACCCCCGTTTCACATTCATCGTATGCAAAACAGGGGTTTAAAATAAGCACGAAGTCAGTCTTCCGCCGCTTCCTCACGTCCCAGCTCGTCCGCGGTCTTGTCCACCGGTGTCAGCTCCACGGCCTCCCACCCGGCGGAGGGATCGTCCGCGGGCAGGGGCAAGCCGTCCTCCCCCCGCATTTCCGGAGGGCGGGTGACGGTCTGCGCCGGTTCGGCGAACTGGGGGTCCGGCGTAGTGACGCCACCCGGGCCAGTCAGCCTCAGGGCACCCATGAGCAGCCTCAGCGCCAACACAAGCAGCGCCACCGCGACGACGGCGGCCACCGCCAGCGCCGCGATGTTTGCCCGTCTTTGGGCGAGCGTACTGCGTCTTCTGCTCAATCCGCGTACTTCCGGATGTACTCCGGCACCTCGTCCTCGGGCGCGCTGATGGACAACACGAACTTGCAGTGGTGGGCGTCGGAGACCACCAGCAGGTTCTCGAAGAATTTTTCCATCTCGATGTCGTCCAGCGGGGTCTTCACCAGCTTCTTAAAGGCGTCAATGGCGATCAGGGACAGGTCGAAGTCCGCCGAGAGCATACCGCACAGGAAGGCCAGGAACTCATGGGCCGTGCACTTATAGGCTCCCGGATAATCGCTGGCGTCCACAAAACGGATCTCATGCCGCAGGTCATACATATAGCGCTTGTCGTCATCCACAAAGATTATATTGCCATGCTCGGTCTTGAGCGCGTCGTTGGTCAGATCGATCAAACGCTTGGTCTTGCCGCTGCCCTTGTCACCCAGTATCACTTTTATCATAGCTATCCACTCCTTCTTGTTTCAGGTGGGTATATGGGTATTATACTATAGAAAATGAAAAAAAACAAGCTTTCACCGCCCTTATTTTCCCGGGAGGGATGCAGGAATTTCCATATCCCCGGTCGAATAAAGAGAGCATGATTTACACCGACAGCTTTGTTTATATGCCTGAACTGAACACCCCCCGGCTCCGGCTGCGCCGGCTGACCATGCGCGACGCTGCCGACATCTATCACTACAGCCGCGATACCGAGGTGGCCCGCCACGTGCTGTGGGAGGCCCATCGCTCGATCTCCGACAGCCGCGACTACCTGCGCTACATGCTGCGCCGCTATCGCAACCACGAGGCCGCCAGCTGGGGCATCGAATGGCGGCAGACCGGGGAAATCATCGGCACAATCGGCTTTATGTGGATCCAGCCGGACAACTCCTCCGCCGAAGTGGGCTATTCCCTGTCCCGGGATTTCTGGAACCGGGGCATCATGACCGAGGCCCTGCGGGCCGTGATCGGCCACGGCTTCGGCAACATGAACCTGAACCGCATCGAGGCCCAGCACGAGACGGGCAACCCCGCCTCCGGCGCGGTGATGCGCAAGTGCGGCATGCAGCGGGAGGGCACCCTTCGCCAGCGGCTGTACAACAAGGGCCGCTATGTGGACGTGGAGCTCTACGCCATATTGCGCAGGGATTACCACAACCGGACAAAATGACAGGATCAACAAAACGGAGGGCATGCCCTCCGTTTTTTCGATCCTGATTATCCTCTTGGGTTCACTGCACCGATTCGCCACGGTCCAGGGCCATGATCTTGTCCACGCGCCGCTGGTGGCGACCGGCCTGGAAGCCGGTATTCAGGAACACGTCCACGATCGCCTCGGCCATCACCGGGCCGATGGTGCGCGCGCCCATGGCGACGATGTTGGCGTCGTTGTGCTCCCGGCTCAGCCTCGCGCTGACAGGCTCGGAGCACAGCGCGCAGCGCACGCCGTGAATCTTGTTCGCGGAGATCGAGATGCCGATGCCCGTGCCGCAGATCAGTATGCCCCTGTCGCATTCCCCCGCGACCACGGCCTTCGCCACCCGCTCCGCGTAGATCGGATAGTCGGTGGATTCCGGGCTGTCGCAGCCGAAGTTGACCGGCTCGTGGCCCGTCTCCTGCAGGTGCTTGATCAGGTACTGCTTGAGCTCTACGCCGCCGTGGTCATTGCCGATTGCTACCTTCATGTCCCACACTCCCTGCATCCTATAATAAGGCAAGTCCTCTGTTAAACTATACCGCATCCATTAACAAATGTCAATGGCTTCTGCTCGGTCGGGGAAATTCTGATTTGTCCACCTGGCAGAAAACGACAATGGCCTGCGCCGCCATCCGGCTGTATCCCGGCTTGCAAAGCCTCCCTTCCTGTGATAAACTGTAGTTATGGGAACGGCCGCCCAGGCTTTGAGGGCGGCATCAGGCCGGACATCGGACAGGGGGGGAGCGTTATGGAAGCATTTCGACGCACGGTCAGGCTGGTTCGGCTGAATTGGAAGACCCTCGTCCTGTTCGAGTTGTTTTACAAGGCGATGGTCGCCGCCGGGTTCACGCTGCTGGTCAGCTTCGTCTTCAGGCTGCTCATGAGCGCCATGGGCGTCACCTACCTCACCCGCGAAAGCCTCGGCGCGTTCCTGCTGCACCCGCTGACGCTGGTGTCGATCCTGCTGGTGACCCTGCTCGCCGTCACCTGTACCGTGACGGACCTGTGCGCCGTGGTGTACATACTGGATTGCTCAGCCCAGGGCTTCAGGTGCCGCATGCGCCAGGTTCTGCGCTTTACCCTGCGCAATGTCCCCCGGGTGTGGAAGCCGGGCAACCTTCCCCTCGCGGCCATCGTGCTGCTGCTGACGCCCTTCATGAGCCTCAGTCTGATCTTCGGCCTGCTGTCCACGGTCTCCCTGCCGGAATTCATACAGGAGTCCATCCGGCAGAACCCCCATATCTATGGCCTGGTGCTGCTCGGGGTGATGGCCATACCCCTTCTGCTGATACGCCGCGTTTACGTGCTACACTACTTCGCACTGGAGGATTGCCCCTTCCGGGACGCCTGGGGGCGCAGCGCGCGGCTGAGCCGGCCCCTTCGGGACTATGGCTGCCTGCTGCTGGCGCAGGTGACCTTCACCGCGCTGATGGTCCTGCTCCTGTTGATCCTCGCGCTGATCGCGGCGGGGCTGGGCCGGGGCCTGAACCTGATCCTTCACGGGCAATGGGTGGTGGGCACCGTCATCTGGTATTCGGTGGTGCTGTCCCTGGGGATCGTATTCGCCTATTCCATGCCGGTCAGCTACGGCTGTGTGAGCTATCTGTTCTACCGGCACAAGCTCGAGGACGCGGAGCCCATCGTCCCCGCCTATTCCCCGGCCTATCCCCTGGACCCCATGCGGGAGCGGCTCCTGCATACGCTGGGCTTCGCGGTGCTGATCCTGGTGGCCGGCAGCTTGCTGGTGGTGGGCTGGCTCATCAACACGGGCAAGCTCAATCCCCCCATCGAGGACTTCCACACGCTGGAGATCACCGCCCACCGCGGTGCCTCCGCCCAGTACCCCGAAAACACGATGGCGGCCTTCCGCGGCGCCCTGGAGCTGGGCGCGGACTGGGTGGAGCTGGACGTCCAGCAGACCAAGGACGGCCGGATCGTGGTGCTCCACGACCCCAACACCCGGCGGACGACCGGTGTCGCCGGCCACGTGTGGAACATGACCTATGAGCAGGTTTCCCGCCTCGATGCCGGCAGCAGCTTCAGCCGGGATTTTGCCGGGGAGCCCATACCCCTGCTGTCCGAGGTGGCCGGGCTGGCCCGGGACACCGGGCTGCGGCTGAACATCGAGCTGAAGCCCACTGGACACGAGACGGACTTCGAGCAGGGCGTGATCGACATCGTGCGGGAATACGGCATCGCCGACCGCTGCGTCATCACCTCCCAGGTCTACAGCGTGCTGCAACGGGTGAAGGCCTGCGACCCGGACATCACCACGGTGTACGTCACCAGCCTGGCCTACGGCAACGTGGATTACATGTCGGCGGCGGATCATTTCAGCGTGCGCTCCTCCAGCATCACGCCCCAGCTGGTGTCCCGGGTGCACGGCCAGGGACGTCAGATCTACGCCTGGACGGTCAACAGTCGCAGCAGCATCAACCGGATGATCGAGCAGAACGTGGACAACATCATCACCGACAACATCGAAACCGCCCGCCAGTGCGTCAGGGAGAGCCGATACAGCACGCTGCTCAACGACCTGGTGCAAACACTGGACAAGGACGAATCCCAGACGAACACCGATGCGTAGCCCCTGACGCCTCACGGAAAGGCTGTGTGATTTGATGAGATTGCGAAGGCAAAAAAAGGGCGCGGCACCTTCATCGCTGCGATACGACGAGGCGACCCCGCGGCAGCGGGCCGTCACCCTCGTCATCCTGGCGCTGGTGATGACGCTGATCGTGGAGCTTTGCAACCGGGGGCTGTCCATCCCCCGCCTGTTCCAGTTCATCACCGGCTCGCCGCTGATCTTCCTGCTCAACGTGCTGATCGTGCTGACCTCGCTGGTGTTTTCCGAGCTGTTCCTGCACCGGATCGCCATGCTGGGCACGATCTGCCTGCTGTGGCTGTTCTTCGGCGTCGTACAGTACATCGTCACCAAGGACCGCACGACGCCCTTCTCCTCCATGGATCTGCTGCTGATCCGGGAGGCGCTGTCGCTGCTGTCCATATACGCCACGCTGCCCCAGATCATCGCCATATTCTTCGGCATCTTCCTGGTGTTCGCCCTGATCATCATGCTGTTCACCCGCACCCAGCGGCGCAGGCACAGAAACCTGGGGCATGCCCTTGTGGCGTTTGTGGGCTGCCTGCTGCTGTGCGTCATGATCGAAACGGCGGGCATTCGCGCCGGGCTGCTCCCCCAGCGCTTTGACAGCCTGGTGGACAGCTACAACGACTACGGCTTCCCTCTGGTTTTCACCTACACTTTCGGCCAGATGGGCATCGCCCGGCCCAGCAATTACAGCAATGAAACCGTGGGCGAGATCCTGGAGAACATCGACGACGGCAAGGCCGACAAACCGACCTTTGACCGGGACGACAACACGACCCAACCCAACATCGTGTTCGTCCAGCTTGAATCGTTTATCGATGTGGGCACAGTGCGGGGCTGCCGGGTCAGCCGCGACCCGACCCCCTGCTTCAACCGGCTCAAGGAGGAATGTCCCGGCGGAAGGCTGTACGTCCCCACCGTCGGCGGCGGCACGGTGAACACCGAGTTCGAGATCATCACCGGCATGAACCTGGATTACTTCGCCGCCGGCGAATCCCCCTACAGCACCATACTGCAGCAGGCCAACTGCGAATCCATGGCTTACAACCTGAAGTCCTACGGCTACACCGCCACCGCCCTGCACAACAATGGTGCCACGTTCTACAACCGCAACGCGGTGTATCCCCGGCTGGGCTTCGATTGCTTCGTGCCGGTGGAATACATGCAGAACGTCCACACCAACACCCTGGGCTGGGCGAAGGATGAGATATTGACCGACGAGATCATGACCGTGCTGAAGGGCACCGAGGGCCGGGACCTGGCCCTGTGCATCACCGTGGAATCCCACGGCAAATACGCCGAGACCTACGAGCCCCGGGAGGGGGATATCGAGATCCTCGACCTGCCGGAGACGCTGCCCCTCGCCCCCTTCCAGAACTATGTCAACGCCCTGCCCAATACCGACGCCTTCCTCGAAAAGCTGATCGACACGCTGTCCACCTTCCGCGAGCCCACCGTGGTGGTGGCCTACGGGGATCACCTGCCCGCGCTGAGCCTCACGGCGGACGTGCTCACCACCGACAACATCTATGCCACCGAATACGTGATCTGGAACAACTTCGGTCGTTCCTTTGACGCCGTTGACCTGCAAGCCTACCGGCTGAACGCCTATGTGCTGGGACAGCTTGGCTATTCAGGGGGCTCGATCACCCGCCTGCACCAGTCCGTGCCCGCCGATGACGACAGCAGCGAGGACTATCTGTCCAAGCTGGAGCTGCTGGAGTACGACACCCTCTACGGCGATCAGCAGGCCATCGACGATGCCTCCGGTTATGAAGCCACGGACATGCGCCTGGGCAGCCGGGAAATCGCCATCACCGCCGTCGACCTGGATTATCACCGGCTGCTTGTGACCGGGAAAAACTTCACCGGCTTCAGCCGTATCGTGCTTGACGACCAGACCCTGAACACGCTGTTCGTGGATTCCGGGCACATCATCGCCGCAATACAGGAGAGCGGCTCGCCCATCGGTTCGCCCTCCGCAACCAGCACATTCAACTCGGTCGCCGTCGCCCAGGTCAACACTGACGGCGTGGAACTGAGCCGCACGAATGCGTTCACACTGGACGGGCCGTGAATGCAAATTCTGATTTATCGAGCTGTTGGTGGAAAAGCAGAGGGTAGTACAAAGGGAACAGGGAACAGTCAACAGGGAACAGGAAAAGCCGCGCACGGAATGTTGCAGCCAGAACGAAGGGAACGTTCCCGCGACGAAAATGAA
>JAFWEL010000019.1 GCA_017512905.1 Clostridia bacterium
ACTGGCGTCTCGCATAGTGAAGCATTTCCAATGTATAAACAAACGAGCACCAAAAAAATGATTTTGATAGCTTTCTTCATGAACAAACCTCCACTTGTCTTATCATATTAACAAACGACAATTCTACACTTAATTATAACATAACAGCTTTCTCATGTCTACTACGCAATATCATCTAAATAACTATCTGTACTAACCACGATAGTTTGTATATTAGCAAAAAACTACACGCAAGCTCAACAACTCACGTGTAGTTTTTGGAGGTGCCACCCGGATTCGGACCGGGGAATGAAGGTTTTGCAGACCTTTGCCTTACCACTTGGCTATGGCACCACAATATAAAAATGGAGCGGTAGACGAGACTCGGACTCGCGACCTCCACCTTGGCAAGGTGGCGCTCTACCAACTGAGCTACTACCGCAGATTGGTGCGGGCGAAGGGACTCGAACCCATACGCTTTTGACACCAGAACCTAAATCTGGCGCGTCTGCCAATTTCGCCACGCCCGCAGATGATCCGGGGATGAACGCGCTGCCCAGAAACTGGGAAAGCAGCCGCGACAGCCAACGAATGCTATTATAACGTGTACAGCCCGATTTGTCAAGCCCTGAGTTTTATTAATTTCTGGTATGTATCTTCAATCAGCGGAATGGAATCGCTGATGAAAGCTTCCACATACGCCTCATCGATGAACTGGACCGGCTCATGGCGGGGACATTCGCCGCGATAGGCCTCCAGCAGGTCCTTTCGCCATTGGCTGAACATATACCCCTCCAACAAAGGGTGGTCCTGGGGGGTCTGCGCGTTTTCCAGCAGCGCCAGTATCGCCTGAAGGCGGGGCCGCGTGGCCAGGAGCCGGAAATCGGTGACAAAGGTGTCGTTATAGTAGATGTCCGTATTCAACAGGCCGTCGGGCCGCATGATCCCGGGCAGCGTCCGCTTGTAACGGGGCACCCATTGGCCGTCCGCCAGCACATGTACGCCGTAGCCGATGTCAAAGGGCTCCGAACGCTCCAGCCAGTAGCGGATCACGTCGTCCGGGTGAGGCGAGATCCAGTTGTTCAGGTGCACCTCGTTCTTGTGGGATTTGTCGCTGCCATCGCGCACATGGACGGCATCCGGTGAGATGGCACCATAGAAGAACTCAGGGCTTTCCCTGTATTCCGGGTGCCGCTCCGCCCACAGATCCGCCACCGCCAGGTGTACCATTGTCAATGCCATTTTAGTCTCTTCCCTTTCACTGTAGCTGTCTCTATTTTAGCAATGACCTCGGGATTTGTCAAATCTCTCAATCCGGCAATATATCCCTTGATTCTTAATATGGCAGCCGCTATAATAGGCTTGACAACAGAAAAAGCCTTATCCAGAGTGGCGGAGGGACAGGCCCGATGATGCCCGGCAACCGGCAGGCGGCAACGCCGGTAAGGTGCCAATTCCTGCGGACGGGTTTTCCGTTCGAAAGATGAGGCGAGCTTGATAATGGTCAACTCGCCGACAGGGCGGGTTTTTTGTTGATCTTCTCTACAAAGGAGTTTGCGTCATGAGACATTTCTTTACCTCTGAGTCCGTCACCGAGGGCCATCCGGACAAGGTGTGCGATCAGATCTCCGACGCCGTTCTGGACGCCATACTGGCCCGGGACCCCGACGCCCACGTGGCCTGCGAATGCGCCGCCACCACCGGCATGGTGCTGGTCATGGGCGAGATCAGCACCACCGCGTATGTGCCCATCGACCAGATCGCCCGGGAAAAGATCGTCGAGATCGGCTATGACCGGGCGAAGTATGGCTTCGACGGCCATTCCTGCGCCGTGCTGGTCAGCGTGGACGAGCAATCCCCCGACATCGCCCAGGGCGTGGTCCGGGAAGACGCCGATCAGGGCGCGGGCGACCAGGGCATGATGTTTGGCTATGCCTGCGACGAAACCGACGCCTACATGCCCCTGGCCATTTCCCTGGCCCACGGGCTGACCCGGCGGCTGGCCGAGGTGCGAAAGAACGGCACACTCCCCTATCTGCGCCCGGACGGCAAGGCCCAGGTGACCATTGAGTACGACGACGACCGCGCCGTGCGCATCGAAGCCGTGGTCATCTCCACACAGCACTCGCCGGAAGTCCCCCAGGACACGATCCGGGACGACATGATCGAAACGGTGATCAAGCCCGTATTGCCCGCCGAATTGCTGGACACCGACACGAAGTATTTTGTGAACCCCACCGGGCGTTTCGTCATTGGCGGACCCCAGGGCGACGCCGGCCTGACCGGCCGCAAGATCATCGTGGACACCTACGGCGGTTACGCCCACCACGGCGGCGGCGCGTTCTCCGGCAAGGACCCCAGCAAGGTCGACCGCAGCGCCGCCTACGCCATGCGCTATGTCGCCAAAAACCTGGTTGCCGCCGGCCTGGCCCGAAAGTGCGAGGTGGGCGTGGCCTACGCCATCGGCGTGGCAAAGCCCGTGTCGGTGTTTGTGGACAGCTACGGCACCGGCGCGTTGAGTGACGACCGCCTTTCCGAGATCGTCAGCACCGAATTCGACCTGCGACCGGCCGCCATCATACGGGATCTGGACCTGAAGCGGCCGATCTATGCCCAGGTCGCCAGCTACGGCCACTTTGGCCGGGACGACCTTGACCTGCCCTGGGAGCGGTTGGACCGGGTTGAGGCGCTGAAGAAGTATTTGAAGTGAATCACAACAACGACAGCCGGCGTCAGAGTAATGAGTTATTCTGACGCCGGCTGTTTTTCATATCCAAGCGGCTTCCGCGCCTGACCTGGTCTTTGACCCCACACTCGCCTGCCGGGGGGTTCGCTCCTAAGGACTCTGCCTCCCCACTACTGCCCCTCTCGCCTTTCGCCATCGGCAAAAGACGGCAGGACTTACCTCTAAGCCGCACCATGCTCACCGGAATTTTCCCGGCTTACGTGGATCGTTTCGCCTGCGACTGGCATCGACTTTCAACCACAGACGCGCGGAAGCCAAGTTCATTATACCGGATTCACGGGCTTGCGTCAAGCCTGCTCGTCCTGGATTTCGCTCAGGTCATAGGGCGTGTTCTGATACACGAAATAGTTCAGCCAGTTGGAATACAGCAGGTTCGCATGGGCGCGCCAGCTCATCAGGGGCGGCTGGGTATCGTCGTCGTCGGGATAGTAATTCTTCGGCACGTCGATAGGCAGGCCGGCGTTCTTGTCCCGCAGGTACTCCTTTTCCAGCGTACCGGGGTCGTATTCAGAATGGCCGGTGATGAACACCTGCCGGCCCTGGTCGGTGGCCATGGCATAGATGCCCGCTTCCGGTGAGGACGCGAGGATCTTCAGAGCGCTGACGGCCTCCACGTCCTCCCGCCGTATCGTGGTGTGGCGGGAATGGGGCACCATGAAGACGTCGTCGAAGCCCCGGAACAGTATGCTGCTCCTGCGCTCCACCCGGTGGGGAAACACGCCGAACAGCTTGCGTTCCAACGGAATCTTCGGTATGCCGTAATGGTAATACAAGCCCGCCTGAGCCCCCCAGCAGATGTGGAAGGTGCTGTGGACGTGGCTCTTGCTCCAGGCCATGATCTCGCACAGCTCGTCCCAGTAATCCACTTCCTCGAAGGCCAGGTGTTCCACCGGCGCACCGGTGATGACCATGCCGTCGTATTTGTTGTCCCGAACCTGGTCAAAGGTCTTGTAGAAGGCCAGCATATGGTCCTGGGACACGTTTTTGGATTCATGGGACTTGACCTGGAGCAGCTCCAGCTCCACCTGCAGCGGCGTGTTGCCCAGCACACGGGCCAGCTGCGTCTCGGTGGCCACCTTTGTAGGCATCAGGTTCAACAGCAATATATGCAACGGCCGGATATCCTGGCTGATGGCGCGGGATTCCGTGATGACAAATATGTTTTCGCTTTCCAGCACACCCGTGGCGGGCAGGCTGTTGGGGATCTTGATGGGCACGATGGCCACCTCCTGTCGCGTGGAAAACGACGTTTTCAAGCATTTATTTTACGCCATATCCCGCAAAAGTCAAACGTTTCACATTGTTTTAACCGCCGATCAGCCTCTGACACGCCCGGGCCAGCTCGTCCAGTGTTCCGCAGGGCACCATGCTGCAATGCTGACGCAGCCGGGTCACGCCCTTCAGGTACGGCCACTTTGACTCTGGTATGGGATTCATCCAGATGACGCTGCCCGCAGCCTTGGCGGTCCGCATCAGGCTGGTCTCCGCCCGGTCCAGGCTCACCGATTTGGCGTCGCTGAGCACCAGCACCACCGTGTTCGGGGTCAGCACCGGCGGGGCCGCCCCCAGCACGGCGTCCAGCGCCCGCCCGACGTTGGTGCCCCTGCCCCACACCCCCGAGGTGCGCACGTAGCTGTTGAACAGGTCCATGTTCTGCAACGCAAAGGGATTGACCCGCTGCACCTGCTCTGAGAACAGGAATATCTCGGAGTGGTCGGAGATTTCAGACAGCGATTTGATGAAGCGTATGGCGAACTCCGAGAACTGGAGCATCGAGCCGGATACGTCGCAGAGCATGACGATGCGCTTGCGCCGGCTGTGGTGGGGCTTGTGGCGCAGGCGGCACAGCGCGCCGCCGGTGGAGAGCCCCGCACGGATCGTGCGCCGGAAATCCAGCGCTTCAGACCGCCCGGAGTGCTTTCTGCGGGCGATGATCTCGCCATTGATGCGGCGGGTGACCTGGTCAATCAGCTGGTGGGCCCTGGGAATGTCCGCGTCCTTGAAGCCGGAGATGTCCCGGAACATCAGGTCGGCGTCGCTGTCCGCCTGCATGGCCCCCTCCGCAGCGTCCTCCAGCAGCATCTGCTGCTCCATCAGGCTCTTCATGAACACCGAGCGGATAAAGCCCTCATACAGCTTCGGCGCGTGCTTCATCTTCTCGGAAAATTTGTCCACAACGTCCTTCAGGCGGTCCCGCTCGCTCTGGGGCATGCGGGCATAGACGTCCTTCAGGTCCTCCCGCAGGTCGATGGGCCGGCCCTGGACGCTGAGGCGTTCCTCCAGCTCCCTCTGGCGGGCTTCAAATTCCTGTTGGGCCTGGGCCATGGCGGCCTGGTTGGCCTGAAACGCCTCGGCGGAGACAAAGTACAGGTCAAAGCACCGGTCAAAGACCTGCTGCTCCCGCCTTGAACCTGTGAAGAGCGACTTCAGGGTTGCCCTGACAGCCTCCCGATCTTCAAATCCGACCAGAGTCAATGCTCGCAGAGCATCCTCTGTCTCACCGATGCCCACGGACAAACCCTGTGTCCTGAGAAAGCCGACGAATCCAGCTATCTTTCCGACCGGTGTCGGTTTTAAGTGCGCATGCGAATGTGCACCGGTGTCGTGATGGTGACAGTGGCCGCCGCATCCGCATTCCGTACTTCGGTCTGCTCCTTTGTGATCCGGGCATTCACCGCACCCGCAGGGGCAAGGGTCATATAAGGCTTCGGATGAAGTCGTCATCGGCAAGCATCTCCCGGATGTCGTCGTTGTTTTTCAGCGCGAAGCCGATGGTCCGGGCGCAGCTTTCGTCGTCCAGCTCGTCCACGCCCAGGGCCATCAGCGCGCTGGCCCAGTCCAGAGACTCGGCCACCGAGGGCTTCTTGGTGACCTTCTCGCTTTCCCGCAACCGGGCCACCGCCCGGGCCACCTGCGCCGCCAGCGCCTCATCCAGGCCGGGCAGCCTGGAGGTGAGTATGGCGACCTCCTTTTCGGTGCCCGGATATTCCAGGAACAGGTAGGCGCACCGCCTTCGCAGCGCTTCCGACAGCGGTCGGGTATGGTTGCTGGTCAGCACGATGAAGGGCAGGCTTCGGGCGCGAACGGTGCCGTATTCGGGAATGGTCACCTGCATTTCACTGAGCAGCTCCAGCAGGAACGCCTCGAACTCTGCGTCCGATTTGTCGATCTCGTCGATCAGCAGCACTACCGGCGCTTCACTGCGTATGGATTTGAGCAGTGGGCGCTCCAGCAGGTATTCCTCGCCGAAAAGATCCTTCACGGACTGCCTGCCATCCCCCTGATTGCCCATCTGGATGGCCAGCAGCTGTTTCTGGTAGTTCCACTCATACAGCGCCTTGGATTCATCCAGGCCCTCATAGCACTGCAATCGCACCAGCTCGCGCCCAAAGGCCCGGGCCGCCGCCTTGGCCACCTCCGTCTTGCCGACGCCCGCCGCGCCTTCGATCAGCAGTGGCCGGTTCAGCTTTGCCGCCACGTACAGCGTGGTCACCAGGTTATCGTCGGCGATATAGCCTTCGTCGTTGAGCTTTTGCTTCAGCTGGTTCAGTGCCTCGCGCACACGGTCACAACCCTTCTGTGTGTATCGTTCCAGTGGCTGATATTATAGCAAATGAATCCCGTTCAGCGCAACAGATTTCACGAAAGCATAAAGAACGGGGCGCTTCGCCATCCCGGCAGAGCGCCCCGTTCAGACAGATATCTTTACTTTTCCACTATGCTCAGCAACTCCATCGGGCAGGCCTTGGCACAAATGCCGCAGGCGATGCACTTGGTGGCCGTCTCGCCCATCGTCATCACCTGCATGGGACACGCCTTGACACAGTCGCCGCAGCCGACGCACAGCTTCTTGTTGATCATGTACACGCCGGTCTTGGGATTCTGGCTGATGGCGCCGTGGGTGCAGGTGCGCATGCACTTGCCGCACTGTATGCAGGTCTTGACCTTGGCTTCGCCCTTGTTGTCCACGATCTGAATGCAGCTCTTGGCCGGATCAAACACCTTGTAGAACGCCTCGGAGCAGGCGCGCACACAGCTCAGGCATGCCATGCAGCGGATATCTTTATTGGCAACCAGTTTCTTCATCGGACATTCCCTCCATCAACATATGTGTGTCATATTATAAACCACAAAACGCAGTTATGTAAATATAACAAATATTAGACATGTATAACCTATGACAGCATCCATGAATTAACGCCATTGAAATATTGATTTCATTTCCGCATCATATAAATTAAATAAAAGTTTCGCCACAAATATGCCTCCCGGGGGGATATTCCCGTTGACTTTGTAACGCCAATTTGATAAAATGATACCAATCATGGTATGGTATGCACAGCTGTAGAATACAGTCTGGCCTGAAAGGTTTGTACCGGCACATCTATTTGTGTGGGTACGGACATCTCGAAGGCCGCCGGAGCGCTTTTGCGCCCATCGGCGCGGCCTTGCACCACACCTGTTATGCTATAATTACAATGTTTGGGAGGAAGTCACATTGAGCGAGATCACCAACACGTTCATCACTCTTGAAGAGATGGAAGCTGCGACCAATCGCCTGCTCGAAACCGCGGCGGCGGTCGGCGCCGACACCTGGCAGCAGCGCGTCAAGAACCAGACTCCGCACTGTAAGTTCGGCGAAGAGGGCATCTGCTGCCGAATCTGCACCATGGGCCCCTGCCGCATCACCCCCAAGGCCCCCCGCGGCATCTGCGGCTGCGACCGCGACGGCATCGTCGGCCGCAACTACCTGCGCTTCACCGCCGGCGGCGCCGCGACCCACTCTGACCATGGCCGCAACATCGCCCACGTGCTGTACCTGTCCAAGGACGGCGGCGATTACCAGGTCAAGGACCCCGAGAAGCTGATCCGTATCGCCAAGGAATGGGACATCGAGACCGAGGGCCGCGACATCTATGATCTGGCCCACGAGGTGGCCGAGACCGGTCTGCTGGAGTACGGCAAGCCCTTCGGCATCCAGCGCTTCCTGAAGCGCGCCCCCGAGGTGCGCCAGAAGGTCTGGCACGACGCCGGCATCGAGCCCCGCGCCATCGACCGCGAGGTCTCCCAGTCCATGCACATGACCCACATGGGCTGTTCCTCCCTGCCCGAGGCCCTGGTTCGCCAGTCCCTGCGCGCCGGCATGTCCGACGGCTGGGGCGGCTCCATGATGGGCACCGAGTTCTCCGACGTGCTGTTCGGCACCCCCAAGCCCGTAGACACCAACGCCAACCTGGGCGTCATGGAAGAGGACATGGTCAACATCATCGTCCACGGCCACGATCCGTCGCTGTCTGAGATGATCGTGTTCTACGCCCAGGACCCCGATATGGTGGCCCTGGCCAAGGAAATGGGCGCGAAGGGCATCAATGTGGCCGGTGTGTGCTGCACCGCCAACGAAGTCGCCATGCGCCACGGCATCCCCATGGCCGGCAACTTCCTCCAGCAGGAGAACGTGGTGCTGACCGGCGCCTGCGAGGCCATCGTCGTGGACGTGCAGTGCATCTTCCCCGCCCTTGGCCCCCTGTCCAAGTGCTTCCACACCAAGTTCGTGACCACCTCCCCCATCGCCCAGATGCCCGATTCCGATTATATCGAATTCAATGAGGCGACTGCCGGCGAGAACGCGAAGAAGATCGTGGAGATGGCCGTGCGCAACTTCAAGAACCGCAAGCCCGAGCTTGTTCACATTCCCCAGCTGAAGACCAACGCCACCGTCGGCTACTCCGTCGAGGCCATCAAGAAGTGCCTGGACGGCGTCACCAACAGCCACGTGGACGAGGTCAACACCATGATCCCGCTGATCCAGTGCGTGAAATCCGGCGTGCTGCGCGGCGCTGTGGCCCTGGTCGGCTGCAACAACCCCCGCGTCCGCCACGACTACGCCCACATCGAGCTGATGAAGAAGATGATCGCCAACGACATCATCGTCATCGTCTCCGGCTGCTCCGCCCAGGCTGCCGCCAAGGCCGGCCTGCTGAGCAAGGAAGCCAAGAGCCTTTGCGGCGAGGGCCTCAAGCGCGTCTGCGAGCTGGTGGACATCCCGCCGATCCTGCACATGGGCTCCTGCGTGGACATCTCCCGCATGATGATCCTGGCTGCCGACATCGCCAAGGACTGGGGCATCGACATTTGCGACGTGCCCGTCGTGGGCTGCGCGCCGGAGTACATGTCCGAGAAGGCCGTGTCCATCGGCAACTACGTCGTGGCCACCGGCATCGACACCTTCCTGGGCGTCAACCCCTACACCAAGGGCGGCCCCGCCATCGAGGCGCTGCTGCAGGGCAGCATCAAGGATTGGGTCGGCGCGAACTTCACCGTCGAGCTGGACATTGAAAAGATGGGCGACGACATGATCGAGCGCATCGAAGAAAAGCGCGTCGCGCTGGGCATCTAATATTGAATTTGTAAATTGGGAACGGGGATCACCTCAGGACGAACTCCCCTTCCCATATCAGATTGAAAGGATTCAGTCAATATGAAGGTAGCAGTCACCGGAAAGGGCGGCGTCGGAAAGACCACCCTGTCCTCCATACTGGCGCGGCTCTATGCCGACGAGGGCCGCACGGTCCTCGCGGCCGACGTCGATCCCGACGCGAACCTTGGCCTGGCGCTGGGCTTTACCGAGGCGGAGGTCAATGCCATCACCCCCATCTCCAAGATGCGCAAGCTGGTTGAGGAGCGCACCGGCGCGAACAACCTGAACAAGTTCTTCAAGCTGAATCCCCAGGTCAGCGACATCCCCGACACCTACGCCCGGGAAATCAACGGCGTCAAGCTGCTGGTGATGGGCACGGTGGAAACCGGCGGCTCCGGCTGCGTGTGTCCGGAGCATGTGATGCTCAAGGCCATACTCTCCAGCCTGATCTTCCGCAAGGACGACGTGGTCATCATGGACATGGAGGCCGGCCTGGAACATCTGGGCCGCGGCACTGCCAGCATGATGGACCAGTTCATTGTCGTGATCGAGCCCGGCGCGCGCAGCATCCAGACCTACCAGAAGGTCAAGCAGCTGGCCGCGGACCTGGGCATCACCCGGGTGCGCGTGGTCGCCAACAAGGTGCGTAACGCGGATGACGAGGCCTTCCTGAAGGCCCGCATCCCCGAGGACGCGCTGCTGGGCTTCATCCACTACGACGCGGACGTGATCGACGCCGACCGGCGGGGCATGTCACCCTATGACATCAGCGCACGTACCGTCGATGAGATCCGGGCCATCAAGGCGCGCATCGACAGCGAAAAGGACGCCTGATTCGCTGCCGTGGGCAGGACTCTGACAGCCGGATCACCAGAATCAATCATGAAAGGAATGTAGAGATAGATGGGACTGTTTCAAACCGTATTCCGTGGCTCCGATGAAATGTACTTCAAGGCGGAGGAAGAACTGAACAAGGTCATCGCTGAGCTGGGCGAAGACGCCCCCATGACGATGCCCGACACCGCCTATTTCCTGGCCTGCATCTATGCCTACCTGGGCCAGAAGGTCACCACCCTGGGCGAGCTGAAGACCGCGCTGGCCTCCATCCGCGCGATGATGACCCGCGACAACCGCACCAAGAGCATCTTCGATTCCGGCGTGGCCACCGCCATGGCGGCCGAGGTCATCGAAGCCTGCAAATACGCCCGCACCCCCACCCCCTACGAGGGCACCCAGTACCACGGCCACTTCTCCGACGCCGAGGTGCGCGAGCTGGGCGTCCCGCTGGTCACCCGGGACATCCCCGGCTTCGTGGTCATGATCGGCCCCGCCCCCTCCGTTGAGGAAGCGGTGGACATGGTCAAGGGCTATCAGAGCCGCGGCATCTTCGTGTTCATGATCGGCGGCATCATCGACCAGGTGCACTCCGCCGGCGTGAACACCGGCTTCGGCGTACGCTGCGTGCCCGTCGGCCCCGACATCTGGGCCGTCGGCCACGTCATCAGCCTGGTCACCCGCGCCACGATGATCTTCGGCGCCACCGAGCCCGGCGACGCCCAGGCGTTCCACGACTACACCATGGCCCGCATCTTCGCCTTCGTCAACGCCTATGCGCCCGTCGACGACATCGTCGTGGCCTGCGGCGCCGGCGCCATCAAGATGGGCTTCCCGGTCATCACCAACGATGACCACGATCCCACCTGGCCCGTGCCGAAGAGCCTGATCGTCTACAAGGACACCAAGGATTGGATCGAGACCTCCCTCGAGGCCCGGGACATCAAGATCAAGATCACCAACATCGACATCCCCGTGGCCTTCTCCTCCGCTTACGAGGGCGAGATCATCCGCAAGAAGGACATGCGCATCGAGATGGACGGCTCCCGTGTGGACTGCGTCGAGCTGGTGCAGACCAAGGAGCCCCACGAGATCGAGGACCACCGCATTACCCTGGAGGGCCCCGACTTCGACCAGTTTGAGGTCGGCGCGAAGATCCCGATCGCCTACATCGTGGACGTCTGCGGCAAGAGCATGCAGACCGACTTCGAGGGCGTTTTCGAGCGCAAGTTCCACAGCTTCCTGAACTGCATCGAGGGCGTGATGCACACCGGCCAGCGCGACATGATCCGCATCCGCGTGTCCAACGCCTCCTTCGACGCCGGCTTCCGTGCCCGCCACATCGGCGAGGTGCTGTACGCCAAGATCAAGAGCGAGTACGACACCGTCGTTGACAAGTGTCAGGTGCGCATCTACACCGATCCCGAGAAGGTCAAGCAACTGCGCGAGGAGGCCAACCACACCTTCGACAAGCGCGACGAGCGCCTGAAGACCATGACCGACGAGAGCGTGGACGTGTTCTACACCTGCATCCTGTGTCAGGCCTTCTCCCCCTCCCACGTTTGCATCGTCACCCCCGAGCGCCTGGGCCTGTGCGGCGCCGTGTCCTGGCTGGACGCCAAGGCCACCAATGAGCTGGACCCCAACGGCCCCTGCCAGATCGTGCCCAAGAGCCGCATGATCGACGAGCGCACCGGCCGCTATGAGGACGTCAACGAGGCGGTCAACAAGTACAGCCACGGCGCGCTGGAGCAGGTCACCCTGTACTCCATCATGGAAGACCCGATGACCTCCTGCGGCTGCTTCGAGTGCATCTGCGGCATCGAGCCCCTTTCCAACGGCGTGGTCATCGTCAACCGCGAGCACGTGGGCATGACCCCCATGGGCATGAGCTTCAGCGAGCTGGCCTCCATGACCGGCGGCGGCGTGCAGACCCCCGGCTTCATGGGCCACGGCAAGCACTTCATCGCTTCCAAGAAGTTCATCAAGGCCGAGGGCGGCCTGGCCCGCATCGTCTGGCTGCCGAAGGCCCTGAAGGAGCAGATCGCCGAGCGCCTGGACGAGTCCGCCAAGGAGCTGTACGGCATCGACAACTTCTCCAGCATGATCGCTGACGAGACCGTCTGCACCGAGGATCCCGAGGAGCTCCTCAACTACCTGACCGAGGTCGGCCATCCCGTGCTGGGCATGGAGCCGCTGATGTAGTCGGCAAGGCCGACAGCTGTTTGCTGCCGCGCATATGTATCCCACCCGTCCCGACGAATATGGGACGGGTGGGTGTTTCGTTTCTGTTGATATAACGAGCGATTTGACGGCTTTTTGCGCCACTGATTCAAGCGCAAAAAGCCTGCGCGACTATGAGACACGTTGGCCGCAACAGCGGGTTGCTTGTATTCTAGGTATCTCTGTAGTAGAATTAAGCAAAAAACAACACGATGCAGGAGGTACTTGTATGAATACACAGGACGTCATCCATCAAGCTCAGGACGAACATGGGCCTTTCCCAGGACGAGCTGGCCGAGAAGGTCTTTGTCACACGGCAGGCGGTGTCCCGCTGGGAAAACGGCGACACCGTGCCCAATACGGAGACTCTGAAGCTGCTTTCCCGGCTCTTCAACGTCTCCATCAATACCCTGCTCGGCTCCCCGCAGAAGCTGATCTGCCAGTGCTGCGGCATGCCGCTGGACGACACCATCATCGGCAGGGACAGGGACGGAACGCCCAACGAGCACTACTGCCAGTGGTGCTATGCCGACGGCACCTACACCTACAGCGACATGGACGACTTGATCGACGTCTGCGTGAGAAACATGGTCAGTGAGGGCTTCACCGAAGAACAGGCGCGCGCCCATCTGAAGCAGACGCTGCCCACGCTGGATTACTGGAAGCGTTACGAAGAGCTGAGCGATGGCGGCCAGTTTGAGGCCTTCAAGCGACAGCTGATTGAAGAGATCAACGCGCTTCACATCGAAGGCCTGCCCAGGGTCGATAAGCTGAACGCCCTGGTCGGCAGCTTCGTCAACCTGGAATACCCCCTTCCCAGCGGCATGAAGGCGAAATTCCTCAACGATCAAACGACCTATCTGGGCAACCAACTGGAATCCGAGTTTGGCGGCGAACGGTGCTTCGGCGTGCTGGCCTGCATGGATTTCATACTGATCTGCACCTATGAAAAGGACGGTGTCAATCCGGAGCTCGTTCTCTATAAGAAGAGATAACAACTATGAGCGAGGAATCATCATGGACAAGAAGGCTCTGCGCCGGGAGATCGGCGCGAAGAAGCGCGCATTGAGCGCGGCGGAGATCGAATCGAGAAGCGCTATTTTGGCGGAAAAGCTTTTTGCCACCGAACAGTACCGCGATTGCCAATCCCTCTACGCCTACCTTTCCTTCAACCAGGAGGTGCGCACAAACCCCATCATCCAGCGGGCATGGGCGGACGGCAAGCGGGTGGCGGTGCCGAAGGTCGTCGGGGATGAGATGGTGTTTATCTGGATCGACAGCTTTGAGGGCCTGGCTCCCCAGGGCGCATTCCACATCATGGAGCCCATTGAAGACGGTCCCGTCGCCGGCGACGAAACCGCACTGATCCTGATGCCCGGGCTGGCCTTCGACCCCCAGGGCCACCGGGTGGGCTACGGCGGCGGCTACTATGACCGCTACCTCGCCGCCCAACCCCACCACCCCACCGTGGCGCTGTGTTACGACTTCCAGCTGTACGACCACTTGGACGTGGACGATTACGACGTGCCGGTGGATTTCATCATCACAGACAAAGAAAAATGAGGCAACCGAAGTTGCCCCATTTTTCTTTGTCTGTGCTAAGCCTGCCCTCTTCTCTGCCGCTTGCTCTTGAAGTAGTGCTCCAGGATCGGCACGTACAGGAAGCAGACGATGCCTGCGGTGAAGCCGCCGTTGTACAGGTTGAAGCCGCCGTGGATGGCGGGGACGCTGGTGACCAGGCAGTAGTGCAGTATGCCCCCAATGATGCCGGCGATGATGCCATATTCACCGCTGATTGGCGCGAGGCCGCTGGCAAAGCACAGGCCCACGACGATCGCCTGGGCGTTGACGGCGAAGGCCGTGATGCCCGCCTTGTTCAGCAGACCCATGATCACATAGCCGATCATGATCGGGAATACGTTCAGCGGCGTCGCGCCGTTGCAGCAGCAGCACAGCATACAGAACACAGCGCCCATCGTGGCGCCGGTGAAGGTCGCGCCGATCAGGTTGTAGTACAGCATGATGAACAGGCCGTAGACGCCGATGTTCATCACGCAGGAGCCGCCGCTGTACTTTGCGGTGAAGTCGGACTTGTAGCCCGAATCCACGATCAGCTTCATGTAATCGCCCAGCCCGCCGTTCAGGACCAGGCCGAAGATGACGCACAGCACGAACAGCGCGCAACAGAAGACGTTTACGAACATGCGGTTTCCCTCACCCAGCGTCGCCGTGATGGCGGGCGCTTCGACGCCGGGAATCTTGTAGAGCGCCGCGAAGATCAGGAAGCACAGGAAGCCTGCCGCAGGGCCGGCGTTGTACAGGTCATAGCCCTTGTGGAACCCCGGGGAATGGGCGCACAGCGCGGGCATCGCGCAGCCCACAACCACGCCGATCACCAGCGCCAGCACGACGCCCAGCAGCGTCAGGTGGGGTTCCTCACCCATCACCGGATAGTAGAACAGCACCTGGGTGATGATGGGCGCGACCGCCGTGGCGAACATGAAGAAGTTCAAGAACTTGCCAAAGGGCTGGCGCTTGATCAGTGCGTAGACCGCGACGCCCAGCATCAGCGGGATGATGTTCAGTATGCTCATGCCGTAGGAGCAGAAGCCCAGCGTCAGGAAGAACGCGAGCACCGTGCCGCCGTTGACCTTTGCCTCGGGCAGGAACATCAGCGCGCAGCAGACCGCGCCGACCAGGAAATAGTTCAGCATCGAACCCGATATGCTGCCGATTTCCGGCTTGAAGTAATCCTTGGTCAGCTGGGCCGGCATTAGGCAGATGCGGCGCAGGCCGGGCAGCATCTCCTTAACATCCGGCGCAAAGAAGGCCCCGATCAGGAAGGCCAATGTGAACGCGCACATTACCGCCCGCAGCAGCTTGCCGTTGTCCATGACGCGCCTCGTCTTGGTGCTCATAAGTAATCCCCCTCTAATCCCCTTTTGTCAGTGTGTATAGGGACGCTGTTTCACCGCCCACGATTTGGGCGAGCGGCGCCCTAAAGGACTTGCTTCGCTGCGCAACGCCGCCCCTACATGGTTTACATAGGCCCATCATGCTCTTGATGGGCCTATGGTCGATGATTACTTTGCCTGGCGCTCCGCGGCCTCGACCACGTGGCCGATCAGCACGCTGGTGGTCACGCTGCCCACGCCGCCGGGCACCGGGGTGATGGCCTCGACGATGGGCTCTACCTCCTCGAACACCGCGTCGCCGGCGATGGCGCCCTTGCCGCCCTTGCTGTTGACCTTCTCGGGGTCCCAGTTGATGGACACGTCGATCACGATCTGGCCGGGCTTCACATAGTCCTTGGTCAGGCTCTTCAGCACACCGGCGGAGGACACCAGGATGTCCGCCTCGCGGGCCTCCTTCGGCACGTCCACGGTGCGGGTGTGGCACACGGTGACGGTGGCGTTCTTGCCCATCAGCATCATCGCGGCGGGCTTGCCCACCACCAGGCTGCGGCCGATGACGACGGCCTTCTTGCCCTTGCAGTCGATGCCGTAGTAGTCCAGGATCTCCATGCAGGCCTGGGGGGTGCAGGGCGGGAAGCCCAGGTCCTTGCGGCCCTCAAACACGCCCGCGTTGCTCAGGTCGGTCATGCAGTCCACGTCCTTGGCCGGATCGAGGGCGTTGCAGATCTCGTCCTGGTCGGCCTTCAGGTGCTTCGGCAGCGGCCGGAACATCAACACGCCGTGGATGGACGCATCGGCGTTGATGGCCTTGATCTGGTCGATCAGCGCTTCCTTGGTCACGTCCTCCGGCAGCAGGAACTTCTGGACCTCGACGCCGATCAGCTCGGCCCGGGCTGTCGCGCCCTTTTCATAGGACAGGTCGGAGGGATTCTCGCCACAGCGGATGATGCCCAGCTTCGGGGAGGTGCCCTTTGCCTTCAGCTCGGCCACCTTCGCCTGGAGCTTTGCGTTCAGCGCGGCGGTGACCTCCTTGCCCAACAGTAGTTTAGCCATTATTATACCTCCGTAGAGGGAACAGGGACAGCGAGCGCCCGGAAAACAGTCCGGTGGGCTGTGTTCAACGAGCCGGGCCCGGCATGAGCCAAAAGGACAGGGAACAGGAACGGCGATTCAAGCTCCCCAGGCTCTCCCCTTTCCCAGAATTCTTAAAAAAAGTTTTTCCGCACACCCTCAAAGATCTCGTCCGCCAGGGCGCAATACTTGTCCAGCATACCGTTGGCCTTGGCGTTCATCTCCTCGGCGACCTCCCGGTTCTTGAGGCTCTTGGTGTTGATGAACACGTTCAGGGACGCGCTCTGCAGCGCCGCCTTGCAGCACACCGCGCCGCAGCCGGCGTCGGACACGGCCAAGCGGGAGCCCTTTGCAGCGAAAACGGCAATGGCGTCGATGGCCTCGCAGCACAGCTCCATGATCTTCATGGGCACCGCGCAGGCCACGATGGTGGCCTCCTCCAGCACCTTGTCCCGGTTCGGGTCGTCCTTGGGAATGCCGTAAGCCTTCGCCAGCGGCTCAAAGCCCTCCGCGTCCGCGGGAACCTGGTCCAGCAGGTCCTTCTGCAGGCCATCGCACTTGGCCTTCAGGGCGATGATCTCGTCCTGAACGTCCGCATACTTCTTCTTGCCGACGGTCAGGGAGCCCACCATGTTGCCCAGCGCCGTGCCGATAGCGCCCACAAGCGCCGCCGCGCCGCCGCCGCCCGGAACCGGCGCGTTGGAGGCCAGAACCTCCACAAATTCACGGCAGGAGTTTTGGGTGAAATCCTTAGCCATAACAGTTTACTCCTTTACTGGAAATATGGGTGACATTGCTGTCACCCATATCCCCTTTCGGTTTATGATCGATCAGAACAGGCCACTGACCTTGCCGGTCTCGGTGTCCACATCCACGCGGCGATAAGCCGGGTCGGAGGCGGTGCCGGGCATCATGGAGATGGTGCCGGCCATGGGGCAAAGGAACTTCGCTCCGCCGTACTCCAGGATGTCGCGGATGGGCAGACGCCAGCCCTTCGGCACGCCCTTCAGGGTCGGGTCGTGGGACAGGGACAGGTGGGTCTTGACCATCATGGTGCAGTAATCGGCGTACTTCGGATCGCTCTCGAAGCGCTTGGCCTTCTCGATGGCCAGGGGCGCCCAATCGACGCCGTCCGCGCCATAGACTTCCTTGGCGATGCGCTCCACGCGCTCGCGCAGGGGCATCTCAAGGTCGTACAGGAACTTGATCTCGGGTTTCTGCTCGCAGGCCTCGACGACGACCTCAGCCAGCTCACGAGCACCCTCGCCGCCGTAACGCCAGTGGTTGGACTGGGCGCAGCGCACACCGCGCTCGGCGCACAGGCGCTTGATCAGGGCGATCTCGTTGTCGGTGTCGGTGTAGAACTGGTTGATGCACACCACGGGCACGATGCCGGACTTCAGCACGGTGTTGACGTGATGGAACAGGTTCTCGCAGCCCTTCTCCACCAGCTCCAGGTTCTCCTCGGTGTACTCCACGGGCAGCGGACGGCCGGGGGAAACCTTGGGTCCGCCGCCGTGCATCTTCAGGGCGCGAACGGTGGCCACGATGACGGAAACGTTCGGGGTCAGGCCGGACAGGCGGGTCTTGACGTTCCAGAACTTCTCGAAGCCGATGTCGGCAGCGAAGCCGGACTCAGTGACGTGGTAGTCGAACAGCTTCAGGGCCAGGCGGTCAGCGATGACGGAGGACTGGCCGATGGCGATGTTCGCGAAGGGGCCGGCGTGGATCAGCACGGGCTGATGCTCGACAGTGTAGCACATGGTGGGATTGATGGTGTTGCGCATCCAGGCGGTCATGGCGCCGGCAACCTCCAGGTCCTCACAGGTCACGGGCTCGCCGTTGCGGCTGTAGGCCACGACGATCTTGCCGATGCGCTCGCGCAGGTCCTTCAGATCCTTGGCCACGGCCAGGATGGCCATCAGCTCGGAACCGACAGCAATGCCGAACTTGCTCTCCATCAGATAGCCGTCCTTGTTGCCGCCGACACCGATGATGATGTTGCGCAGGCCCTGGGCGCAGAAGTCCAGCACCCATCCCATCTCGATACGCTTGGGGTCGATGTCCAGGCGACGGCCCATGTTGTGCTTGGCCATCTCCTCGTCGGTGTAGTTGCGCTCATGCTGCATGCGGGCATTCAGCGCCACCATGGCCAGGTTGTGGGCGTTCATGATGTCGTTGATGTCGCCGGTCAGGCCCAGGGAGAACTCGGTCATGGGCATCAGCAGGGCGTTGCCGCCACCGGCCGCAGTGCCCTTGACGTTCATGGTGGGGCCGCCGGAGGGCTGGCGCAGCGCGCCGCCGACATTCTTGCCGATCTTCGCGAGGCCCTCGATCAGGCCCAGAGAGACGGTGGACTTGCCCTCGCCCAGGGGAGTGGGAGTAATGGCGGTGACCTCGATGAACTTGCCGTCGGGCTTGTCCTTGAGGCGGTTCATGATCTTGATGAAGTCAAGCTTCGGGGTCTTGCCGTAGGGAATAATCTCCTCGGGCAGCAGGCCGAGCTTCTCCCGGAAATAATCCACCGGGGGCAGCTTCTTTTCGGCATTCTCGGCGATCTGCCAGTCTTTGTAGACGGTAGGATCAAGCATGTCGGTTTTCTCGAAGATCGTAGGATCAAGCATATCGGGTTTCCTCCTTTATTGATTCCATTCAACAATGGGCGGGCTGCTGGCTTCGCGCTGCGTCGGGTTCCAACGACACCCGAAACGCTCGCCTGTCACCGCTCTATAGTATACCACGATTATTCAAACCAGTCAATAAATAGCAGTGTAATTATTACGGAAATAAGGCAGTTAAGCTCTGAAAAAACGGTTGCGATTGACAGTTCAACCCCGATATGATACATTGTTTTTAATACAACAGATGGGAAGTGTCGCAATCCATGCTGAATTATAAGGGTTTAAAGGGCACCTATGAGCGCTTGATCGTCTCTGAGGCCAGCGTCGACCGACAGGTGGACGCGCTTCTGGAGCAACATATGAAGGTCATTCCCGTTACCACCCGCGCCAGCGAACCCGGCGACGAGCTGATACTGGATTACGCCGGATACTGTGACGGCGTACAATTCGAGGGCGGCACGGCCCAGGATCAATCTCTGGTACTGGGCAGCGGCACGTTCATTCCCGGCTTTGAGGAACAGCTGGTAGGTGTGCGGCCGGGCGATCAGGTGGATGTTCGCGTCACCTTCCCCACCCCCTACCATTCCCAGGCGCTGGCAGGCAGGGACGCCGTATTCAAATGCAGTATCAAGGCCATCCGGCAGCGGGAGAAATACGCACCCGACGACAGCTTTGCCCGGGAAATTGGCGGCTTTGACAGCTTCACCGATATGCGCAGCGCGCTGAAGGCGGGCATGCAGGCCTATGCCGACCGCCAGGCTGACGCCGACCTCAAGCTTCGCCTGCTGGATACGCTGGTGGCGGACTATGACGGTGCGATCGACGAGGCGCAGGTCAACGCGGCGCTGGAGGCGGAAATGCAGTCCCTGCGCGCCCAACTCGCGCGACAGGGGCTGACGCTGGAGGCCTACTGCCAGTTCATCGACAGGACGGAAGTCCAATTGCGGGAGGATCGACTCCCCGATGCCCGAAAGCGGGTCATCCGCCAGCAAGTACTGCTTGAAATCATCGACACTGAAGGCATCGAAGCCAGCGAGGCCGACGTGGCCGAGGAGATTCAAAGGTTGTGCCGTCAGAATAACCTGACCCCCGAACAGCTGTCCGCCCAGCTGGACGAAGGCGCTCAGCGGGCCATCGTCCAGAATGTGCTGGCGGAAAAGGCCCTGGAGTGCCTGAGGGCCTACGGTGAAATCACATCTGTCGAAAAGTCGGGTGAGTATTAATGCGTGTGAAAGTCCTCACTTTGGCCTTACTTACGGTTCTGGCGCTGGGGGCAAACGGCCTCGTGCCGGCATACGCGACCTGGATCGTGGCCCACCGCGGCGGCGCGGGCGATCATCCCGCGAACACCCTCGAGGCCTTCGGCAGCGCGGCTTCCTCCGGCGCGACGGCGATCGAGACCGACGTCCGATCGACGAAGGATGGGATACAGGTCATGTGCCACGACGAAGCCCTGGCCGTCGATGGGGTCGAATACCCGATCAAATCCTGGGACTATGCCGACCTTAAGGCGCTCAAGGGTGACCTGTGCACCCTGAATGAAGCCCTTTCGGTCATCGCGGCGACGAACCTCTCCCTCCTGCTGGAGCTCAAGTCCGGCTCTGACGTTCCTCTGTGCATCGACGCGGTAAAGGCTTACGGGCTGCAGGATCGAACGACCATCATCTCGTTCCGGCAAAAGAAGCTGAAGAAAGCCCGCGAATGCGACCCCGACATCGCCCTTGGCCTCATCGTCGGCGAAGTGCCGTCGGATGTCGGGAACGCCGTCGAAAGCCTGAAGCTTACGATGGTATGCCAGGAATACCACCATCTCACGAGGGACACGCTGGCCGCATGGCGCGACCTGGGACTGCACGTGAACATCTGGACGGTCGACAGCGAAGCGCAGCTGGCCCAGTACATGAAATGGGGTGTAGACTCCATCACCACCAACTACCCCGAATTGGCCGTATCGCTGATGGATCAGTGAGCAGGTCTCAAAAAACGGAGGGCCTGTACTCCGGCTCTCTGTTTTTGTCGACATCAATTGATCGAATCCTGCTTCTCAGCGGATATGCCTTCCAGCACATAATCCCTGAAGGCGGCCTGCTCGGGGGTAAGGTATTTTTTCTTGTGCACAAAATAGAGGTGATAGGGCATCGTACCCTCGATCGGGAAGGACAGCAGCCTGCCCTCGGCCACGGCCTCCCGCACAGCCACCTCGGAGATCACCGATATGCCCACCCCGGCGGCCACCAACCGCATGATGGTTTCGGTATCGTCCACACCCACCGCCACGTTCAGCTTGACATCGGGAATGTTCAGCTTTGACCAGCGTAGAAACTCCTGCTGGAGGGTGGAGGTGCTGCTGCGGGTGATCAGCTGCTCCTCCCCAAACAGCGCATTGGGAAACGCGCCCCCCTCCAGCTGCCTGAACCGGCGTTCGTTGGGCGTGATGACCACCAGATTGGCCATATCGCAATGCTTTACCGCATAATCGGAATTCATCAGCTTCATCGTACAGAAGGCGAATTCGGCGGATTCGGATTGCAGACGATTCAGGATCTCGGAATGGGTACATGTGATGAAGTTGAAGCTGACTTGAGGGTACTGCTTTCTAAACTCTATGATGCGATCAGTCAGGTAATAGCGCACGATATAGGGCGTGGCGATGATGTTGATGGTCTTGACCTCCTGGTTGGCGCGGCTGAGCGCGAAGATGCTGTCCCGGTTCAGCTTCAGCATCTGCCGGGCATACCCATAAAAGGTGCGGCCGGCTTGACTAAGCTCCATGCTGCGTGTGGTCCGGTTCAATAGCCGTGTTCCCAGCTCGGCCTCCAGGTTGCGAATATGAATGGTCACCATTGACTGGGAAAGCTGCAGGCGCTCGGCGGCATTGGAAAAGCTGCCTTCATCCACCGCAGCCACAAAGGATTCGAGTTGTTTAAAATCCATCGCCCTATTCTCCCACAATCATCAAAGAATTACATTAATTATATATGATTATTTATAAATTGTCAAACAGTAAATGGCAGCTTGAAAGCTGCCATTATTTATTTCTCTCAGGTTATAACAACGATATTCGGTAAAACAGTTTTTTGCCCTGGCCAGGAAAGCCTCCTCATGCTTGCTGGCAGCCCGTCAACGGGCTTGACGCAGTCAGGGCAGGTAAGATGCTCACGGAATCGCTGGTTTATACTGAGAGGCGTATTACATCCGTCGCTTCAGGTCCGATATCAGAATATCCCCCACCACCGTCCGGTCCTCCGCCGAGAACGCCTTGGGGAAGTTGTCGGAGAACAGGATCTGGCTGTTGGGCGGGAACTCATCATCCCCCTCCCAGACGATCAGGCGAACGTCATAGCCGGGCATGATCTCCAGCTGACAGGAGGCGTCCCCCTTGTCCAGGGGAATCGCGGGCAACTGGGCCACTGCAGCGCGAAAGGCCTCCAGCCGGGGTCCGAAGGTGAAGGCCGCCCGGTTCAGGCACCGGCCGGTGAAGGGCTTGAGATAGACCTCGCCCCAGGGCATCTCCCGGTAGGGCAGGAACGCGCCCGTGCCCACCGAGTGCCGCCCCTCCAGCAGGTAGCGAATCAGAAGCATCTGGGCCGGAAGGTTGAACAGGGCAAAGCCATCCGGCGTGGCGCTGCGTATGGAAAACCTGGGCCAGGTGATTTCGTAGTCCACATACAGCAGGCGCATGGTGAACACCTGCTTCACGGAATCGTATTTAACGCCGCAGCGCTCCGCCGCCTCGACGGGGTCCAGCTTTTCAAACAGTCCGGTATAGTGCTCAAAGGGCACAAGCTCCTTGTGGTTTTCCACGTTTGGCATGATTACACAGTCCTCTCCTTGATCGTCGCCCGGCGCGCTCAGGGCCACCAGCTCTGCAGGATCTCCGGCAATTCCGTCCCGTTCGTCCAGGCGGCCTGCATGGCCTCATAGGAATCCACGTTCCCGATCACGTTCGACTTGCTCGTGTTTCTCAGCTTTGGCAGTTTGTCGGACGGTCCATCGGTGATCACGGTGCATTCGTTGCATTCATACAGGAAATCGCGGCTGATGCGCTTGATGCGGGACGGGATATACACAAACCACATCTCGGGGCATTCGCGGATCGATCCGTTGCCGGCGACGCGCACCTTGTCGCCCAGGCGGACGGTATGCAATATCGCGTATCCGCATATCGCGTCATAGCCGACCTCGGTGATGTCATTGCCGATGATGATGTCCGTAATCTCTCCGGCGGTCATGCTTTCGCCCTCGATGAGCGCCTGCATGTCGGTGCCGTACAGCTTGCCCTCTCCGCCGATGTAGATGACGCCGTCATCCAGCTTCCGGATATAGAGGCTTTCGTTCTGCCTGGTATAGGCCGCCTCGGCCGTCCAGCGTATGATCTGCCTGCCGTCGACGCACAGGAACAGCAGCAGGCCGAAGATCACCGCCAGCAGGACGAGGAATACCCGCTTACCCGTGTCCCTCATCAGTCGATCGTCCCTTCCTGCACCAGCAGCGACACGTCATGGAAGACGCCCGTCTGCCGCAGCTCGCGGATCAGGGCCTGGCTGTCCTTCACTTTGCGCACCTCGATGATCAGGTTCACCGCGTCGTTGTGCACGCTCTCCGTGCGCACGTTGTACCACTTCGCGTACTTCCTCACGATGCCCATGGCCTGCCCCTCGTCATAGGGATAGCTGCCGTCCAGCACCAGGATGCGGTTGCGGGATACCCCCGGCACCTCGTCCGACAGCAGGATCGCGATGCCCAGGATCAGCGTCAACGGCAGCGCAATGAAGTAGAGGCCCGCCCCGCAGATGATGCCCGTGGCGATGGACCAGAAAAGGAACACCAGGTCCAGCGGATTCTTGATGGCCGTCCTGAAGCGCACGATGGACAGCGCGCCCACCATGCCCAGCGACACCACCACGCTGGCCTGGATCGTCAGGATCACCGACACCGTGATCACCGACAGCGCCACCAGCGACACCGCGAATTCCTTCGAAAAAAAGTACTTCCTCGATTTGAAGTAATACACCGCGCAGATCACCAGCGATATCGCCAGGCAGATCAGCATCGCCAGCACCGCGTAACGGAACGTGATCTCCGTATTCGCGTAGGATGTCAGAAAGCCCTTCTTGAAGATGTCCTTGAAGCCCATTATTCCTTCCCTCCGTATTGTTCGATGATGTATTCGCGCCGCTCGCGGAAGAAGCTGTCGATGCTGTCACAGCCCGCGTAGAAATCCTCCAGCGCCATGGTCTCGTGGCTGAAGCGCTGGTATTTCTTTTCGATGGCCTCCGCCATGTCGCGCTTGTACTCGGCGATAAACGCGCTCACACGCTCCGGCGCGAAGACACCCTCGGCCAGCGTCAGCAGCTTTTCCCGCACGGCCGCCGCGAAGCCCTCGTTTTTCATCAGGCTGGCGAACAGCGGATCCCGGTTCGTGGCAGACTTCAGGCTGTTCACCCGCACCCACTGGGCATCCATGCCCTGCTCCACGTCGTAGAGTATCCACCGCCAGCGGCAATCCGAGCAGGCCGTATCCGCCTTGTAGCGGGAGCGCCAGAGGGCGATGTTGTTGATGGGCCAGTCGGTGTTGGCGATGTAGATCTCCACGGCGAAGTAGTCGATGCAGGATTGTATGTCCAGCAGCTCGCAGGCCTGGGCATAGGCCGCCGGATCGCGCATGTCGTGGTCGGCGATGAAAGACATCATGTCCTCATAGAGGTCGATGTCCTCATCCTGGCCCACCTCGATGCGGCCATGCTTGACCTCGACGATGTTCCGGGGGTCGACGTCGTACCTCTGGTTCAGGTAGTCCTGCTTGAACCTGGGCACGAGCCAGTACACGCCCCAGTATTCCCCGTTCAGGAACATCACGCAGGGCTCCAGCTGACGGTCGGCAAAGTCCATGCCGTCGGTCAGTTCCTCGACCAGGTAATCCGCCAGCAGCAGCTCGCTGGGGCCGTAGTACAGCGTCATCCGGTTCAGCAGGTAGCGGGCGTCGTACAGGCTGCCGGTATCGATGCTGTCATTGCCATACTGCTTCCTGGCGAAGATGTTCAGGTTCTTCGGCAGGTTGGCCCGGGTGGCCTTGCCCTGGATTCGGATGCCGTACTGGCCGGAAAAAACAGGCTCCCCTTCCCGGTCAAAGCAGTGGATCAGCGCCGGACGCTCCCAATCCCTGCCCTTTTGGTTGTAATTCGCCGCCCAGCTGAACATGTTGACGCCGTTCCGATGGACGACGCCGTCCGACACGTTTTCGGCAAACACATCGCCCAGCACATAGATGCCCTTTTTGGAATCGAACAGGTTGTCGGGGTCGGTGACGACGGACATGACATTCATGCCGTCATAGCCGGTCTTTTCCCCGAAGCCCACGAAGTAGACCGCGTCGGAGGGCGCGCTGCGGTTGCCCCATCCATCGACGCTCACCGCCCGTACCACCGTCGCCTTGTCCACCGGCTGATCCGGCACCTGATAGTGGTGGAACAGCTGCACATCGTTCTTATCCAGCAGCTCGGGCTTCAGATAGGGCGAGACATCGGTGATCATACTGTACACGTTTTCATTTTTGCTGGCGTCCTGTATCAGTATCGGCCCCTCGTAGGGAATGCCGCCCTCATCGGGCTCGCTGCCGTCAAGCGTGTAGTAGATATTCCCGCCGTCAGCCTCCAGCTCCAGGTAGAAGGGTGCGTCATAGAACCCGGAAGCCTCGGAGAAGCGTACCTGACGGACGGCTTCCGGCCGCTGTTCGGGCTGGGCCGCTGCGAAGGCCGCCAGCGCCACGATGCAGATGCCTCCCAGCGCCCAGTATGCCGCTTTCTTCCATCGACGCATTGATATTCACGCCTCCATGGTTCATTGTCGCCACCATTTAGCCACGCCCGCCGGCAGCGCTTCATCGCCGATGGCGGCCATCAGGGCCTCATGGGAATCCACGCCCGCCAGAATCCGCTTTTGGGTTCGGACGTTGGCCAATTCCGGCAACCCGGAGGCCTTTCCCCCGGTGACGATGATGCAGCTCTTGCACATGTAGAGGAAATCCAGGCCCACATCCTCCAGCTTCTCCGGAAACCACAGGTATTCCAGCGCCGGGCAGTTCTTCAGACTCCCCGGGGCGACGCGGGCCACGCGGTCGCCCAGCTTCAGACTCTTCAGCCTGTCATAGCCGTCGAAGGTGTTGTAGCAGATCTCCGTGACGCGGTCGCCGACGATGATGTCCTCAACGGTGTCCTCGTGCAGCCCGACGCTGTTCAGCATCGCCCTGACATCGGCGTCGTAGAGCTTGCCCGCGCCGTGGATCGTGGCCACACTGTCGCCGTCCACCGTCATATACAGATCGCCGTTCACCCGGGGATGGCGACGCTCAATCTGCATCTGGGCATCGACGGAGCGCCGGGCGAAGAGAAAGACAAGCAGCCCTAAGCAAACCACCAGCGCGGCCAGAAGGATGCGCCTTCCCCCGTCGTGCTTCATCAGTCGATCGTCCCTTCCTGCACCAGCAGCGACACGTCCTGGAAGACGCCCGTCTGCCGCAGCTCGCGGATCAGGGCCTGGCTGTCCTTCACCTTGCGCACCTCAATGATCAGATTCACCGCGTCGTTGTGCACGCTCTCCGTGCGCACGTTGTACCACTTCGCGTACTTCCTCACGATGCCCATGGTCTGCCCCTCGTCATAGGGATAGCTGCCGTCCAGCACCAGGATGCGGTTGCGGGATACCCCCGGCACCTCGTCCGACAGCAGGATCGCGATGCCCAGGATCAGCGTCAGCGGCAGAGCGATGAAGTAGAGGCCCGCCCCGCAGATGATGCCCGTGGCGATGGACCAGAACAGGAACACCAGGTCCAGCGGATTCTTGATGGCCGTCCTGAAGCGCACGATGGACAGCGCGCCTACCATGCCCAGCGACACCACCACGCTGGCCTGGATCGTCAGGATCACCGACACCGTGATCACCGACAGTGCCACCAGCGACACCGCGAATTCCTTCGAGAAGAAGTACTTCCTCGATTTGAAGTAGTACACCGCACAGATCACCAGCGATATCGCCAGGCAGATCAGCATCGCCAGCACCGCGTAACGGAACGTGATCTCCGTATTCGCGTAGGATGTCAGAAAGCCCTTCTTGAAGATGTCACTGAAGCTCATTGATCTTGCCTCCAATCGCTCTGCAGCCCAGGTAGAATTTGGAAAAGGTCGTCTGGCGCATGTGCCCGCTGTCGATCAGCTGATAGATGACGTCCGGGAGGAAGTCGTCGTACTTGACCTCCAGCACGTGATAACCGGTGGGCAGCACCGCGATCCGGGAGATGCGGGGTTCGAAAATCTCCCCCACCTGGCTGGATGCGCTGATATTCCGGTCAAAGGTGATGCGCACATTACCCAGCCGGTAGACGTAGGGCTTGCGCACATATTCCCCCAGCATCACCGGGTGAAGCCTTGCGGTCTCGGACTGGAGGATCCACTCGTCCAGCAGCGGATCCCGGCCCAGCTGATCCCGGATGGACTGGCCCAAGAGCATCTTCATGCAGGTCTGCCGGTCGATCAGGCAGCTCTTCTTCCCCGTCATCGTGTGGCTCTTGATCTTCTTTTCCAGGGAAATGCGTCCATCGAAGCAGTTGTAGGCGCGTATGCGGAACTTCTCGCGGGGATCCACGCCGTCCTCGTTTTCAAAGAAGCAGCTCCTGTGATAGTCGTCAAAGTAGACGCTGCGTATCAGGTATTCCCCGTTTTCGTCGGCATGGGGATCGGGCTGCATCACGGCCTTCAGCTTCTGTTCGACGATTCGCAGCTCCAGCTCGTCGCAGATGTACTTCAGCTCATGCCGGTACTTGTCCGCCTCCAGCACCGTTTTACTTCTTTTTATCACCGTATGCCTCCATAATGTAGTCGTGCCTCATCCGGAAGAACGTCTTGATGTCCTCGCAGCTGTTCACGAAATCCTCTTCCGTCCTGTCGTTCATGAAGCGCATGTACTCATTCCCCATGGCGTGGCGCATGCGGGCGGCATATTCGTCCACAAAGGCGTCCACCCGCTCCGGGCTGAAGACATCCTCGGCCATATCCACCAGCCTGGCGTACAGCTCGGCCTTGAAGGTCTTGTTGTCCAGCAGGCTGCCAAATATGGCGTCCCGCTTTGACGTCCGGCCCACAAAGTCGTCGTCCGCTCGCTCGGGATTCATCGAGAGGTTGACGTCGAACATCACCCAGCGCCACTTGCCGTCCGCGTCGGGCTGGTCTGTCGTCCTGCGAACGCGCCACAGGGAGCGGTTGTTGGTCGGCCAATCGGTGTTGGCGATGTACAGCTCGATGGCGTAGTAGTCGATCCAGCTCTGGATATCGACGGCTTCGCAAACCCGGGCGTAATTCTCATCGTCCCGCAGGTCGTTGTCGGCGATCAGGCGAAGCATATCCTTGTAGGGCCTGTAATCCTCGTCGGTGCCCACTTCGATGTGATCGACCTTAGTTTCGATCACGTCCCCGTCTCGGATGCCGTACTTGTTCTGGAAATAATCCTCCTTGAATCGGGGCGTCAGCCAATATACGCCCCAGTATTCCCCGTCCAGGAAGAGCTCGTAGGGCTCATATTCCCGGGTCAGGATGTCGCAATCCGCGGCGAGGGTGTTTACCAGCAGGTCGTGGATCTTGGTGTCCACGCCCTGCCCGCCGCCGTTCAGGTTCACGCTGTGCAGCTGCCAGTCCTCGCCAAAGAGGGGCAGCGCGGGAATGGATTCGGTGCCGTAGCGCTTGCGGGCAAAGATATTCAGGCTCTTGGGCAGCATGTAGCGGCTCGCGCCGCCCTGGATGCGTATGCCGTAGGTTCCCGACAGCGTCAGGTTCCTCTCGGCGTCGAAAAAGCAGATATCGGCCTCCCGCTCCCATTCCTTGCCCCGGTTCTTGTAATTACCAGCCCAGTTGCCGAAGTTGGGCAGGGCGGGCGGCACACCCGCGCCCTCCACGAGGGTATCGTCAAAGGTCTTTCCCAGCACATAGATGCCCTTTTCAAAATCAAAGAGGTTTTCCGGGTTCGTGACGATGGAAATGACATTGATGCCGTCGTAGGCCTGCTTCTGGTCAAAGCCCACGAAGTAGACGCCGTTGACGATGTCGCTGCGGTTGCCGAAGGCGTCGATACACACGGCGCGGATGACCGTCGCCTTGTCGATGGACTGAACGGGCGTCTTGAACCCGAACTTGGGTTCCCTGCCCGCGATCTCCAGGATATCCGTTCTCAGTTCGATGCAGACGTCCTCGATCATGCTGTAGACGTTGGGATTGCCGCTGGCGTCCTCGATCAGTATAGGCCCGGTGTACAGCAGGGAATGCTCATCCGGCTCCGTGGAATCCAGCGTATAGCGGATCTCCCCCCGGTCGCAGGTCATCTCAAGGTAAAACGGGCTGTCATAAAATCCGGATTCCACGGATAATCTCACCGGCGTCACCGGCTGGTCGCTGTCCTTGCTCAGGCTCAGCCCATACACCAGCAGGGCGGCGACCAGTGCCACGCCCAGCAGGCAATGCACAACGCCTCTCCATCTGCGCTTCAAATCCGTTGAACCTCCACTCGTTAATCAGGGCTGTGCGGCCGTCGCCGCGGTCCCGGTGCCTTCCGGCTCGAACAGCACCGGCAGTCGCCGGGTGTCCTCGCCGTTCAGGTTGTACTCCATGCAATAGTAATCGCGGACCATCTGCGCCAGCGGACTGTCCTCGTCCACATCGTGCAGCCCGTCATTGCGGTCGTAGAACGCGATGTGCCGGGATTCCTCCGCCGTCTCGGAGCCGACATTGGTGTAGACCGCCACGTCCTCGTTCATCTCCAGGATGTATCTGTAGTAGTAGGACAGCGGCACACCGGCGGTGCGCAGCACCATGGGCATAAATCCGCACAGGTCGATGTCGTCGGTGTTCGCCAGGGCCTCGTCCGTAAGCTCCAGCGGGTAGTTGGCCCAGATGAAGTAGGGCGTCATCTTGCCCTTGCGCTCCGCCACGGCCCGGTCCTTCCATTTGCATATGGATTCCAGCTCGGGCAGGAAGCTGGGCGAATGGTCCCCCACCATGCACACCACGACTCTGCGGCCCGTTTCCTCATACAGTCTGGTGTAGTACGACTGCATGTATTCGATCATCGCGTCCGTATACGTCAGGCAGGAGAGGTACTCGTCGATCTGGGCCGCGAGGGCAGCGTCCTGGGTTTCCGTCCGGGCGTGGACCACGATGTTCTCCGGCGCAACCCAGTGCCACTCGCCGTGGTTTTGCATCGTGACCAGGAACGCGAACCTGGGCTGGTCTTCGGGCAGGCCATCCATGAAGCGAATGACGTTCTTCAGCGCCGAGGTATCCGTGAGCTCATGGTCGTTGTGCCGTTCGGCATAGTATTCGGGGTCAGTGAAATCGTGTATGAAATAGCTTTCGTCGATGCCCAGCTGCGACCAGCTCATGCCCCTGTGGTAATTCTGGGATTCGTGGGGGTGGGCCGCGAGGGTAGCGTATCCAAGCTTTTTCAAATAATTCGGCAGCGCCACCGCGTCGGTGAAGTTGAGCCGGTTGAAGGGGGCGTAGGCGTTGATCAGCGTCATGGAATTGCCGGTGAGCATCTCATATTCCGTGCCGTTGGTTCCCCCGCCGGTGAGCGGGACCTCCGCGTAGCCCTTGATGGCGTTGTCCAGGGCCCGGTAGTGCTTCAGGTAATCCACGTCGGCGTGGGTGTCGATATACATATCCAGGTTGTACCAGGTCTCGTTGAGGATCATCACGATGTCCGGATAGGGCTGTTCTGGTTCAGCTGCCGTCGTCGCCGGGACCTGGGATGCCCTTTCGGCGATTTGGTCCATGCGCTCGTCGGAATAATCCCGGGGCCTGTACACGGAAAACTCCAGGTTGGCCAGCGTCGATTCCACGGTGCCCGAGAGGTAACCGATCTTCGCGTAGAGACTCCCCCAGCTCCAGATATTGTCCTCCCGGGCGATGATGGGAACCGCGGAGAAATAGCAGAAATACAGGCTGATCACCGCGAACAGCAGGCACACGCCGCGGTTAACCCATTTTTCAGCGCGGGTAAACAGAGCTCGCAGGGGCCTGCCACACAGCCAGGAGGCGACGCAGCAAGCCAGAGCTCCGGCCTGGAGCAGCAGTATGCGGCCCGTGACCGCGTCCACGGAAAGATCATAGCCGCCAATCACGCCGGAGACGGTTTTTACATTTTGTATGTCCTCCGCCGTCAGCAGCGCGCCGTGATATTTCATGGTAAAGTGATTCGCGATGCCCAGCAGCGTCATCAGCACGGCCACCGTGATTCCGGCGGGCAGCCAGCTGCCCATGACCGCCCTGAAAATCAGGATCAGGCAGAATATGGCCAGCACATTGACCATCGCCCGGATCGGCCACTGTTGGGCGGCCAGGTGGGCAAACTGGGCGTAGGAATCCATGGAGGTTTCCAGGACCAGCCGCAGCAGGAAGGGCGCCGCCAGCATCAGCAGCATCGAAGGAACGCTCCACCAGCTGCACTGTATGGCGGCCGCGAGCCTCCGGTAACCCCATTCCATCCCATAGAGCAGCAGCCCGGTCATCACCAGGAAGATCAGATAACTTGCCACGCCGTTGCCCGTGGCCGCGTAGATGGACGCCGCCACATGGTAATAGTACATCGCCATATAGAACTGGGCCATCCAGAACGTCGTCCAGCGGTCGCCAATGAACCTGAGGGGGCGGGTAAGCGTCTGGAATGTACGACCCTGTCCAATGCCCTCGAGGGCCGAGCCCCATCGGCTTTCCCGGACGTCCCTGAGCCCGAATATCAGCAGTCCCAGTATATAGGCCACCGGGCCGAAAAGCGCGGTGAGCCGGTACACCGGCCCATTGTACATGAAGGGCATGACCTTCATGTACAACACGGCCTGGGCGGCAATGCCGCCGATCAATGGCACGAGTGCCAGCGCGACGCCTTTTTTCTGCCGGATGACGTGGTACATCGCTGCGCAGAAGGCGCATATAGCCATGGATGAAATCAGCCAGGTGCCCTCATGGATGTTGTTGGACAGTGCCACCACGGCGCGACTGACATTCAGGAAGCCCAGGTTCCTGAACATCGGGCAATAGATCGGGGATTCCGAGATCTCACAGAAAAACAGCCCGCCGATCAGCACCAGCGGCGCGCAGACCTTCCAGTAGGGGATATAGCAGTCCAGCGCTCGCCTGAACGGGGATACCGTCCCCTCCCTGTCCCATACCGCCGCCTTCGTTCCCTCGATGAAGTACAGCAGCGCCATGGCGATCAGGAAAGCCGGCGCGGTGGCCAGGGGACCGCCGGGGATGACGCTCAGCCACTGGGTCGGCAATCGCGTCGGGTCGCCAAACATGATGAACCAGAGTATGGCTATGGAAGCCATACCCTGTATCGCGTTTCTGAAGTCCCTCTTTTCCGACAATTCCAAGTCCTCCGATGGTGTGTGTGCTTTCCGGTCGTCCCGTTTGGCGAATGGCCCTTGTTACATCCTTCCGTGGACGTACTCGATCAGCTTCTGGCGCATGACGTACTGGTAGCGGGTCTCCTGCACGGCCTTCAGCTGCTCGGTGGAGGTGTCGAAGCACACGGCGTCCACGACGCAACCCAATTGGTTGTCGTAGACCACGAAGTGGATGCCCCGGCCCTCCGGCGCGTAGTCGGTGCCCCAGATGTCCACCGTGCCGCCCTTTTTGGCGTCGCTCGTCTTGCTCCTGACCTTGTATTGCAGGCCATCCGAAAGCCTGCCCTCGGTGGAGCAGGATTTGGGGTCATGCAGCTCCTCGATCATGTGGCCGTGGCTGGAAATGCCGATGTAGGCCCCGTTGTCCGCGTCCCGCAGGTCGAGCTTTGTGCCCGTTACCGCCTCAAGGCTGCGCTGGGCCTCGTCGCTCCAATAATCGCCGATGCCGCCGGAAACGGCGGTGAACAGCGTGTAATCCCCCGCCTTGACGCGGTCGAGGAAGCCCAACAGATCGTGCTCCAGCTCCAGGTCCAGGTATTCCACCTCGCTGGCGTAGATCTGGCTCTGATGGTCCCACTGGGCATCCACCTTCGCGTTCGCCTCGGAGCTGAGGCCGAACTCCCGCTGCATCCAGTCCAGGAGCCTGGCGGTGATCTTCCGCGCGCCGCTGTGGTTCACATGGATGCCGCCGTCGAAAGCGTCAAACTGCCAGTCGAGGCCCAGGTCATCGTAGCACATGTCCAGGAATTTCACGCCCAACCGGTCGGCCATGGCCTGGGTGAGGGCGTGCTTGTTGGCGCTCCAGTAGCCCCTGGCGCGGGTATTCGCGCAGACCGGCACCTTCATGAAGGCGAGCTCCGCCCCGTGGGCCTGGCAAAGGTCGCGCAACTTTTCAAGATAGGGCTCGTTGGCCGCGATGCAGCCCTCCAGCACCTTGCGGTTGTCATCATCGTCCGCATAGGGATCGCTCTCATCCAGCATGGCCCGGGCGGTCCTGACCTCCTCTTCCTCCACGGCGATGAAGTCATAGGTAGCCACATAGCCCTTGCGCTGGTAGGGTTCGTTCATGTAAAGCCGCTGGAAGCTGTCCTCCTCCACGTGATAATCCGAGTGGTATCGCAGCAGCGGCAGCAGGGCGCTCAGCAGGTATTCACTGTCATCCTCGCGGTTTTGCATCCGCGCAATGTCCTTCATCATGTCCAGCTTTTCCCGGTAGCAGCTTAGCGGAAGGCTGTCGATCATTTCCTCCCACTTGCCCGGCACCAGGAGCTCTTCCTCGGAATAGAAGAAACCGCTGGCGTCGATCACCACCAGCCTGGGCGACTGCGTGTGCAGTATGCTCTTGAGCAGGTAGTAGGCCACGGGCACACGCTGGCCGATAGACGCCAGATTATAGGATCGGATATGGCTCGCGTTGTAAATATCCATCGGCGAGATCGAGCAGAAGGTCTGACTGGTGCCCAGATAGATCGCGTCCAGGCTGTTCCTGGGCTCGAGAAACGCGCCGCGAATGCTCTTGTAGGAGCGGCGGTTGTGAACGGGCCAGTCGTATTTGGGCGTCACGACGTTCTGGATCCAGCCGATAACAGAGACGGCCAGCAGCAGAAATACCACGGCGCCCACGGCTCGCTTTATCCTCAGGCTCATCGCTCATTTCTCCTCTTTACTGAAATCGTCCGTTGCATCGTCAGAACCCGGCGTACACAAATCCCGCCGCGTCATAACTCGGTCCGTAGACGCCCAGCAGTATCACCGTGGCGATGGCACCGATGTACAGCGCCCACCGGAAGACGAGGTTCTGACGCTCGATGGCCTCGCGAATGTGAACGCCCCTTTCCTGCAACAGGCTCACCGTCAGCAGCACCAGCACCGCCACGAACAGCACGAACATCTCCCAGGCGTTCAGGCCCAGCTTGAACAGCGTGCCGTCGGTGAAAATCCAGATGTTGTGAATCTTGAGTATGCTCCATCCGATGCGCAGTGCCTCATAGAGACCGCTGGCTTTAAAGATGATGCGGCCACCCATGATCAGCGCCAGCGTCCTTAGCATCTGCCACAGCCGCCAGCTGAAGCAGTCGGTGCGGATCTTCAGCTTTGCGATGATCCATTCAAACACCGGTTCAAACTGCATGCCCAGCACGATCAGTATGCCCTGGTACATGCCGAAGGCCACAAATTGCCAGCCCGCGCCGTGCCAGATGCCGTTGAGGATCCAGACCAGCACCATCGCCAGGTAGGTCGGAAGCATCTTGGCCATGTTCGGCCCCAGGCGCTTGCGGCAGGCGGCGGTCAGCTTCTGGGCCCCCCTGGAGATGGACAGGGGATAAAACACATATTCCCTGAACCACGCGCCCAGGGTGATGTGCCATCTGCGCCAGTATTCGGATATGCTCCTTGAAAAGTAGGGATGGTCAAAGTTGACGGGCATGTAGACGCCCAGGATCTCCGCCGCGCCGCCGATGATGTCCATGCCGCCGGAGAAATCCGCGTAAATCTGTATGGTATAGGCCAGCGCGCCGATGACGAACACCAGTCCCTGGTATTCTCCCGAATGGCCGAAAACCCTCTCGGAAATGGTGACCACCCGGTCGGCGATCACCAGCTTTTTGAAATAGCCCCACAGCATCCGCTGCATGCCGAATTTTACACGGCGATAGTCGAAATCATGGGGCTCGTACAGCTGGGGCGCTGTCTCCCGGTAGCGGCAGATAGGGCCCTGCAGCATCTGGGGAAAGAAGCAGAGCCACAGCAGCAGCTTAAAATAATTGCGCTGCACCTCGCACTTGCCCCTGGAGAGATCGACCACATAGCTGACGGCCTGGAGCGTATAAAATGAAATGCCCAGAGGCAGCACCAGATGCCACAGGCTCAGGCCGGTGGAGAGGTATTTGTTTAATGTGGTGATAAACAGGTCGGCAAACTTGAACACGACCCATATGGCGATATTGATCGCGGCCACCAGCGCCGCGTAGCGCCGCTTGACCCGCTCGTTCTGCTTTTTCAGCGCGCGCTTGTCGGCCCGGTCCAAATCGGGCTGCGCCTTCAGCTGCGCTGCGTACTTCTGTTCCTGGCGTTCGATCAGCAGGCCGCCTGTATAGATGGAGATGGATGTGACAAGCATCCATACGGCAAGCTTCAGATCATAGGAAAGGTAGTTGGCGATGCTGGCGATGAGCAGCGTCACCCAGCGGAATCGCCGGGGCGTGATGAAATACGCCAGCGCCACGACAGCCACGAACGCCAGATAAAACAGAGATACGATATTCATGGATAATGCCCTCTCGTTCCCGTCATTCGTTCTGCAGCGTATGGATCAGCTCCAGCATCGCTTCAACGGAGTTAAAGTTTTCCGGTTCAAGGTCATCCACATCGATTTCGATGTCATAGTGCTCGTTCAGCTCATTGACGATGGAAATGATGTCAAAGGAATCCAGTATGCCGTCGTCGATCAGCTTCTTCTCCTTGACAAAGTCCACCTTGGGGCAAATTTCAGACAGCAGCTTCAGCAGTTCATCCATGGTTTCTCTCCTCCCGTCACATTGGGCTTGGATGTCGCGTCGCGCTCTCGCGCGGTCGCGGTTCAGTGTATCTCGAGGGCATTATCCATAAATATGTTCTTCTTTAAGCCTCGGCAGAGGCCAGCAGAGCGTCCACCGTCTCCTCCGTCAGATCGGAAGAGAGCAGCGGCCAGTTTTCAAGGATCTTCTCCCGCTCCCAGTCCCACCACTTCAGGCGCAGCAGCTTTTCAATGACCGGCGCTTCAAAGCGATAGCGGATGATCCGGGCGGGCACGCCCGCGACGATGGCGTAGGGCGGAACGCTCTTTGTCACCACCGCGCCGCTGCCAATGACCGCGCCGTCGCCGATCTCAAGCCCGCTCTTGCGGGTGATCGCCGCGCCAACGCCGATCCAGACGTCGTTGCCCACGCGGATGATTTCCTCGTCCTGGTGCATCGACAGCTTGCCGCCCAGCTTGTTGAGCAGCCGGTAGGAGGGCATCATCGATGCCGCCCGGTAATTGTGCTCGTTGCCGCCAATTTCCACCCGACGGGCGATGCAGCAGTATTTGCCCACTTCGGCCCACATGATGCCCACGTCAGCGCCGGTGTAGGTCATATCGCCGATGACGGCGCTGCGAATCAGGTTGCGCTTTTCTATGTCCACATAGTCACCGATGGTCGAATTCAGCACCACGCTGTCGTGATCTATGGTGGAACGCTTGCCGAGGGTGCTGTTCTTGACGACGGCATCCTCCGCGACGGCCTTGATCAATGCCATATCTGTTACCTCGCTTCAATGCCCCGCTCACAGCGGCGGGAGCTGGCTGTAGAGCACCTTCTGGGAGGTGTTCCTGGGGATAGCCGGTATGACGCCGGACTTTTGCAGCTTGCGGTTGATGTCCATTTCAGTAAAGACGTATTCCACGACTTCATCCTCAAGGGCCGGGTCCACCACGTAAATCCAGAGCTCGTCGTCCTTGCCGCCGCAGGCGATATCCCCGGTATCGAACCGCTTCTTCAGAAGCCGCTCCACGTCGTCCAGGTTAATGCGCTTGCCGAGGATCTTCAGAAAGCGCTTTTTGCGGCCGACGATGTAGTAAAAGCCGTCCGCGTCCCGGCGGGCCATGTCCCCCGTCACCAGGCGGCCATGGTTTTCGTCCGGCTTGTTCAGGTCCTCGCCGGTCAGCGCATAGCCCAGGGTGACGTTCTTGCCGTAATACACCAGCTCGCCCACCTGATCCGGTTCGTCGATGACCTCGCCGTCCGCGCCGATCAGCTCAAACCGCCCGCCGGGAATCGGTATGCCCATGCTGCCCTGCTTCTCGAGGGAGCGCTCGGGCGGCAGGTAGCCCATGCGGGCGGTCGCCTCGGAGGCGCCGTACATCACGATGAACCGCTTGCCGTTTTCCATGGCCCACGCGGCCAGCTTCTGGTGCAGCTCAGGCGACAGCTTGCCGCCGGCCTGGGTCATCGTCTTCAGGGAGGGCAGTTCGCGCTTGAGGATGCGCAGCTTGTCGATGGTCTCGTAGGTGAAGGGAACGCCGGCAAAGGAGGTCACGCCCTCTCGGTCCACCAGGTCCCAGAACTTCTTGGCGTAGGGATTGAGGCTTGTCAGCACCAGCGTCGCGCCGGCATAGATGTGAGTGTTGACCACGGACAGGCCGTAGACATAGTTCATCGGCAGCGATGTGATCGCCCGCTCTTTTGCGTCAATGCCCAGGTACTCGATGATGGCTTGGGTATTCGAGCGGATGTTCTCATAGGTCTGGCGCACCAGCTTCGGGCTGCCGGTGGAGCCGGACGTGGAGATCAACACGCACAGGGCCTCGTTCATGGCAAAGGGCGCGCCGGCATTCACCGACTGGAGCCTGTAGCCCTCCAGCTCCAGCGCCACATCGCCCTCGGGCAGCTTCTCCACCATGTCCGCGGGAGTCCAGATCCACGCGGGGTGATAGGCTTCGACCAGCTGATTCAGCAGATCCCGGCTGATTTTGGCATCCAGCAGCAGCGGCACATGGCCGTGCTCGGTGAAAGCCAGGTAACCGGCCACAGAAGCCACCGTATTGGTGCACAGGCAGAAGATCAAAGACCTCTCGCCCAGCTGCCCGGCGATCTGTGCGCAAAGGCCGTCCAGTTCGGTGTATGTGAGCTTGCGCTCGCCCTCGATCATGGCGATCCTGTCGCCCTTATCCCCGATATTCCACATATCATCAATCTCCCAATTCAAAATTCGCATGATTGCCGTTATACCAGGTCAACGTACGACTCAAAAGTACAGAATTAATCAATGATATTTTATCATATCCGGCCTGATCAGGGGGCGACAAACCCGTTGCAGCATTGATATATTTGGGTTAACAATGGTGTATCAACCACCCATAAAGCAGCGGCCGTCCCACATCCTGCGGGACGGCCGCTGTCCTCGTGATAATCCCCGAGGGAACGCCCTTTCGCGTCAGATCTCCAAGTAGGAGTCGGCGTAGAGGTTGTTGTTCTTGATGATGTCGCAGGTCTTGACGGTCTCCATCAGGCGCTGGTCGTTGGGGTTGACGATGGCGCTGGTCAGGCCCTGCATCATCGCCATCGCCAGCATGCAGCTGTCGAAGAT
>JAFWEL010000174.1 GCA_017512905.1 Clostridia bacterium
CGAGCTGATGACGAACTCCCCTTTGGCTAACTTACCGGGGGTATCGGGGGCGGTAGCGCCCCGATCTTTAATCGTACGCGGCGGCGTGTACGCCGCGGGCGGGGCCTTTTTTGCGGCAGGGAGCCTGTCGACCAGAGCAATAAAGGCTTCCTTGCAGATTTGCCGCCCGGAAATCGCCTGCGATTTCAGGCAAATCTGAGGAGGATGTATTGAAGGGGGACCTGTCCCCCTTCAAACGGGCGCAAGCCCGCGACAAATCAGAATTTGTCTCCTCCAAAACCCCAAGGGCCCGATGCATATGCATCGGGCCCTTGGTTTGCCTTTTCGGCGTCTTATTCGTTGACAATGCTCACCACGTTGCCGCTGAAGTCATAGATGATGGTGCCGTAGTCCTCGCCGGCCATTTTGCCGTAGGAGCAGGCAATGCCTTCATCGCTCAGCTCCATGCGATACAGCCAGGTGGCCTCCGCGCTGCCGGAGCTGGCCTTCCACAGCACGTTGCCGGCGGGATCGATGGCCACCGGGTCGGGGCCGTAGTAGCCGCCAATGTAAGTGATGCCGTTGCCGTCCAGCACGTGGGAGATGCTGCCGCCCAGGTTCAGGTCCTTCTTGAAGATTTCCCACTTGACCTCGCCGTTGGCGGGATCCACAGCGGTCAGGCCCTTGCTGGCGTTGTACATCATCACCAGCGGCGCGTCGGCGGTGCCGCCGATGAACACGTCGGTCTGCATCAGCTCGGTGATGTGGTTCGTGGTGGTTTCATTTTTCCACAGCTCGTTGCCGGAGGCATCCAGGCCAACGGCCATCAGATACTCGCAATCGGTCTGATAGATCTGGCGGCCAATGACGCGCACACCATTGACAACGGTGTCCAGGATCACGAAGTCATCGTCGTACTCAGAGGCCTCGGCATAGGACTGCACGGGCGCGTCCTCAACGGTCTCGAGGATGCTCTGGGGCTTCTTTTCCTCCTCGGCGGGCTGGGTCAGGGGCTCGCCCTCGGCCACCAGCGGCTGGCCCTCGGTCACCGCAGCTTCCTCAGCGGGTTCCTCGGCAGGGGCCTCAGCGGGAGCCTCAGCAGGCTCTTCGACGGGGGCCTCAGCGGGCTCCTCAGCGGGGGCCTCAGCGGGGGCCTCAGCCGGCTCCTCGGCGGGAGCTTCTGCGGTCTCCTCGGCAGGGGCCTCAGCGGGGGCTTCAACTTCCTCCAGCTTGTCGCCGCGGATATAGCCGACGACGCCGTTATAATTGACCTGATACCACTTTCCATCCTTTACGCAGTCGGTCACGATCGTGCCCACGGGCACCTGGGTCAGGCTCTCGGTATCGGTGCTCGGGCCCTTGCGCAGGTTGACCGCCTCGTTGACGTTGACAACCTTCATGTAGAGGCCCTCCGCGAACGCAAAGGACGTCATCAGGCAGACGGCAGCCACCAGGCATGCCAGAATACGCTTCATCATTCAGGTTTTCCCCCTTATCGTCATGTATCTCGCTTTAAAGGCCCATAGGCGCAACATAAAGCTTTGACTATAGTATACTATGTTTCCGTCTCCGCGTCAACACAATCCGCAATCCCAAAACATGACAAAAAATGGGCAAATTGCTTTTTTGTATGAATTGGGTCAGACAGGGTTATAATAGCGCATATATAAATCCATGCTGTCATAAAGGATGTGACCGTAACGATGAAGGCGATCATCATGGCGGGCGGCGAGGGCACGCGCCTGAGGCCGTTGACCTGCGATTGCCCCAAGCCGATGATCCGGCTGATGGAGCGCCCGGTGATGCAATACGCGCTGGCGCTGCTCAGGCAGCACGGCATCACCGACATCGCCGTCACGCTGGGCTACCTGCCCGACGCCATCAGGGATTATTTCGGCGCGGGGGACGATTTCGGCGTATCCCTGCGCTACACCACCGAGACCTCGCCCCTGGGCACGGCGGGCGGCGTCCGGCAGGCCCGGCGCTTTCTGGATGAACCGTTCGTGGTGCTCTCCGGCGACGGCGTGACCGACCTGGACCTCACCGACGCCATCGCCTTTCATCGGCGCAAGGGGGCGCTGGCCACGCTGGTGCTGAAGCGGGCGGACAACCCCCTGGATTACGGCGTGGTGCTGACCGACGCCGACGGCCGGCTCCGCTCCTTCCACGAAAAGCCGGAATGGGGCGACGTGATCTCCGACACGGTGAACACCGGCATCTACATCCTGGAGCCCGAGGTGCTCGATCACATTCCCCCGGACCGGCCCTGCGACTTCGGCCAGGAGCTGTTTCCCGCACTGGTCAGGCAGGGCCTGCCGGTGTTCGGGTATGTGATGGAGGGCTACTGGTGCGACATCGGCGACGTGCGGGCTTATCTCCAGGCCCACGCCGACGCCCTGGAGGGGCGCATCCATGTGGAGGGGCTGACGCACCCCCAGACCCGGGTGATCCAACTGCCCGGGGCTTCGGTGGACCGCTCCGCGGTGCTGGAGGGGCCCTGCCTGATCGGCATGAACGCCAAGGTGCTGCCCGGGGCTTATGTGGGCCCCTACAGCGTGGTGGGCGCGGGCGGTGTGATCGGCGAGGGAGCCAGCCTGAAGCGCTCGGTGCTCTGGCCCGGGGCGCGCCTGATGAAGGGCGCCCAGGCCCGGGGCTGTGTGCTGGCCGCCGGCGCGTCCCTGGGGGAGAGCGCCCAGGCTTATGAGGAGAGCGTGCTGGGCACCGGCGCGTCCCTGGGCCAGCGGGCGGTGCTGCTGCCGGGGGTCAAGCTCTGGCCCGGCAAGCGGGGCGCGGACGGCGAGCGGCTGGACGCCAACCTGATCTGGGGCAGCCGCGGGGACGGGCGCTTCACCGCCGGGGCCCTGGCCCTCTCCACCCCCGGTCAGGCGCTGCGCGCCGCCCAGGCCGTGTGCGCCGTGCTCCGCCCCCGGGAGCTGCTGCTGGGACGCGCGCCGGGCGGTCGCTCGGCGGCCCTGTGGCACGCGGCAGCCTCCGGCGCGATGGCCCAGGGCGCGCGGGTGCTGGACGCCGGGGAGTGTACGCTGCCCCAGCTGCGCCACGCCGTTCAGGCGCTGCGCTGCGACGGCGGCATCCTGGTGGAGGCCCGGCGACTCACGCCGCTGAACGCCCTGGGCGCGCACCTGCCCAACCGGCAGCAGCGCGCCGTCGCCGGACAAAACGCCCGGCAGGATTTCACGCCCCCCTTCCAGCGGGAAGCCCCGCCCATCGAGGCCGCCGGCGGACTCCGCGCCGCCTACGTGGCCGAAGCGGCGGCCCGCTTCACCGCCGATGGGAAGGCCGCACCGCCGGTGGCCCTGTACGCCCCGGACCCCCTGCCGCGGGACCTGGCCGCGGAGGCGTTTCGTCGGGCCGGGCTGTTCCTGCGCGCCGTGAGCGACCCCGCCGACATGACGCTCTCCCCGGGCGAGGTGGGCGTATGCCTGACGGAGGATGGCGAGGGCTGTACCCTGGCCGACGCAGAGGGGATGCTCTGCGAGGGCGACCAGCAGCTGCTGATGGCCTGGACGCTGCTGGGCCTGGGGGAGGACACGCTGCTGCTGCCCGCCCAGGCAACCCGCGCCGTCCAGAAGCTGGCCGCGCGCCAGGGCGCGCGGGTGGAATATGTATCCGGCGAGGGGGCGCTGTGGATGAACGCGCTGGCCCAGCGCTTCCCGCTGCAGTTTGCCCTCCAGTACGACGGCCTGCAGGCCGCGCTGGCCATGCTCAGCGCCCTGGTCCAGGCCGGCCTCACGCTGCGGGACTGGCTGCAGGACATGCCTGCGGTCTCCCGCCGGAGCCGGAGCGTGGCCATCTCCCCCGCCCAGACCGGCCGCATACTTCGGGCGATGGCCCGACGGGAGCAGCACGTGGAATTCGGCGGCGGCATGCGCTTTCACCGCAAGGAGGGCTGGGCCTGGATCTGTCCCGACGAAGAAAAATCCCGGCTGCGCATCGTCACCGAATCCGCCAGTGAGGAATACGCCCGGGAGCTGTGCGATTTCTGCGAAAGGGAGCTGAAGCGGATCGCAAATGAAAAATTCTGATTTATCGGGCTGACGCCCGTTTGAAGGGGGACAGGTCCCCCTTCAATACATCCTCCTCAGATTTGCCTGAAATCGCAGGCGATTTCCGGGCGGCAAATCTGCAAGGAAACCTTTTTTGCTCTGGTCGACAGGCTCCCTGCCGCAAAAAAGGCCC
>JAFWEL010000175.1 GCA_017512905.1 Clostridia bacterium
TAGCGCCCCGATCTTTAATCGTACGCGGCGGCGTGTACGCCGCGGGCGGGGCCTTTTTTGCGACGCGAAGCTAGTCCTTCAGGGCGACGCGAAGCTAGTCCTTCAGGGCGGCAGGGAGCCTGTCGACCAGAGCAAAAAAGGCTTCCTTGCAGATTTGCCGCCCGGAAATCGCCTGCGACGCGAAGCTAGTCCTTTAGGACGATTTCAGGCAAATCTGAGGAGGATGTATTGAAGGGGGACCTGTCCCCCTTCAAACGGGCGCAAGCCCGCGACAAATCAGAATTCGATCACTTCAACCGGAGAATAATATGTTCAACTACGATTTTGACGCCGCGATATTTGACATGGACGGCACGTTGCTGGACACCATGCCCTATTGGCGGTATACCACGCTGGAATTCATGCTGGCCCACCAGCTGCCCGTCTCTGACGCGCTGCTGACGCGGATGTACAAGACCTCCTCCCGGAAGCTGGTGATGGAGGTCTCCGAGCGGTACGGCCTGGGCCTGGACCGGTGGGCGGTGATCGCCGAGATGGAGGGCTACATGAACCGCCACTACCTCCACGACGCCCACCTGAAATGCCCCTCGGTGCCCGCGTTCCTGGATAAGCTGAAGGGGGCGGGGGCGCGCATGTGCGTGGCCACCGGGTCGCCCCGCCCCTTCGCCCGCAACGGCCTGCGGCGGCTGGGCCTGCTGGAATACTTCGATTTTGTCACCGACAATTACGAGGGCCCGTTCACCAAGGACCGGCCCGGGTATTTCATCCACCTGGCGAAGCGCCTTGGCGCGGTTCCGGAGCGCTGCTGGGTGTTCGAAGACGCGCTGTACGCCATGCAATCGGCCAAAGCCGCCGGCCTGCGGGTGTGCGCCATCGAGGACGACAGCCAGCTGTCCGACCGGGCGGCCATCCGGGCGCTGGCGGACGTGTATATCCGGGACTACGCCGAGCTGATGTAGCCGCCGCCACCGGATGGCGTCACAGCGCCTGGATCAGCCCGTCCACATCCCCGTCCGTGGTCGCCCAGCTGGTGGCCAGGCGCATCACCACGCGGCCGTCCCCCAGGTTTTCCCAGAAGCCCATCTCCACCCGGCGGGAGAGGGCTTTTGCCTTTTCCGGGGAAAGGACGACGAAGATCTGGTTCGTGGGCGACGGGATGGCCTGGGCATAGCCCTTTTCGTCCAGCGCCCGGCGGATGCGGTCGGCGGCGGCGATGGCGCTTTTGCCGATGGCGTCGTACAGGCCGTCGGTGAACAGCGTGTCGAACTGTATGCCGGCGACGCGGCCCTTGGCCAGCAGCGCGCCGTGCTGCTTGACGAGGGTGAAGAAGTGGGGGGCGGTGCCCCGCCTCGGGAACACCACCGCCTCGCCCAGCAGCGCCCCACACTTGGTGCCGCCGATGTAGAAGGCGTCGCACAGCCGGGCGATGTCGGGCAGGGCGGCGTCGTTCGACGGGGTCGCCAGGGCGTAGGCCAGCCGCGCCCCGTCCAGGTACAGGGGTATCCCCGCCTCCCGGCAGACGGCGCTGAGGGCCTCCAGCTCGGAAAGGGAATACAGGGTGCCGTACTCGGTGGGCTGGGAGATGTACACCATGCCGGGCATGACCGTGTGCTCCCGGTTGTCGTCCCGCCGCCAGGCGTCGACGCACCCGGCGACGTCCGCCGCCGAGAGCTTGCCCTCCCGCTGGGGCAGCGTCAGCACCTTGTGCCCGCCGAACTCGATGGCCCCGGCCTCGTGGGTGGCGATGTGCCCGGTCTCGGCGGCGACGACCCCCTGCCAGGGGCGCAGCAGCGCGTCGATCACGGTGGCGTTGGTCTGGGTGCCGCCCACCAGGAAGAACACGTCGGCCTCCGGGGCCCGACACGCAGCGCGGATCTTCTCCCGGGCGGATTCGGAATAGGGGTCCATGCCGTAGCCGGCGGTGTGCTCCAGGTTGGTTTCCAGCATGCGTTTCAGTATGGCCGGATGCGCGCCTTCCATGTAATCGGAGGCGAAGCAGAGTTTGTCAGACATTTCAGGTTCCTCCCTGAGGGTTGTGGTGAGGGTAATTAGTATTTAGCATTTAGTGGTTAGTGGAGGAGTCCTAAAGGACTGGCTTCGCGTCGAAAATCCTTGCGGATTTCTTTTGATTAAAGGACCGAGAAACGTTAAAATCACTGCTGGTTCCCATGAATCAAACAAATCCCGTGGCCGAAGGCCTAGCGAAGCGTTAAGGGATTTGCACCATCACTAAATACTAAATACTAGATACTAAATACTCAAATTCTCGCTTCAAATCAACCAGGGGCGGCGCATTGCCGCCCCTGGTTGTGTCTTGCTAATGCTCAGATCGTTACGCCGGCCTTTTCCAGGATGGTCGGCACGTTCTTTTCCGCGCCGATGGCCATGATGTGCACGCCGTCGCAGATGCCCTCGGCCTTGATCTTCGCGATCATCTCGGCGGCCATCTCGATGCCCAGCTTGGCGGGCAGGCCCTTGACGCCCTTTTCCTTGCCCTCGGCGGCGGCCGCGGCCAGGCGGTCGATCATGTCCTGGGGCACGGCGATGCCGGGCACGTTTTCATTCATGTATTTCGCCATGCCGGCGGCCTTCAGTGGGATGATGCCCGCCATGATGTGGGCCTTGATGCCGGCCTTGTCCACGGCGTCCATGAAGCGCTTCAGGGCATCCAGGTCGAATATGCCCTGGGTCTGGATGTACTCGGCGCCGGCGTCCACCTTCTGGCGCAGCTTGTTGATCTGCAAGATCTGGGGCTCGTAGACCGGGGTCACCGCCGCGCCCTTGTAGAATTGGGGGGTGGAGGCCAGGTCGTTGCCGCCGCAGTCCTTGCCGGTGGCTTCCATCGTGGACAGCATGCGCAGTATGCCCACGGAATCCAGGTCGTAAACGGGCTTGCTGGCCTTACAGTCGCCCACCATGGTGTGGTCGCCGGTCAGCGCCAGCATGGTGTCGATGCCGAAGGAGGCCGCCGCCAGCATGTCGCCCATGATGGCCATGCGGCTGCGGTCGCGGCCCGTCATCTGGATGATGGGCTCCAGGCCGGCCAGCTTCAGCTTCACGCACAGGCCGATGGAGCTCGCCTTCAGACAGGCGCTCTGCATGTCGGTGACGTTGATGGCGTGGACCTTGCCCTTGAGCAGCTCAGCCGCCTCCATCTGTTCGGTAAAATCACAGCCCTTGGGGGGCGCCATCTCGGCGGTCACGCCGAATTTTCCGCTTTCCAGTGCCTGCTCCAATACGCTCATTTCTTGTCCCCCCTGATGTTGATGGTCCTGGGATAGGATACCTTTTCATAGCCCTTGTCGTCCCGGGTGATGCCGATCTTGTACTCCTGGCCCAGCGCCACCAGTTTGTTGTAGATCTCGATCCAGGCGCAGGGGTTTTCGGGGTTGACCTCGCACTTGCCGTTGCGGGAGCCGCCGCAGGGGCCGTTGACCAGGCTCTTGGCGCAACGGGAGATGGGACAGATGCCGCCGGTCTTGCCCAGCACGCAGTCGCCGCACAGGTGGCAGGCTTCCTCAAACAGGCCCAGCTTCACCGATTCGCCCAGGAACATGGTGTTGTTGGAGGGGTACACCGGGCATTTGCAGTACTGGGCGATGACCTGTACGCCGTCGCCGCAGGACATGGCCACCACCGCGTCGGGATTGGCGGCGATGACGGGCTTGAGGATGGTGCGGGTCTTCAGGTGCATGCAGCAGTATTCGCTCATGGCCGTGGCCACGACCTTCATGCCGTGCTGCTCCAGCACCTTCGACAGGTCGGCGATTTCCTTTTCGCCGCCGGTGGCGCAGGCCGTGGCGCAGCTGCCGCAGCCCACCAGAGCCACCGTCTTCGCGCCGTCCAGCATGCCCAGCAGCTCTTCAAGGGGCTTTTTCTGAGTGATGATCATCGCGTTTTCTCCTTCGCTTGGAAATCTCACGGGGCGGTTACACGATCGCGCCCGCCGTTGACTGTATTATATAACGCAGATAGGAATAAATCAATATCACTAAAGGGATAAATAAAAAAGATCAATTTGGAATTTACAAATTCTGATTTGTCGGGGAGACGAGGGAACAGGGAACAGGGAACAGGGAACAGGAATGGCGGCTGCCGCGAACATATCGATAACGTACGAGTTGTAGCGGCCCTAAAGGACTAACTTCGTGTCGCCCTAAAGGACTAA
>JAFWEL010000020.1 GCA_017512905.1 Clostridia bacterium
GCTCCCTGCCGCAAAAAAGGCCCCGCCCGCGGCGTACACGCCGCCGCGTACGATTAAAGATCGGGGCGCTACCGCCCCCGATACCCCCGGTAAGTTAGCCAAAGGGGAGTTCGTCATCAGCTCAATAAATCAGAATTTGTCCCGTTAAAACTTCGCGCACGCATTGACAAACCCCCTCCCCTCGCTTATAATTTACCCAACTAAAGCATTAACGTGATCCGGAGGTAACCGCCGTGAACCGCAGCGCTTACAGCAATTATTACTTTTACTTTATCGGCACGCGCAGATAAAGAGCTTTGCTGTATGCGGATTCAAGGGGGAACCCCGAAGACGGCCCTGCAGTAAAACTCGCTGCGGGGCCGTTTCTTTTTACCTCCGCCGCACGACACCGAAAAAAGCAACCGACCGATCCTTTTGAAGCGGGGCCTGGCCAACACGCTGGAGGAGCTGCTGATGAGCGCCGAGTACATCATGGCCGGCGGCAACAGCAACGTGATCCTCTGCGAGCGGGGCATCCGCACCTTCGAGACCTACACCCGCAACACGCTGGACCTGTCCGCCGTGCCGGTGCCGCGGCGGCTTCACCACCTGCCGCCGCTATATGGAAATCAATCTGTAAGGGGGAATTCACATGCGCAGTATCCGCGTCAACGCCTCGACCGACTACGACGTGCTGATCGGCGAGGGGCTGATCGACAAGGCCGGCGAATTGACAAAGAAGGTCGTCAGGCCCTGCAAGTGCCTGATTGTCACCGACGACACCGTGGACGAGCTTTACGGCGACCGGGTGCAGATCAGCTTCAGCTACGCGGGCTTCGACGTGACCCGCTTCGCCTTTCCCGCCGGGGAGGCCAGCAAGAACCTGTCCACGCTGTCCGACATCCTCGACGCCCTGGGCGCGGCGGGAATGAGCCGCAGCGACCTGATCGTGGCGCTGGGCGGCGGCGTGGTGGGCGACATTGCCGGCTTCGCCGCGGCCATCTACACCCGGGGCATCCGCTTTGCGCAGATCCCCACCACGCTGCTGGCGGCGGTGGATTCCTCGGTGGGCGGCAAGACCGCCATCGACATGCCCTTCGGCAAGAACATGGTGGGCGCGTTCCACCAGCCCGTGAGGGTGATCACCGACACCGACGTGCTGCGGGACCTGCCCGCCCTCCAGCTGTCCAACGGCGCGGCGGAGGCGATCAAATGCGGCGTGCTGAACGACCCGGAGCTGTTCGCGCTGCTGGAAACGGGCGACTGGCTGGACAGGATCGACGAGGTGGTCGAGCGCTGCGCGGCCTACAAGCGAGACGTGGTGGCCGGGGACGAGTTCGACACCGGCAACCGGGCCTTCCTGAACCTGGGCCACACCTTCGGCCACGCCATCGAGCACCTGTCCCACTTCGCCCTGCTCCACGGCCAGGCGGTGGCCGTCGGCACGGTGATGGCCGCCTCGGCGGCGGGTTGCCCCGGGGAGATGATCGAAAGGCTGGCCGAATGCATGAAAAAGAACGGCCTGCCGGTGCGCTGCGATTACCCGGTTCCCGAGCTGGCCCGTGCCGCCCTGTCCGACAAGAAGCGCGCCGGCGGCACGATCACGCTGGTGCTGCCGGAGGCCATCGGCAAATGTCATCTGGAAAAAGTCCCCGTCAAGGACCTTCCCGCCTGGTTTGAGCGGGCCCTCGCCGCGCAGGAGGCGCTGAAGCTGTGAATATCGTCATCACCCCCGGAGCGCTGTCGGGCGCGGTCCGCGTCCCCGCCTCCAAGTCCGCCGCCCACCGGCTGCTGATCTGCGCCGCGCTGGCGGACGGACCCACCCGCATCGCCATCAGCGCCCTGAACCGGGACATCGAGGCCACCGCGGACTGCCTGCGGGCATTGGGCGCGGGCATCAAGGCCACCGCCGGCGGACTGGCCGTCTCCCCCATCGCCGGCATCCCGGACAATCCCCTGCTGGACTGCGGCGAGAGCGGCTCCACGCTGCGCTTCCTGCTGCCGGTGGCCGCCGCGCTGGGCGCGGGAATCACCTTCACCGGCCGCGGAAGGCTGCCCCAGCGGCCCAACGCGCCGCTGGTCGAAGCGCTGCGAAAGCACGGCGCGAAGATCGACAACGACCTGCTGCCCATGGCGGTGTCCGGTCCCCTCGCCGGGGGACGGTGGACGCTGCCGGGGGACGTGTCCAGCCAGTACGTCACCGGGCTGCTGTTCGCGCTGCCCCTGCTGGCCGATGACAGCGAGATCGGGCTGACCACGCCGCTGGCCTCGGCGGCCTATGTGGACATGACCCTCCAGGCCCTCCGGCAGTTCGGCATAACCGTCGGGCCCACGGCCTCAGGCTGGCGGGTTCCCGGCAACCAGCGCTATCACACCCCCGGCGAGGCCGCGGTGGAGGGCGACTGGTCGGCGGCGGCCTTCTGGCTGGCGGCCAACGCCCTGGGGGCGGATATCGCCGTCAAAGGGGTGGACGAAGACAGCGTCCAGGGGGACCGGGCTGTCGCCGACCTGTTGGGAAGGCCGTCCATCGACGCCACCCATGTGCCGGACCTGGTGCCGGCCCTGGCGGTGGCGGCGGCGAACCTGCCCCAGAGGACGGTCATCACCGGGGCGGCGCGGTTGCGGCTGAAGGAGAGCGACCGCTTGCAGACCGTGGCGGACCTGCTCTCGGCGCTGGGCCACGGGGTGACGGTCACTGAGGACGGCCTGGTCATCGACGGCGGCAGGCCAAAACCCTGCGACGCGCCCGTCCGCACCGTGGACGGGGCCAACGACCACCGCATCGTGATGGCCGCCGCCGTGGCCGCCGCCTGTGCCGACCGCCCCGTGCGCATATTGGGCGCGCAGGCGGTGGAGAAGTCCTACCCCGACTTTTTCCGCGACTTCATCAAACTGGGAGGGAACGCGCATGTCGAACACGCTGGGGGATAAATACCGGGTGCAGGTCTTCGGCCAGAGCCATTCGCCGATGATCGGCGCGGTGATCGAGGGGATCCCCGCCGGGGTCCTGCCGGACATGGATTTCATCAACGCCTTCATGGCCCGCCGCGCCCCCGGCGGCGCGCTGTCCACCGCCCGGCGGGAAGCGGACGCGCCCCGGATCGTCTCCGGGCTGAACGAAAAGGGCGCGACCTGCGGCGCGCCGCTGTGCGTCCTCATTCAGAACACCGACGCCCGCAGCCGGGATTACGACAACCTGCGGGACGTGCCCCGGCCCGGACACGCCGATTACACCGCCGCGGTGAAGTTCTCCGGCCACAACGACATCCGGGGCGGGGGCCAGTTCTCCGGCCGCCTGACCGCGCCGCTGTGCTTCGCCGGGGCACTGGCGATGCAGCTGCTCCGGGAGAAGGGCGTACAGGTCCGCGCCCGAGTGCACAGCGTGGCGGGCATCGGGGATGCCTCCGTCGACCTGGCCCGGCCCCCGATGGACGGGCTGTGCGAAGGCCCGCTGCCCTGCGTGGACGCCGGTGCCGCCCGCAGGATGGCAGAAGCCATCGAGGCCGCGCGAGCCGACGGGGATTCCGTGGGCGGCGTGGTGGAGTGCTGGGCCACAGGACTGCCCGCGGGGCTGGGCGATCCGATGTTCGACGGCGTGGAGAACCGCGTCGCCAGGGCGCTGTTCGGCATTCCCGCCGTGCGCGGGGTGGAATTCGGCCTGGGCTTCGCCGCCGCGGGCATGAGGGGCAGCGAACACAACGACCCCTTCCGCGCCGTGGACGGCAGGATCGTCACCGACGGCAACAACCACGGCGGGGCCCTGGGCGGCATCACCAGCGGCATGCCCCTGGTGGTCCGCGCCGCCTTCAAGCCCACCCCGTCCATCGCCCGCCAGCAGCCCTCCGTGTCCCTGCGCCGCGGCGAAAACGCCCCCCTGGTCATCCAGGGTCGCCACGATCCCTGCATCGTCCCCCGGGCCGTACCCGTAGTCGAGGCGGCAGTGGCGTGCGTGGTGTGGGATATGATTTTGGGGGATCAATTCTGATTTGTCGCGCTGCGACAAATCAGAACAGGAGGTTCATATATGGAATTAAACGATATTCGCAAAAACATCGACGCCATCGACGACGAGCTGGTCCGGCTGTTCGCCAAACGCATGGAATGCTCGAAGGCGGTGGCCCTGGCCAAGCAGCAGACCGGCAAGCCCATACGGGACCACGCCCGGGAGCGGGCCATCGTGAACCGGCTGACCGCCGCTGCGGGGGATGAATGCGCCCCCTACGTCAAATCCCTCTACGCGCAGATCTTCGACCTGAGCCGCAGCTACCAGTCCTCATTGTGGGACCGCCAGAGTCCGCTGATCGACGAAATCGCCGCCGCCATCGCCAGCACCGGGGGCAAGCGGCTGCCCGAGCACGCCCTGGTGGCCTGCCAGGGCACCGAGGGCGCCTACGGCCAGCAGGCCTGCGAGCGGCTGTTCCCCTACCCCGACATACTCTACTTCGACCACTTCGACGGCGTGTTCAACGCGGTGGAGAAGGGCATGTGCCAGTACGGCATACTGCCCATCGAGAACAGCACCGCCGGGTCGGTCACCCAGGTGTACGACCTGATGGAGCGCCACCGCTTCCACATCGTCGGGGCCCACAGGCTGCGCATCGACCACCGGCTGATGCGCAAAAACGCCCATTCCACCACGCCCATCACCGAGGTGGTCTCCCACGAGCAGGCCCTGCGCCAGTGCTCCCACTTCCTGTCGGCCCACCCGGAAATCAAGGCCACGGTGATGGAGAACACCGCCGTCGCCGCCCAGTTCGTGGCCCAAAGCGACCGGGACGACCTGGCCGTCATCGCGTCGAAGGCCTGCGCCGAGCTGTACGGCCTGGCCGTGGTCCGGGACGACATCAGCGATTCCGCGAACAACTACACCCGCTTCATTTGCATCTCCCGCAGGCTGGAGATCTATCCCCAGGCGCGGAAGATTTCGCTGATGCTGAGCCTGGCCCACGAGCCCGGGGCTCTGAATGCCGTGGTCTCGCGCCTGGCCATCGCCGGGATCAACCTGCTGAAGCTGGAGAGCCGCCCGATGCCGGGCAGGGAATTCGAGTTCCGCTTCTTCTTCGACATGACCGCCTCGGTGGCCGACCCCGACATCCTGCGCCTGATGGGCGAGCTGGAGGCCCACTGCGACCGGTTTACGTTCCTGGGGTGCTATGATGAGCAGTAAATTCTGATTTATCGCGGGCTTGCGCCCGTTTGAAGGGGGACAGGTCCCCCTTCAATACATTCTCCTCAGATTTGCCTGAAATCGCAGGCGATTTCCGGGCGGCAAATCTGCAAGGAAGCCTTTTTTGCTCTGGTCGACAGGCTCCCTGCCGCAAAAAAGGCCCCGCCCGCGGCGTACACGCCGCCGCGTACGATTAAAGATCGGGGTGCTACCGCCCCCGATACCCCCGGTAAGTTAGCCAAAGGGGAGTTCGTCATCAGCTCGACAAATCAGAATTTTCCGTGCAGCGGCGCACTAAAAAACGGGCGAAGCCTTTCGGCTTCGCCCGTTGTCGTCCTGTCGTAGCGGAGAAATTACGGCAGCTCCGGCAGGTGGGTGGTGTTGCCCGCTTCGTAGGCTTCCAGGCGTTCGTCCATGATCTCCTGGTAGCCGGCGTCCAGGAATTCCTGGCTGTACTGGGCGAACAGCTCGTCGAACTCTTCGGGCGCGCACTTGATCAGCTTGGCGTAGTATTCCTGCCACAGGCTCAGCAGCGCCGCGCTGTATTCGGATTCGCTCTCGATGGCCACGGCGAACACCGGGTCGGAGTAGGCCTTGCCCTCGTCGGCCAGGGCCTTGAGCGCGTAGTAGTTGTCGATCAGCGCCTGGGTGAAGTCCTGGGGCAGGCCCGCGGGGCTCATCTGGGCGATGGTCTGCTCGATGGTGCCGATCTTCTTGGAGGCGTGCACCAGGCAGGTCATGTCGATGTTGTTGTTGTGGTTGAGCATGTGCTCGCCGGTGTACTCCAGCATCACGGGCAGGCCGTTCTCATCCAGCTCGTAGGTCTCGCCCTCGATGCCGTTCTCCAGCACGAACAGGTTTTCGGGCTGGATCATCCACTCCATCAGCATCCAGGCGGCCTTCAGCTGGTCCTCGGTGGCCAGGGAGGAGAAGCCCACGATCATGCCGAAGGGGTTGTCGGCGCGGATGCAGCCGGTGTTCACGCCCTCCTCCACGGCGGCCAGGGGGCTCTCGATGGCCAGCTCGGCGTCGGGATTGTTCTCGTAGAAGGCCTCCAGCCAAGCCATGTTGGTGCCGATATAGCCGCCGTAGCGATAGGTCTTGCCGTTGACGAAGTCGGTCTGCAGGATGTCGGTGGAAGCACCCTGGCTGTTCTTCTCCAGGTCGAACTCGCTGGAATACCAGCCCATGTTGTACTCGTCGTTGAAGCGCTTCATCATCCGCTCGGTGGGATACCAGGGGAAGCCGGGAGTGCCCAGGGAGGAGTGCATCGCCCACTCGGCCTCGTCCACGGGGAAATCGCGGAAGCCGAAGTTCTGGATGTAGGCCGCGGTGGGAATGCCCAGGCCGAGGGGATATTCGCACAGGCCGGCCTCGATCATCTTGTTCATGGCGTCCTTGTGCTCCTCGTAGTTCTGGGGCACGTGGTCATAGCCCACCTGGCGCAGCCAGTCCATGCGCACGAAGTTGGCATAGGCGAAGGTGGTGTTGTAGTAGGGGCGCTCGGTGAGCACGAAGTAGGTCTCGCCGTTGATATCGGTGTAGCTCAGCTGGTTGTTGTCCACCATGGCCTGGTAGAAGGTCGGCGCCACTTTGGCGAATTCCTCGAGGTCGATGGTGGTCATAGCGCCGTCGTTGGCCCACTGGGCCACCTTCGGATAGTCATACTCCATCAGGATGGTGGGGGTATCGTCGGCGGCGATCAGCAGGGAATACTTGGTCATGACGTCGCCGCGGGGAATGGCCACATACTGCACGTCGATGTTGTACTTGTCGCCGAAGTTCTCCTGCACCCACTTCGTCCAGTAGTTGTCGTCCACGGCGGGGAAGCCTTCCTTGGAGCGGTCATACACGGGCACGGTGATCTTCACCCGCTCGGCAAAGGGCTCCCAGGATGCCATGCCAGCGGCTTCCTCGGCGGAAGCGGCACTGACGACGCCCAGGCTCAGCACGAGGGCAAGGGTCAGAAGAAGAGAGACAAATTTCTTCATGGGGTTACCTCCTTCTCTATTTTCGGGGCATACGCCCTGAATAACGGATCGATCAGCCCTTCACCGCGCCGATCATGGTGCCCTTCACGAAGTACTTTTGCACGAAGGGATAGACCAGCATGATCGGGATCGTGGCGAACATGACCACCGCCGCCTGAAGCACCTCCGGGGTGGATTCCACTGCGGCGGCCTCGGACAGACTGGCCGCGTCGTTGCTGTTGAGCACCATGTTGCTCAGCAGGTATTGCAGCGGCTGGAGGGCCTTGGTGGTGATGTAGTACTTCGCGTCGGCGTAGGCGTTCCAGCGGCCCACGGCGTAGAACAGCGACAGCGTGGCGATGATGGGCTTGGACAGCGGCAGCACGATCATAAACAGGATCTGGAAGTGGCTCGCGCCGTCCAGCTCCGCCGCCTCGTACAGGCTGTCGGGGATCGTGGAGCGTATGAACGAGCGCATGATCAGCATGTTGTAGGGGCTGAAGGACAGGGGCAGCACCAGCACCCACATGGTGTTCAGCAGCCTCAAATCCTTGTACAGCAGGTATTCCGGAATCAGGCCGGCGCTGAAATACATGGTGAACATCAGTATGAAGGCGAAGAACGCGCGGCCCTTCAGCTCCTTGCGGGCCAGCGGATAGGCCGCCAGCGTGGTCACGATCATGCCGATCACGGTGAACAGCAGGGTCATCCAGATGGTGTAGACCATCGAATGGGTCAGCTGTCCGTCGCGGAACACGGATTTATAGGCCTCGAAGTTCAGCCCCTTGGGCAGCAGGTAGACCTTCTTGGAAAGCACCGCCGTGTTGGAGGAGATGCTCTTGGCCGCGATGTGGATAAAGGGTATGATGCAGGTCAGCGACAGCAGGAGGATCACAAAGGCGATCGCGAAGTCGCTGAACCGCACCCGGTTGACGCCGGAAAACAGCGATTCCCTCTTTTTGATGTCTTGCGTCATGTCTTTCCCCTCCCCTCTACAGAAGTCCGTCTTCGCCCAGGGCCTTGGTGACGCGGTCGGCGGCCAGCACCAGGATCAGGCCCACCAGCGACTGGAACAGGCCCACGGCGGTGGCACGGCTAAAGTTGCTGCCCGCCAGGCCCTTTTCATAGATGTAGATGGCCAGCTGGTACTGGAAGTCCTTGACCTGGACGTTGCCGAAGGAATCCAGGCGCTCGAAGTTGGAGCCCATCACGCGGCCCAGGTTCATGATCAGCAGCGTGACCATCGTGCCCCGGATGCCCGGCAGCGTCACGTTCCAGATCTTGCGCCAGCGGCCCGCGCCGTCGATGGTGGCCGCCTCGTACAAATCCGGGCTGATTCCGGTGATGGCCGCCAGGTAGATGATGGAACCCCAGCCCATGTTCTGCCACACGCCGATGAGCAGGTAGGTGGTCGCCCAGTGCCACTTTTCCGTGAGGAACGGTATGCCCTTGTCAATGGCGCCCATGTTCCGCAGCAGGATGTTCACCAGGCCGGTCTCGGGCTTGAACAGCGACAGCGCCACGCTGGCGATGATGACCCAGGACAGGAAGTGGGGCAGGTACAGCACCGTCTGGCTGACCTTCTTGAAGCGCTGGAAGCGCAGCTCGTTCAGCAGCAGCGCCAGTATGATCGGCACCGGGAAGCCCAGGATCAAGTCCAGGAAGTTGAAGGCCAGCGAGTTCTTCAGCGCCCTCAGGAAGTCCTTGTCCTTGAAGATTTTCTGGAAGTTCTCCATGCCCACCCAGGCGCTGCCGGCATAGCCCTTGGCGGGCTTGTAGTTCATGAACGCGATGCGCAGGCCCGGATAGGCGGCATACTTGAAGATCAGCACAAAGGCCACCGGGATCAGCAGCATCGCATACAGCTGCCAGTTGCTCTTGACGTAAGCGCCAAGCTCCCGCCTGCGGTCCTTGCTCGACATCATCGGTGTCTTGGCCATCTGTATTCCCACCTTTACGAAGTCATTTGTGAAAAACCACTCTATGATTATTTTATCGTAAATATTTGGTCATTTCCAGTCATTTTATGACAATATCTATGCAGATATGATCAAACAATCCGCTCCGCGCTATGCTTCGATGAATCGCATCTCCCCCGCCTCCAGCGCGACGGGGATTCGCCGGCCCGGCAGCGCCGCTTCCGTCCTGACGGGCGTGTCGCCGTTGTTCATCGCAACCAGCGTCCCGGAGGCCGGGAACCAGGCGGCTTCCACCCGCGGATCGTCGCAGACGCCTGCCGCCTCCCTCTGCGCGCCGGTCAGGTGAATCAGCAGCTCCAGCAGCATCCTGGCCGACGCCGGGCTGTACTCAAAGCCGCTGAGCCAGGCAGCACTGCCCCGACCGTACCGGCGCAGGGTCATTTGCGGCGCGCCGTCCCGGGCGGCCAGCACCTGGACGTCAGGGGCCGCAAGGCGGGCGTTCTTCATCTGACCGAGAGACTCCGGAAGCACGGCAAAGGGGGTCTGCCGCGCCACCTCGAACGTCCATGGGGCGTGACAGGCCCAGGAACCGTCGTCCACGTCCACGCCCAGCACGTGGGCCATCCTCAGGCAGGTATCTCCGCCGGGACAGGCCGAGGGCTCGCCCACGCCGATGAACGCGCCACCCTCGCGGACAAAGCGGGTCAGCTCCGCCACCAGCTCCGGCGAGCGCCAGGCGTCGCCGCCGCTCCAGGCGTCCCCGGCAAAGCCCGCGTTGATGACCACATCCACATCCTTAAGCGCCCCCCGGGCGGCCTGCTCAAAATTGATGAAGCCTACCTCCACCGGCAGGCCGGAAAGCGCCTCGTTGATGTGGATCAGGGGGTTGGCGTCGGTCTCGTGGAAGTGGCCCGAAAGCGTCCAGGCGCGCAGGCCGCCCCAGGTGTGCAGCACCGCCACCCGGATCGGCAGCGCCGCCGGCGCGCCCTGTTCATGCAGCGCCCGCAAACGTCGGAACTGTCGTCCCATCATTTCGATGGCATCCACAAAGGCGGGATAGCCCTGGGTCAGGTGCAGATAGCCCCCCAGGCCGATCCGCTCCACCGGCTGGCGGGCCAGCGCACGGCGCACATGCAGCCAGTAAGCCATGGCGTCCCGCTCGGGCTGTCCGCCCTCGGAGAAGGTGGGCAGGCCGCCCAGGCCCACGGGGAACAGGTAGGGATGAAAGCGCAGCTCGTGCACCGGCACATCGGCCCCGGCGCACAGCCGACACTCGAAGCCGGAAAACACGCACTTGATCAGCCCGTCGAAGCCGATGGCGCTGAAGTACCTGCCGTAGGGCTCCATGCCCACCCAGCTGTCATCGTAGAAGACATAGGCCTGCTTGCCGTGCCGGTGGATGATCTCCACCAGCGCCCGGGCCTTTTCCGCCACAAAGCGCTGGATAAAGTCCATATAGTCGCGCTTGTGGGCCGTGGGCGGGCGGTGGGTGGCCTGCAGCCTGCCCCCGTTGATGAAGTCCTCAGCGGTCAGGGCATAGCCGTACTCCGCCTCAAAGGCCTTCAGCGCGGCGGGGCTGACGGTGAAGTCATAGCTGGCCCAGTCCACAAAGCGGCTGCGCCGGCGCATGTCGCTGCCGAAAATCCAGACGAAATTGTAGAACAGGGAGGTCAGCCGCACCACATCGGTCTGGGAATTGGCAACACACCACTCCTCCAGCCACCCCTGGAGGTACTCCCAGGCCAGCGGATGGCGGGGATCCAACTGCCGCAGGTGTTCGCTGGTCCAGTGGTTGGTGGTGTGGTTGTACATGTTGATCTCTTCCCAGATGCGCCAGCACAGGGTGGAGGCCGTATAGCGATGGTATGGGGTGCAGCCCGTGACGGTAATTTTGCCGTCGGCATAGCGCCAGCGCTCCCGGGGAACGGGCTCCCCGGCCGTGCGGTCCCACACCTGCCAGTAGGCTATCGCCTCCGCGCTGTCGTTCAGCTGGAACTGCTCGTCAAAATAGCCCGCCAGCGGGTCGATGGTTACCTGCTCCCCCTCCGCCAGAACGGCGTCTGAAATCAGGAAGGTCTGCTGCTGGGCATCGGGGTGCGCCTCGGCAAAGGCGTTGTGCTCACGGATGACGCAGATCGTGGAATAGATGCGGTACCCCGCCTCCACGATCCGGGGCGACAGCTTCGTGCCGTCGCTGTCGCGAATCACGTCCGCGCCCCACTTTTCCGCAATCTCCAGCGTCAAATCCTCATAGCCCGCCTCGCCGGGCAGGGTGAAGCCACCCCGGTCAAATTCATTACTCATCGTCCGCCCTCCCTCATGCCCTGTTTCTTCTTGTGTCGATAATGTGATTATAACATTTTTAACATTGAATATCTATTTAAAATGATTCATAAGTTGTGCAAATACGACCACAAACCCGTCCTGCCGTCCTACCGGAGGATTGATCGAATGGGATTGAATATTTCAGGGAATTGTTATATAATTGGTAACTGGAAGACGTATGCAAATTCTGATTTGTCGGGCTCTCCCCGACAAATCAGAATTTTTCAGAACAAATAGGTATGAAAGTATTATTTCATCACAGACTTCACAGGACAGGGGGCTTCGATCATGCCACGGCCAAAGCGCGCTGTATTGGAATACCGGAACTATGAGCTGCCCGCCGGCTTCCCGCTGATCGTGCTCACCGGCAGCGAATGGATCATCAGCGCCACGCCCAGCAGCCGCCTGCACTTTCACAACTGTCTGGAAATCGGCATCTGCCACTCTGGCTCGGGAACGATGCTGTTCAACCACCTGCCCGTGGAATTCGGACCCGGGTCCATCACCTGCGTGGGCCGGAACACCCCCCACACCACCTGGTCAAAGCCGGACGACCCCAGCCTGTGGAGCTACCTGTTTCTTGACCCGGAGCTGCTGCTGGGACAGAGCGTGTTCCAACAGCTGGCGCTGCCCTCCCAGGGGCAGAGCTTTCTGAACAACTGCCACATCGTGCTGTCTCCGAAGCAGGCCCCCTGGGGCGAGAGTCTGGTCCAGGCGGTCATCGACGAGCACACCCGCCAGGAGGCCGGCTATCAGTTCAGCATGCGCGGCTATTGCATGGCCCTGCTGATCCACCTGCTGCGGGCCTACTACAGCGGCCAGCGACGCGAAGCCAGTCCTTCAGGGTTCGCCGAAAACAGTCAGCAGGAAAACGCCCACGTCATCTCCCCGGCGCTGGATTACATCCGCCGGCAGTACAACCAGAGCTTTGATCAGAAGCACCTCGCCGACCTGTGCCACCTGAGCGTATCCCACTTTCGCCGCCTGTTCAAGGAGCAGGTGGGCGCTTCTCCCCTCGCCTTCTTGCACCAGACCCGGATATTGAACAGCTGCACCCTGCTGCGCTCCTCGGAACGGCTGATTTCCGAGGTGTCATCGGCGGTGGGATACGAGTCCCTGAGCAGCTTCAACCGCCACTTCCACAGGATCATGGGCCTGACGCCCTCGGAATGGCGCAGGAGCTCGGGCCGGACCGGCCGGCCCTCGCTGCTGGAATTCTCCGGCTGGACCCGGGCGGAGATCCCCGGCGAGAAGGGCGGAGGAGAGAAAGCTTCAGAACAGAGTTCAAAGTAGAAAGTTGTGTCTATTCAGTCAGGCAAATATTGATTTGCCTGCGACCGTTCATTTACAAAGCGTTTGGAGCTCAGAGAGAATTGGCGCTCTGAGCTCCAAACGCTTTCGTTATCACTCCCGGATCATCAGCTCCGTGAGCATCAGGAAGGTCAGGCCCTGGCCGTAGGCCGTGGGCGTCACGATGATATCCTTGTAGTGCTGCAAATCGTGGCCCATGCCGGTGCCGCCGGAGACCCCCTGTACCGCGCCGGTCTCGTCGATCTGATCCAGCACAGCCCGGGCGGACAGCATGGCCATCTGCTGGTAGGGCTCCTGGGGCAGCCAGCCCAGCCGCAGGCCCTTCAGCACGCCGTAGGCGATGGCCGCGGTGGCGCTGGTCTCGCAGTAGCTCTCCTCCACGTCGATGAGCGTCGTGTACAGGCCGTTCACCCGCTGGTATTTCCACAGCGCCAGCACCTGGTCCAGCCACGCGGAATGGATCATGCGCATGGCGGCGTTTTCCCTCCCGGTGATGTCGTAGAGCTCCACGGCGGCGGCGGTGAACCAGGCGTTGCCCCGGGCCCAGAAGGCGTTGGCGAAGTTGTGGCGGCGGTCAAAGCTCCAGCCGTGGTAGAAAAGGCCGTTCACCTTGTTTTGCAGATAACGAATGTGCATCAGGAACTGGTATTCCGCCTCTTCGATCAGCGCCGGACGCTCCAGCACGACGCCCGCCTTGGCCAGGAACAGGCACACCATGAACAGCGTGTCGCACCAAAGCTGCTGGTAGTGCTTGTTCCACACCGTGCAATGCTGCATGCCGCCGTACTCCGTGCGGGGCATTTCCTTCATGACCCAGTCGATCCAGCCCTCGATGGCGGCGAGGTATTCCGGGTCCCGGGTTTCATCGTACAGGCAGGTGAGCGCCAGCGCTGGCGCTACCGTGTTCACATTGCGGTGGGGCTGGCTGGGGCGGTGGAGCATGTCGTCGTACCAGCCCCGCAGGTAATCCAGTATGCTCCGGTCGCCGCTCTGCTGGTAGGTCTTGTAGATGCCGTACAGCGCCACGCCGGTGGGCCATTCCCAGTTGTCCATGGTCAGGTGTCCCCGGGAGGGATCGTTACCGTCCGCTTTCTTCAGCATGCCCAGCACGTTGTCCGCGATTTGCTTGTAATCCACGAGCTTTACCTCCTGTCACATCAGTGCTTTTGCGTTGATTATAATGGATGGCCTCAGCGCCTGTCAACCGTCAAACATCCGCTTCAGGTCCGCCGGGTCGAGGGACTGGTCCGGTTGGAACCGGTCGGTTTCCATATAGCGATAGATCGCGCTCAGCAACGCCCGGGCCTCAGGGTATTGACCGAGCTGGCGCAGCGCCATGCTGGAAAACACCAGCCTGCCGGGACCGACGCGACACTCAAACAGCTGGGCCAGTGGGCGCAGCGTGGCAAAGCTGTCCAGCTCGGTGACGATGGCGCGCAGGCCGGCGGGCATGTGTACCGCGCGGCGTCCCGCCATCGGCCACCACTGCCAGTTCGTGTGCTTTTCCGTGGGGAAGCCCTGGAAGATGGGGTGGGCGGCGTCGATCAGCTGGCCCATCGTGCCCGACTGGCAGGGAAAGGTGCCCACCGACCAGAAGTCCGTGGAAAAGTGGCAGGGCACCGCCCGAAGGGGCGCGGCCATGGGCGGGTCGAGGAACACCTTCTTCCCCGCCGCCAGCGCCGCCAGCGCTTCCCCGGGGCCGTCCGCCGCCACCACATCGCCGGGACAGGCTGCCGCCCCGTCGGGATAGACCCAGATCGGATAGCGGTTGACCGCCTCCCCCGCCGCCAGCGTGAGCTCCAGCCGCACAGGCCGGCTTATGGACGCGAGGGGTGCCTCCAGCATCCCCGCCGACGTCAGTCCGCCCGGAGGGAACGCCTCCGCCGCCAAGATGCCTGACCGGTCACAGCCCTCCCCCTCCAGCCGCCAGCGCAGCGGCCCGAGGATGTGCGCTTTGCCGTAATTGGCCACCAGAACCTTCACACGCAGCGTCTCGCTGTTCAGCCAGGTGTAGCGCTCCAGCCGCGCCAGGGGCAGCGTGTCCCGGAAAAACGCCGCGAAGCGCTCCGGACGGGCGAAGCCGTAGGGCTTGGGCCGCAGGTGGCTGTTCAGCATGCCCACCAGCGCGGTCCCCTGGCCCGGGAAATCCTGGAGGCTCAACAGGGCCAGCCCAGACATGCCCGGGGTGCGGAGGACGGCCTCCACCTCCTCCCGATAGCACAGCAGCGCCAGCTCGCCCGTCGCCTCCACACAGTCCCCCCATACGCCCGTCAGCCCGCTGCGGGCCACCCGGGACTGAACCAGCCGCAGGTTGGCGGGGTCGGTCACGCCCCTGAACGCGTCCAACTCGCCGAAGTCCGGCAGCACCTCAAATTGCCCGACCTCGAAGCCGAACACCGGTCCGGCATAGGCTTGACGAAGGCGGGCGAGCACGTTGTCATAGCTGACGGCGGCCGAGGGATAGCGTTCGTTGATGTGCCCCTGCAGCCGGCCGTCGCTTTCATCCGTGCCGGACATGGTCCCGCGCAGGGGCGCGCCGTACCAGGTCGAGGCGGTGTAAAAGTCGCTCTGTTCGTCGCAGCCCCGCTCGCCATAGTGGACGTTCGAGCCGTTGGCGTAGAGCCGGGTGTCGTCCGCTTCCCGGGCCAGGGCCAGCAGTTCATCCATCCGCCGGTGTCCCAGGGGGCCCGTCGCCAGCTCGTTGCCCAGCGTCAGCATCACGAAGGAGGGGTGGTTGGCGCAGGCCCGCAGGATCTGCAGCAGCTCCCGCCGGTAGTATTCAAAGGCCGCGTCGTCCTCCAGTGCGTCCCTCGGGTTCCAGTGGGAGAGCTCCGGCTGCATCAGCATGCCCAGCCGGTCCGCCGCCTCGAAGGCCGCCTCCGGGGGACACCAGGAGTGAAAGCGCACCAGGTTGACGCCATAGGCGCGGTAGGTCTCCAGGATCTCCGTCCAGGCCCCGACGTTCATCGGCGGATGCCCGGTCTCCGGGAACACCGCGCAGTTGGTCTCGCCCCTGAGGAAGACCCGGCGGCCGTTCAGGGCCAGCCGCCCCGTGCCATCGTCCCCGAAGCGGCGAATGCCGAAGCAGATGGTTTTAGCCTCGCAGCCTTCCGGCGCGGCGGTCATCTCATAGCGCTGCCCGTCTCCCTCGTCCCAGAGCCGAACGCCCGGAAGGAGGGGCAGCGTCGCCCGGAGCTCATGCTCGCCGGCGGGGACGTCCGCCCGAAGGGCCGCCCCTGCCTCAACAGCGTCGCATATAAAATGGATGGTTCCGCGATAAGCCCGCGCCGCGCTCAGATCGACGCGCACGTCCAGCGCTCCAACCCGGGGATAGACCCGCAGGGCGCGGACGAACACCGGCCGCTCCAGGCGCAGGCACACGTCTCCCAGCAGGCCGTTCCAGTTGGTCTGGGTCTCGTCCGTGGCCGCAGAAGCGTTGACGATGTCCGCCCGGGGAAGCCCGGGATAGCTGTTGTCCGAGATCAGGGCCAGCTCAGCGCCCGGGTGAACAAGGCCCGTCACCTCGAACACCTGGGGGGTGCTCAGCGTGGGCGGTTCAAAGGGCGGCGCCTCCCGGCCGTCGATGAACAGCCTCAGGCAGCGTCCACGCGCCACCTCGATAAACGCCCGCGCGCCATCGGGAATCGCCTCGTCCAGCCTTCTGGTCAGCCGGACCGGGCCCTCATAAGTGTGCCTGCGGGTCAGTCGCGTGGCGATGGGGCCCGACCCCCGCGTCGCGCCGCCCGGGGCCTGGTCCGGGTGACAGGTATCCGTACCGGCATCCTCATGGCCGATGTCGCTCTCATCCAGCGTCCCCGGGATGGTTATATCCCCGGCGAAATCCTCGAACTCCGCCCGCCAGACGCCCGCCAGTGATCGCCTCATGCCACTCATCTCCGCCCTTTCGGCAGGGAATTCCCGCCCCGTTTGAATACCGGCGCAGGCTCCCTGTGATAATCCGCTATCATTATACCGTAAAAGCGGGGACATTGTCCACCGGTATTGGCAAGTTCCGACGCTGCCGTTGGGGGGGCGGGTTTTATCGTTGTTTCGAATTTGTCTACCGCCATACAGTTACAACAATTTAATATCGGGGCTATAACCGATTGAAAAAGGCCGTCCGGTATGTTATAATTGCCACAGTGTTTTGTCACACGACACAGAAAGGAGCCCATCAATATGTTCGCAGAAGACATCCTTCGCCAATTTACAGCCGAAGCGACCGGCTTTATCAACGACCCTTCGCGCCTGGATCAGCTTCTGGCCGATGCGGAAGAGCAGCTGCGCAAGATTCCCCACGTCGGTGAGACCCTCGCCGGCCTTCCCATCGTCATCTCCATGGTGAAGAGCTGGGTGAAGCGGGAATACGAGGTTCAGCCGAAGGTGCTGGCGACGATCGTCGCCGCGTTCCTGTACCTCGTGAAGGGGAAGGACCTCATCCCCGACAAGATTCCGATCGTCGGCATGACGGACGACATCGCGGTGCTGGGATTGGCGCTGAAGTTTGTGGAGCCGGAGCTGAACGCCTACCGGGCGTGGCGGGACGGCACGGCCCCGGCGACTGAAGCCGGCGAGGAACCGGCGAAGGCGGCGAAAGCCCCCATCACCATCAAGGCCGTGAAGCTCTACGAGAACGGCTTCATGACCCAGCCCTTCGCCATGGGCGGCGAGGGCGCGGAGGGCCTCGACCCGTCCGTCCGCTACCGTTCCAGCCTGCAGAACTATGTGATCGACACCGGCAGCGAGGTCATCCTGGTGGATACGGGCATGCCGGACGGCATGCCGAACCAGGTGCCCGACGAGAAAACCGCCATCTACATGGGCACGCGCATCCAGGATTACCTCGACGCGTTGAAGGCGGTGGGCTACACCCCTGAAAACGTCTCGAAGATCCTGGTCACCCACAAGCACGCCGATCACACCGGGCTGCTGGCGGCGTTCCCGATGGCGACGATCTACGCCTCGCCGGAGGAGGCCCAGGCCCAGGAGCTCGCCCTGCCCAACGTGACCGCGGTGGCCTACAAGGACGGCCCCTACTACAACTTCCCCGCCAGCGAGAAGATCGCGGACGGCGTGTATTACCTCCCGGCGAAGGGCCACACCACCGGCAACAGCATCGTGATCGTCGAGGACGGCGGCCTGTTCTACATGCTCCACGGCGACGTGACCTATACCGATGAAGCGCTGTACGCCAACAGGCTGTCCGTGGTGTTCGAGGACGTCGCCGCGGCCAGGGCGACCCTCGACCAGGTCCGGGAATTCATCTCGGCCCATCCCACGGTCTATCTCTCCACCCACACGCCCCTGGGCGTCGAAAACCTGGAGAACAAGGCCGTCATCGACCTGAACAATCCTCCCGAGAGCATACCGCCCACGGAGGTCGCCGCGGCCGAAGCCACCGGCAGGTACATCTGTTCGGTGTGCGGATACGTATATGATCCCGCGGAGCACGATGGCATCGCTTTCGACGCCCTCCCCGACGACTGGAAGTGTCCGCGCTGCAAGCAGGGCAAGGATAAGTTCGGGGCCGCCTGATGACAGCCTGTCCGTAAACACTTCGCCCGGGAGAGCATGCGCCGCTCTCCCGGGCGTTTTGCTTGGGAAGCCTCCTTCACAGGGGCCTTCGATGTTCTGTACACCGTCTCACAGGCGTTCACATTCCGGCCAGCAGCAGCACCAGGGGGCTGTTCCAGTAGACGCAGACCTCGTTGGTGGAATAGCTCTGCTCGTCATCCACATAGCACTTCGCGGGCGGGTTTCCCCTGAGCAGGCTCGCGGCGCGAGGGTCTTCAAGGCCGCTGTTGGGGCCGCCGACCAGCATGCCCGGCATCACCTCCCGGGCTACATGGGAGGGGCGATGGTGGGGATGCTCCGGCGACCTTGCCCCCGTCGCTGTCACGAAGCAATAGCCCGTGGCGTTTTTCCCCAGCAGGTAGTCCAGCGGCTGTTGCGCCGCCCTGCGGCAGGCCTCGTTCCCCCGCCTGCCCTCCATCATCAGCAGCGCGGCGGTATTCGCAACGCCCATGTTGGAGCCCCATTCATAGGCGTCGGTTCGGTCCGCGCCGTAGGGATTCAGGGCGATGGCTGCGAGGGCTTCCTCTTCGATGGCGTCCAGCTCCACACGGGCCGCCTCGCGGGTGGGATCATCCTCGTCCCGCCGGGCGTCATTCAGCACCGCCAGCAGGCCGTAGGTCCCCACGTCCAGCCAGCCCAGGCCGTGGCGCTTGCCGCCGGTCGCCAGCAGGTCGGACGCGGCCTCGACGTAGACCGCTTCGCCGGTGGCGCTGGCCAGCTCCGCCGCCGCCCAGAAGCGCTCGTCGCTGTCGTCGTCGTCGGGATATTCCCCGGTTACAATGCCGTCTGGGTTTTGAAAGCCCGGTTCACCCTCATGCTGTGCCAGATAGTCCCAGGCGCGCCGCGCCGCATCGAGATACGCCCGGGCGTCCTCCGGCCAGTCGACGGCACAGAGCCGGGAGGCCATCGCCATCACCGCGGCGAAATCGCCGGTGGCGGTGTTGGAGACGGGGCATACGATCAGCTCGCCGGTCTCCTTCTCCGGGGGTATGAACGCCGGGAAGCTCGCGCAGCTGACCTTGTGATACACGCCGCCGGAGGCCGCCTGCATCTTCAGCAGCCAGTCCAGCTCAACCTTCGCCTCCTCCAGCAGGTCATCCAGGCCGTCGCCGCTCTCCGGGATTCCGAAATCGTCGAGGATCTCCCCCCGAAGGGCATGCGCCAGCATCAGATCCGCCGCGGCCTTCGCGCCGGAAACCACGTAGCGGCCATAATCGCCCGCGTCGTGCCAGCCGCCGGAGACGTCGATCTTCTCACCGGTATCCCAGACGGTGGCCAGCGCCGTATGGCAGGCCGGATGGGCGTAGGGGCCGGCCAGGGCCCCGTCGGTCTCAATGCCGCAGCGCTGCAGGTACAGCATGCGCGCCGCGCTGCGCAGCAATTCCCCATACACATCCTCGCCGACGGTGAAGGCCGGAGATTCCAGGCCGTCCGCGCTGACGACGCAGTAGGTGCCGTTCCGGGTCAGGCCGGAGAAATCCGCGACGCGGTTCGTCTCCCCCGCCCAGGGATTGTCGATGGCCGCGGAGAGGTTTCCCTCAAATACCGTCTCGCCGCTGTTTACTTCGATCACCGCGAAGGCTTCGCCGTCGACACCGGTCCCGGCAAACACGGCGGTCTTGACCGCGTCCGGCCGAAAGCCCACCTGGTTCACCCGGATGCCGGCGGATGAAGAATCGGCCGCCGCCACAACGCCCATGGCGCAGAGCGCCAGCGCCATCGCCATGGCCACCAGCCTCCTGAACCGGGAGAAACGGTTGTTCATGTCGAAAACCCCTTTCACGGCTTGTAACTGTTCAATCGTATGGAAATTCTGACTGAATAAAAACCACGGCATCATACAAGGGTGTTATTCGGCCAGGCAAATTGTGCTTTTCCGGGGCGGCAATCCTCAATCCTCGCCGTCCTCCATGACGATCTGGCCCTCCCGGATCAGCCTGAGCATCACATCCGCCACTTCGGGATCAAACTGCTTGCCCTTGTTGGTTTCGATCTCATTTTTGATGTGCTCGCTCGTCAGCTTCTTTCGGTACACGCGGCTCGAATTCATGGCGTCAAAGGAATCCGCGACGCAGATCATTCGGGCGATGAAGGGAATATCGTCCCCGGCCCGGCCCTCGGGATAGCCCTTGCCGTCATACCGCTCGTGATGGTAGAGCGCGCCCTCGCCGGCGTTTTCAAGGCTCTTGAAGCGGCTGAGGATCTCGCCGCCGCGCACCGTATGGGACTTTATGATTTCAAATTCCTCGTCGGTCAGCTTACCGGGCTTGCGGAGGATGTTGTCCGGTACGCCGATCTTTCCGCAGTCGTGCAGCAGCGCGACGTAGTAGATGCGGTCCAACGCCTCCCCCTCATACCCAAACTGGCTGGCGATCAGCCTTGTATAGCTCGCGACCCGCTTGGAATGGCCGTTCGTATAGGGGTCCTTCGCGTCGATGAAGCCGGTAAAGGTTTCAATGGATTCATTGATGATGACGTTGTCCCGCTCATGCCGTTCGTTGTACTTGCGTATCTTCCCCGAGATGATCATGAAGGTGATCAGCACCACCAGCCAGATCGACAGGCCCACCACGGCCACCCAGAACAGGGGATCGCTCGTCAGCACCCGGTTGAACCGATAGTTCAGCTCCAGGGTCGACCCTTCGAGGCCCCTCCCGACCGGCACGTAGATGATGATGCCCGGCGTCGTGCCCTCCCGGGGCTTGATCGGCACCTCCATCGCGTTCACGCTGTCGCTGGGAAGATAGACCAGGTAATCCCCGGCCTTCATGAAGATGAACGATTCCCCGTCCACCGTCACGGTGTTCAGGTCATAATCGCCCGGGACGAATTCCCGAAGGTCGGGCACCGTCGCGACGGTCCCGTTCCCCCCGACATCCTGGTGCAATTCCAGCGCGCCGTTCCATGCCGACGATAAAAAGACATTTTCACCGAAGGTCAGCTTGAATGAAAAATCGGAAACGGCATCATTCGTGTTGTTTGAGACGGTAAAGTCATAGGTGTATGCCTGAAAATCGTACTCGCTGAGGCCCTCGATGTCCTGGCCGAGGGTCTTGGTCCATGTATTGCTTCTGGGAACCGCGCTGACAGACACTCCCCTTTGGGATTCGTCAGCCTGGGCAAACAGCGGGTCGCCCGCAAAAACCTCTTGGCGCACTACGCGATTGTAGGCGTTGGTCCTGATCACGCAGACCAGCAGGCACATGATGGCCACGCCCAGAGCGGCCAGAAAACAGACCTTCGCCCTTTTGTTGTTCCGGTTCATACATGAGCAACCCCCGTGCTGTATTCTGTTTCTCCATTATATCAACAGTTGAACCTATTGTCCACTGGGTTTATTCCTCATGAACCTTTTCCGGAATGTTTTTACATCACTCGTTTTTACATCCATCGCTTTTCTGCCCCGACACGAACACCGGCCCCGGCGAAGCGTGGGCCGCGCCCATGCGCTTTCCATTTCCTTGGCTTGAAACGCTGGCGGCATTCATGCTATAATGCCATACATGAAAAACAGGGCCGGATGGGCGGTCCTGCGTCATAATACAATTGAACGGGAAGCGGCGTCGAGATGGATAGATCCATGGGATGCGTCCGCCTGCACGCCGCGTCGATACAGAAAAGAAAGGGCCTTGCGGCACCCGGTCCCAAATCAACCGAAATGGAGGATAGGCCAATGATCCTGTATTTCAGTGCCACGGGCAACACGCGATTCGTCGCCCGGCGGCTGGCGACACTCCTTGGGGATGAATCCCTCGATCTGCTTGACCGGATTCGGCGCGGCGACCACTCCCCCATTCGTTCCGACAGGCCGTTCGTGATCTGCTCGCCCACCTATGTCTGCGAAATGCCCCGATTCCTGTCGGACTTCCTGCGCAAGACCCCGCTGGCGGGCCATACAGACGTTTACTTCATCTTCACCAGCGGCGGCTATTCCGGCATCAGCGGCGTACTGGCCAGGGGGATCATGCGCAAAAAGGGCCTTCGCACCCTGGGCTGGGCAGACCTCACCATGCCCAGGAACTACCTGGCCAACGATCATTACCCGGAGCTTGAAACCCCGGAGATCGAGCGGCGGATACGGGCCTCCGCCGAAAGGATCGAATCCATAGCCGCCGCCATCGCTCGCGGGGAGCGCCTTCAATCGCGGCACGTATGGTTCTTCGAGCTGCTCATCACCCTGCCCTTTAACCCGGTGTGGTGTCGCGTCCGGCAGGGCGTCGGCGATTTCCATGTGACCGACAAATGCGTCGGCTGCGGAAAATGCGCGCGGCTGTGCCCGTTGAACAGGATCAAAATCGCGGATGGCAGACCGACGTGGAGCGGCGGAAGCTGCGCGCACTGCATGTCCTGCATTCAGAATTGCCCCACGGAAGCCATCGAGTATGGGCAGATCACCCAGAAAAAGCAGCGATACCGGTTTGAAAAATACCGGTATGCGTTGGACCGTCCCGGCGATGGGCAATCTGGTAAGGGCGGCCGCGGTTAAACGGCAGCCGGGAGACAGACGGTGCCGCCCATGATGGCAACGTGAGGGACCCGGTTGCGTTCATCACGACATGCGCGTATGCCTCACTCCCTGTTTTTCAGGACCTCATTCGGCCTGATGCGGCGGATCCTGCGCGCCAGGAAGACGTGGATCAGCGCGTAAATCAGCATGCAGCCCACGAACAGGGCGGCGTAAATCCACGGCTCGAAGCGCAGGTCGATGGCGCAGGCCACGTTTGCGACCAGATACGGGTACATGGCGTCCATGATGCGCTTGGACAGGGGGATCGACACGAGCACGCCCAGCGCGATCAGCAGCGTATTGCCGTTCAGGAACAGGGCGCTCAACTCGCCCTTTCGATAGCCGAACAGCTTGAACAGCGCGATGCTGCCGGCGGCGTGGTCGATCATCACCTTCATCATCAGGTACATGACCAGCGCCATGATAGCCGAGGAAGCCACGAGCATGGTGATCACCATGGACCACATGAGCTCCACAAAGATGTTGGCCGCCTTTTCCACGTCCTCCCGGGTGTTCACGCTGTAGAGCCGCCCGGGGTTAACCTCCAGGTCCCTGTCGGAGAAGACCACGTTGTAATAATCCTCCGGCAGGCCGAACAGCTCCCTCAGGCTGTCGATGTCCATAAAGACATAGAACGCGGGACTGTAGCGCACCACCCCGTCGGCGGTAAAGGCATAGACGCGGTCGTTCTGCTCGTCCGTAAGGGTAAACACGTCCCCGGTCTTCAGGCCGTATTTCTGCGCCATGGCGGAACTGATCTGTACGCGGCTCATGCTGTGGGACGGCGCGGCGTCGAAGAAGGGGTTGTCCTCCGTGAGCCCCAGCACTGTCACATCCATTTTGTAGCCAAGGACCTCCTTCTTCATGGAGAGGGCGACGGCCTCATACCCACTCGCTGGCGCCTCCGCCTCCGGGTACTTGTAGAGGACCATGTGCGAATACCGCGTGTCCGTCACATTGTCCCTGCCCACGTGGTCGCAGAGAACCCAGGCGTTGAGGCCGATCATCATCAGCAAAAAGCAGATGAATATCGCCAGCACGACGCCCAGGGCGCTTCTACTCTCCCGGATGAGCTGGCGGATCTGGAAGCGACGCACATATCCCATGCGGCCCAGGTCCAGCTTCCGCGCCTGGGCAAATTTCGCCTCCTTCCGGATCAGCCGCAGCGCCGGCGCGGAGAGCCTGCGCCGGATGAACAGGAAGTTGACCAGCGCGGCGATCAGCGGGGGCATCACCGCGCCGTACAGGATCACGGGTAGCTCGACGGCCGTCGACAGGGAGGGCACGGAAAAATAGGCATAGGTGTCCGCGGTCTGCGTGGGTACGCCGAGGGCGCTGTAGCCCAGCGCGGTCCCGGCAATGCCGGCCAGCAGCGTGACCAGCACGGGCAGCAGCAGGTAGTGCCACATGAGCTCACGCCGGCGGACGCCCAGGGCATACAGGGTGCCGATGACGCTCTGCTCGCTTTCGATGTTGTGCACGACGAACACGCTGATCACGTAGGTCAGCAGCGCCATGATGATGACCCCGGCGACGATGCTGGCGTATTTGTTGATGACCACATCGTCCGCCGCGCCGCCGATGCGCGGATTGTCCTGCGCCTTGACATAGCTGCGAAGGTTTGCGGTATCCGGGCGCATGAATTGATCCGCGAGCTCGTCCACCGCGTCGCGCAGCTCTTCCGCGCCCTCCGCGGCCTCATGAACCCCATCGTAGGCCTCGGACAGGTCTTTGGGCAGCATCCTCCACGCGGCGGTTCCGGGCTTTCCGAAGGCCTTCTCCCCCATCTCGTCCAGAGCGTCACTGAGCTTCCGCGTGCCGTCGACCATCTCAGAAGCCGCGTCCAGCAGCTCGTCGCGCTTTCCGTAATTCCGGTCCCAGTATTCCCGGAACCACGGGTCCTCCACGCCGTCGGGGTCGAAGGTCAGTTCCTTCAGCCGGTCCCGGAGCGCGTCATCCGTGAGCGCGCCGTTCAATCTGTAGGCATACAGGAATTCTTCCGAGCGAAGCGCCGCGCCCGTCTGCCGCAGCCTTTCATATAGCGCGTCCGTGACAAACGCCGTTGAGAAATTCGCGCTGTCCACGGTGCTGTCGTCCATCTCCCGGAAGGGCGTATCATAGTCGGGCGAGGTACAGATGCCGCTGACGGTCAGTGGAAAGCCGGCAATGTGGATCACGTCGCCCGGGACAAGGCCGTTTTCCTCGCAGTACCGCTTTTCCAGGGCAACGCCCTCATCCCCGGGGAACACTCCCGATTCAAGCTCCGCGCGGTCGATCTCCCTCCGAAGGCGGAACACGCGCAGCACACTGCCGCTTTCCAACTCATAATCCAGATAGAACTGCTTCTCCAGCGCAATTCCCGAGTCGGTCAACGCCTTCATCTGCCCGTCCGTCAGGGGGACGAAGGTGGTGAACTGGCCGTCCTCGATGCCGTTGGCCTGCGCGTGGCGGGCCGTGCCCAATATGACCGTGTCCGCCGCGCCGATCAGGCTGACGATCATGTACATGGCGAAGCCTATGACCAGGCCGAGGGCCAGGTAACGCGGCCAGGCGGCGCGGAGCTCCCGCCACATCTTTCTGTACAACAGCCGCTGCATCTCACAGGTCCTCCAGCTCGGCGGCATGGACCGGCGCGTCGTTTATGGCCTCCTCGGTCACGCGACCATCCCGTATGGTGAGCACCTGGTGGGCCATCCTCCGGATGGCGGTGTTGTGGGTAACGAGCAGTATCGTCGTGCCGTACTCCCGGTTGATCTGCTCCAGCAGCATGAGTATGTCCCGGCTGGAGGCCGAGTCCAGCGCGCCGGTCGGTTCGTCGCAGAGCAGCAGACTCGGGTTCTTGACGATGGCCCGCGCGATGGCACAGCGCTGCTGCTGGCCGCCGGAGATCTGCGAGGGGAATTTGTTCCGGTGTTCACTGAGTCCCAGGGCATCCAGCAGATCATCCACCGACAGCGGGCGCTTTGAGAGATATTCGCAGACCTGTATGTTCTCCCGCACCGTGAGGTTGGGCACCAGATTGTAAAACTGGAACACGAAGCCCAGCTTTTCACGGCGGTATTCCGACAGCGCCTCCGGCTTCATGCCCACGAGCTCCGTGCCATCCACGCGGATCGACCCACCGCTGGCCGTCTCCAGCCCGCCGACGCAGTTGAGCAGCGTGGATTTTCCCGATCCGCTGGGGCCGAGGATGGCGCAGATCCGCCCCTTTGCCACTTCGCAGCTGATGCCCCGAAGCACCTGCGAGAAGCCTGAGCCCTCGCCGTAGCTCTTCCTTAAATCACGAATCTCGATGTACATATCTGCCTCCGTGCGACTGTTTTGCCTGTCCCCTATGTCTGCACATATCCACCCCGCCAGGCATCAGGGCGTTGCCACACCCGGTGCCTGCGTCCGACTGTTTTATTCCATGAAACGCTATTCTCAAAACGCATCGCGGTCTGTCAATCCGCCAGTTCTCCACGGCGGCGGATTGCATCCGTTGATAAATGATGCAGCCAGCCATTAGAATCGACTAACCATCACCCACAATAAGCGCCCATCTCACAGCCGTCCATCCGCGGCCGCGCTGTACGATGGGCGAGAAGATCAGGTTAGTTATCAATTACTATTATACACCGAAGCGTCTTATTTTTCAAGGGATGAAAACAGCATCAAAAACATTCGCGCGATTATGGAACCCGTCCCGGGCCCTTCCCGGAGGATCATCTCTCACGCAACTTCATACGGTTCTGCCACAGCTTATCCCGTGTGCGGGATGCTCCGATGCCTTTGAACACGGCAGTACCTTCAGTATGATACCTGTAGATTAGAGTGTGTTTCTAAATGGGCAATCCACGATGTGGGTACACCATGAATGAATAGCAGGCGGTGTAGCGGCGCCTATCAGGCGCCATATGGCGGCAGATTGCCGCCGCTACATGTACCATAGGTTGCTTTCCTTCAGCTATACACAGTAAAGCCCCCTGGATGCAATTTTGGCGTCTAAGGTGCACTTCTGTGTTGCTTTTCTTTGACTTAGTTAATTAATCTGAGCAGTTCATCTCCAATCTGTTCCGCAGCTCTTTCATGTGCCTTACGTCCGGGGTGGCTCCTGGAACCCATCTCAGCGCCGTAGCTCTCCAAGGCCAGCCATGCGACACGCCCGTTCCCTTCGGCTTGCGCCTGTTCTACTGCCGCCCGCAGACATTCCTTCAACGGGTCGCCGCACATCCCATAGGCCCACAGTATAACGGCATGAGGCGCATGTACGCGTACCTGGCTGATGAGTGCCAGCGCACTGCGGGTGATCTCCGCTTTCATTGATGCGCGATCAGCTGGTTCCAGGGAGTTCATCGCAGACGTGTCATTGGTTCCCAGATTGATCACAACGGCATCCGGCGACCGATGGGCAGCGAAATCGAAAGGTATATCTCCGCTGGGCACAACCGCGCACAGCCGGTCGTAAATCCTGCCTATGGCACAATCGGGATTGGCGTCCCAGGATCGGCAGACGCCCCACCCTCCCAGCGCAATCACCCGTTTCTCGGCATTCAGGCGTTCGCTGACCAGGGTTGGATACGCCAATTGATTTGAAATCCACGCCATGCGCCACTCCATCGCTCCCGCAGGCCCGACACAGCCCTCGCCCACCGTGAGGCTGTCGCCGATGAACTCGATCAGAGCGGGCCTTGGCATCGGCGCAAACGGCATGCCATCGGTATATACCGCTCTCAGCAACAGCGGCGCGGTGTCGGAATCGCAGGGCTGGGTATCCCTGCTCACCGTCACCTCGTGAGGATGCCCCTTTTCCATGCCTTCCAGCAGGGCATAGCGATGTCGACCCGCCATCAGCGGCAGCCGCGCCACCGGTGCGCCGTCCACGGCCACCGCCAGCCAGGGCGCATGTTCGCCCTCGGCCACCTCAGCCTCCAGCTCCAGCCGGGTGCAATCGATCCGCGTGCGAAAGCCGGACCCCGACCACCAAAGCGCGCACACCTGTTCCGAAGGCTCAAGGCGCCCCATGCGCAGAAAGTGTTGTTCGTTCTTTGGATTATAACAGGTCAGCATGATGCTTGAGCCTCCTTAAGTGCTCTGGAAGGAAAATTCTGATTGGGCAGAAAGATGAAGGTAGCCCAAAAGCTGCCTTCCCCTCTGGGGAAGGTGGATTTCCCGAAAAGGGCTTGCATTGTTCCGGAAAAGACGGATGAGGTCCTTGTCGTGCCAAAGGATTTGCTTCGCGTCGCTCGGACAACGCTTGTTTCAGCATAGGCGCGAAGCGTAATGTGAGGGGACCTCATCCGCCTGCTGGACGCTTCGCTAGGCCTTCGGCCACGCAGGCACCCTCCCCAAGGGGGAAGGCTTTTGGATGCCGTATCAGCCCACAAATCAGAATACGCCTGCAACGAAACAGTTCCCCGCCTTCAGCCCTTCCTTCTTAAATGTCCGGGTTCCTTCGGATGACCTCCAGGGCCATGCGCCCATTGTGGTAAGGACACTTCCAGGGTTCCACGATGGGAAGCCCAATAGGGGTGCCATCTGCCTTCACATATCCGAACCATTCGGAGCCAGGCCGCCTGTCGATCATCACATCCCTGATAAAACGCCATTGATTGAGCACCGCTTCCCGATAGCGCGCCTCGCCGGTGCGTTCCCAGGCGTTCAGGTAGCCCAGCAGCGCCTCGGCCTGAATCCACCATACCCGCTTGGTGTCCACCACGCCCTTATCGCATTCGTTCACAAAGCCATGGTCTGTCAACGCTTCCCGGCTGGTCTGGTCCGCCATCGCCAGCAATATGGGGCGGATGCGCGCCGTCAGCGCGGGATCGTCCAGCAGGTCCAGGGTGCGGTCCGCCAGCCACGAGGTTTCAATGTCGTGCCCATAGCTGTACAGGTCGATCAGGCTGTGGTAATCCATGTCGAAAAAGACCTCCTGGCGGCGCTTTTCCGGGTTCCAGATGTGCTTTTCAAGGATGTCGAATATGGCATACAGGCATTTTCGCACTTCATCGTCGGGCCAGCTCTTGTAAAGGCCCGTATAGCCCTCCAGCACATGAAGCAGCGTGTTCATCGTGCGGCTCGCCATGATGCCGTTCTCGCTGAGCTTTTCGTTGCTCTCCGGCTGCCAGTTCGCGGTGAACGCCTCCAGATAACCGTTCCCATCGCGACAATGGCTTTCTACCGTGTGGAACAGCGTCCTGGCACGATCCAGCGCTTCGGCGCTGCCGGACGCCCTGTGATAGGCGGACAGCGCATAGATGGCGAAGGCCTGGTTATAGGTGTGCTTGGTTCCATCCGCCACGCTGCCGTCCGCGTTCAGCGACCAGAAAACGCCGCCGTTCACCGGGTCGGTCATACGGCAGAGCATATCATAGGTGTGATAGGCCTCCGCCAGCAGGCTCTCGTCCCTGAGGGCAAGGTAGGCCTCGGAGAAGAACCAGAGTATGCGGCTGTTGAGGATGCAGCCTTTTACGGCCTCCGGCCTGCGGGTCAGGTCATACTCCACCAGGCCGACATAGCCGCCCCACACATCGTCCCTGAGCCCCTTCCAAAAGGGGATGATGTGGCCTGTGAGTTCAGCTCTGACTTCAGCTACCATTTGCGACATCGTAATCCTCCTTAATAAATCAGGGGCTGTCCCAGACAGCCCCATTTGTGCATCATCCCTTCACCGAGCCGTTGGCCAGGCCAGCGTAAACCTGCTTCTGGAAGAACAGGAATATGATCAGCGAGGGGATCAGCGTCAGCAGCACGCCGGCGCAGATGATGTTATAGGAGCTCTTGAAGGGGCCGGAGAAGGAATACAGCGCCGTGGAAATCGTCCGCCAGCTGTTGGACTGGAGGTACAGGTTGGCGTTGTAGTATTCGTTGTAGACGCCCACGCCCTTCAGCACCGCCACCGTGACGATGGCCGGCTTGGTCAGCGGCAGCAGGATCTTGAAGAACACGCCGAAGTAGGTGCAGCCCTCCAGCACGGCGGATTCATCCAGCGCCACGTTCAGGTTCTCGAAGAATTGCAGGAAGATATAGATGGATATGACGTCCGTGCCGCTCATCAGGATCATGTAGCCCCATATTGAATTCAACAGGCCCAGCTGGCGCATGATCTGATAGGTGGTCACCTGCATGGCGATGCCCGGGATCAGCGTGGCGATCATGAACAGGTTGCGGATCAGGTTGTTGCCCGGAAAGGCGAAGCGGTTCAGCACATAGGCCAGCATGGAGCCCATCATCACCGACACCAGCACCACCACGATGACCACGCCGAAGGACGTGAGGAACGCCCGCAGCATGTCACCCTCCACCCAGACCTGGCGGTAGTTTTCGAAGTTGAACCAGTTCTGGGGCGGCGTCATGGCGTTGGTGGCGGCGTATTCATCCCCCGACTTGAAGGAAGTCATGAAGGACGACACGATGGGCAGCAGGGCCACGAAGCTGCCGAGGATCAGCGCCGCGTATTCCAGGAACTTGATGATGCCCCGCTTGATGCGCGCGCCGGTATCGGAAGAAGCAACGGAAGTATTCGCGTTCATCATCGTTCTCTACCCCCCTTACCACAGCGCCTTGGCCTTGTTCGACTTCGCGTTGAAGGTATTGTCGGAATCCTTCATCACAAAGCGGAAGAACAGGCGCTGCCCGGCGGTGAATATCAGGATCAGGACCATCAGGACCATGGCCATGGCGCAGGCCTGGCCCACCTTGCCCGAGACATGGGCCATTTGGTGTATCTTGATGAAGAATGTGGCCGTGCCGTTTGCGCCCATGCTTCCGACCACATAGGCCGGTTCAAAGGCCGACAGCGATCCGGTGATGGACAGTATCAGGTTCAGCATGAACACGGTCTTGATGCCCGGCAGTATGATGTGGCAGAACTGTTGCCAGCGGTTCGCGCCGTCGATGGTCGCGGCTTCATAGAGCGTCGGGTCGATGGACGCAATGGCGCCGATAAACAGCACCATGTTCTGGCCGCAGTACTTCCACAGCGATGTAAACACCAGCGACCAGTTGTTCACGCTCTGGTCCCGCAGCCAGTATGGCAGGTTTTCCAATGGTATGCCTATGGCCTGCAATACAGAGTCCAGCACGAAGCCCCGCGTATAGAAGTATTTGAAGATATAGCCGATGGCGATGCCGTTGACCAGGAACGGGAAGAACATGGCGGACTTGAAAAAGCCCGCGCCGCGAATCTTCTCCAAGCTCAGCACCGAGGCGAAGAACAGCGCCAGGGACAGCTGGACCACCGCGCCGGCCATGTAGTAGAGGCTGAGCAGCATCGCGTCCACGTATTCGGACTTGCTGAACACCTTCACGTAATTATCCCAGCCGACAAAGCCCTTGTTCTTGGTGTAGCTCATGTTGTAGAAGCTGAACTGGATCATCTTTGCGAACGGGATGTAGGTAAACAGCAGCAGCAAAAACACCGGCACCACGCCGAAGGCAACGATGACCGCCACCTTCTGCCAGTTGACCCGCCTGCCGCCGGGCGCATAACTCAACGATCTGGGTGCGGACAAATGGAACACCTCCTGTAGCATCGCTAACAGAAAGGGGCGAAGCCATGAGACTCGCTCTTGACCTCGCCCCATCCTCAGATTGACCCGATGTCGGACGATGGATTACTTGATCTCGACGCCCAGGGATTCCTGCGCCTCGGACCAGGCCTCGTTCCACTCATTCATGATATCGTCGAAGGACTCGTCGCCGTTGAAGGCGTGCTCGACGATGGCCTGAACCTTGGTGTTGCCGCCGGCGTTCAGGGCCAGCTCGGACTCGCTGTTCAGCTCGTTCAGCAGCGTCTCCTCGCCTTCCAGCGCGGGATCGTCCGCCACCATGTCGATGCCCTCGAAGGCCGCGTACAGCTCCGGATATTCGCCGCCCTTGTTGATCGGCAGGCCGCCCTCGCTGAAGGAGAAGCCGCTCTCGTGGGTCAGCCACTTCAGGTAGTACATGGAGGCCAGCTTCTCATCGTCGGAGGCCTGCACGTTGATGCCGAAATTGTAGTCGCCGCCGGCGGGGGCATACTGCTTGCCGTCCACGGTGATCGGGAACGCCATGTAGCCGATGTCCTCGGGCTTGTCGCCGGCCTGCTGCATCTGGGTGTAGGCCCAGCTGCCCAGCACCATGGTGGCGATCTCGCCGCGGTTCATCATGCCCTTGCAGCCTTCCCAGTCGGTGGTGGTGTAGTCCTCTTCGATCAGGCCGTTTGCCACCGCATCGTACAGGATCTTGTACACGGCATAGGGGCCGGTGCCATCGCCGCGGTCCGCGAAGGGATTCTCGGCATGGAGCAGATCCTGGTTCATGTAGGAAGCCTTGCCCGTGGCCGCAACGCCGATGTAGGCGTCCCAGGCGCCCATGGTCCAGCCCGCGGCGTAGTTGGTGTACAGCGGGATGGCACTCGTCTTCTCCTTCACCGCCTGCAGGGCCGCGATGAACTCATCGGGGGTCTTGGGCAGCTCGGTGATGCCGGCAGCCTCGAACACGGCCTTGTTGTACAGTACGCCCTGGGCGGCCGCGGTAGAGGGAATGCCGTAGCAGACGCCGTTCACGGACCAGCTGCTCATGAAGTTGTACTGGTTTTCCAGCGTGGCCAGGTCGCCCAGCGGCACGAAATAGTTGGGCAGCTCGTCCTTCTCGACGGTGGGGATGCCCATGATGGTCCAGTCGGTATTGCCGACGCGCAGCAGGGAATTCTCGGCGTAGTCGGTAATCAGCTCGTACTCGATCTCAATGTTGGGATAGGTCTTCTGGAATTCCTTCACATAGCCATCCAGCTTGTCAGGGATGTCGGTGCGGTGGTAGACGAAATGAATCTTCGCGGTCAGGTCGGTATTCTCGCCCAAAACGATCTGGTCGAATGTGGGCAGCGCACTCTCGGCAACAGCCATCGCGCTGCATACGGACAACAGCATGACCAACGTCAGCATCAGAGCCAGAAACTTCTTCATTATGTGCAACCTCCTCAAAAAAATTCTCTTCGCTTGCGCACTATCGCGCTCGGACATTTTTATTATATAACATATTTCACCCCTTGTCAATACTGTAACTTAATTATTTAGGTAACTTCTTTCACGATTTATTACATATAAGGGTGCCAATCCCCAGGCCGCGCATTGCGCGGCCTGGGGATTGGCACCCTGAGCCGTAACCACGATCTTCAATTGTCCTTCCCGATCCGGCCTTCCGGGCCGTTCATGCCCGTGGTCCTGCCACAGCGCTGGTGGGTATTCAAATCCATGACGGTATCCCGCTCCACAAACCAGCCTCCAACCAATGTGCGCAGCGGGCCTTCAAGGCCCTCCCGCATACGGCTCCGAAGGCGGCGCACCGTCACCTGGGCCATTCGCTGCTGATCCACGGCATAGGTGGTCACCAGGCGGGCGTTCTTTCCGCAGACAAAATCATCAAATCCCACCACCGAAACATCCTCGGGGACGCTCAGCCCCCGCTTTTCCAGGGATGCGATAACCCGGTCGGCCAGCATATCGTTATTGCACACCAGCGCCGTGGGCATCCGGGCGGGGTAATCGAAATCATCATAGTATCTACCCGCGATGTCGCTGTCCGGGATGACGCAGTCCGCGGGCACCGGCAGCTTCTCGTGCATCATCGCCCGCAGAAAACCGCTGTAGCGGTCCATGATGCTCGTCGTTCGATAGATATTGCCTACAAAGCCGATTTGCCTGTGTCCATGCTCGATCAGGTAGCGGGTCAGCTGGTAGCTGCCAACCTGGCCATCGCTGACCACGGCGTCCACATCCGGCCCATCACAGGTAAAATCCAGGAGCACCGTCGGCAAGCCTGTGCTCAGCACGTTTGATACATAATCGGACGTGAACTGGCCCAGCAGCACAAAGCCGGAAACCCGCTGGATGGTCATTGCGACCGGCATGGCCAGGCTCTCTTCGTCCTGGTCGGAGATGATCTCCAGCGCCCCGAGCATGTCAACCTCTGCCAATTCCTTCAGGAGCGCCCGGTAGAGCGACGCATAGAAAGATGGCGCGCTGAAAAAGCGATCCGCAATCAAAATGCCAATCACACGTCCCCCATCGTCCGGCTTCGGCGCGATGTATTGATAGCCCATCTTTTTGGCGGTTTCTATGATTTTCTCCCGAACAGCATCGCTGACGCCCTCTTTGCCGCCGAGCGCCTTGGATATCGTTACTGTACTCACACCCAAGGCCGCGCCGATATCCCGCATCGTAACGTTCTTCATCCCAACTCCCCCCAATTCGTTTGCCCCCACGCGGGCTACAGTCTTTCCGAAAATTGCTTCAGCACATCGTTTGCCCGTTTGCCGTAGGTACAGTACCCATCCTGATCGGGCCCCGTCTCGGCAGGATACAGCCGGGTTGCAGGCCAGTCCCACCAGCCGACGCCCCTTATAAAGGGAAAGCGTTCAAGCGTTCGTATGAATGCGTCATACCATTCCGCCTGTTCCTCCTGGCTGCATTCTCCGCCATACGTCCAGTCATTGGGCCTGTACTTGCTCTGCTTTCGCGCAGGGCAGCCGCATTCCATGAACATGAAGGGTCTGTCCGCCGCCTCCGCGACCCGCTGGATGCGCTCAAAGTTGTCGTCCATCTCCCCCATTGGATAATATCCCGAGGATGATATAATATCCAATGCGTCCCACCAGACCACCCGATCCTCCTGGTACTTGTCGCAGTTATAGGTGACAGGGCCGTGATAGTGCTGCCGAACCCTGTCAACCAGCCTGCGCCATTCCTGTTCCCTATGGTCGGTACCCACCATCTCGCAGCCAATGCAGAGCATATCCGCGTGGCTCTGCTCCGCCATGTCTGCAACCCGGCAGACGTGTTCATTCCACGATGCAAACCAATCCTCCCAGCCCGGCTCCACGGGAACAGGCTGGTCAAAGAAGTGTATATAGGCCCGCCAATACCCATCACGGCAGTTCACCATTGCCTTCAGGATCAGCTTAAGGTCCAGCTCCCGGGCATATTCAGAAACCGCGTGCACATCCGCCGCGTCCATTACATCCGGGCCCCGGGAATCGATCTGAGTGGAATAGGTGTGGTCCTGCCACGCGCAGACCGGCAGGATGATTGCGTTACACCCGGTTGTGCGCACCAGCTCACGCAGCGACCAGCGCCACGCCGTTCCTCGCGTAAAGCCTCTCTTTTCGCAAAATCCATAGGTATAAGCATTGAGAAACGTATCGTCCAAAATCATATCTGCCCCGCCTCCCTCAATAATGCCTTGAATCTGTCCGACTGCCGGGAACGCCAGTGAGTAGGTCTGCAGCGCGTCAACATAAAAGAATACCGCATTAAGATGGTCAGCCGGCGAGCCATTTTATAACGCGCCTGCGGGCTTCGCGTCTTACTGACAATAATGCGACCTGTTCCCTGTAGCGTACTAAATATTCTACCCAACGCCCCGAAAACCCTTTATTTTCAAGTCGGCGCAAATCCCAAAACAGGAAAAAACCCCGAATGCCGTAGCAGCATCGGGGTTTTGTGGCTCTTTTAGCACTTGGAGAACTGGGGTGCGCGACGGGCGGCCTTCAGGCCGTACGTGACTGGCATCGAACGCCAGAACCCCTGGTATTACAGGCTTTTCGAGCCATACGGGAATTTTTCCCCAGTATTTAACCACCTGTCGGAAGCCCCGATACGAAGTCGTCAATGCTCATCCGGCTGGGATGTAGTCGCAACAGCCTCACCGTTTGCAGAAGCGGCGTCCACAACAACCAGCAGTTGTTCTGGTTTAATATAGGTGCTACAAGCGAGCTCATCAGAAATGATGAGTTTGCTTTTCTTTATGCAAAACCCGGCCCATTGCTGCCCTCATCCCCTGTATTCCGCAGGAAAACACGGTTGGACCTGCAAAATGGGCCAGGTTCTATTTGGGAGTTATCCGATTTAGTTACCTTGGGATTCGATTTCCCGTGATATTCCCGGATTGATCGTGTACCGCGCGTACGGCGTGTAATCCGTGTAATTCGTGTAATCATAGGCCCAGAGATCAGCGATCATCCCTGGGCCTATTTGCTTCTATTCCCTATTTCATTTCACATAGTAAAGGGTACCACCGGCGTTCAGGTAATCCCGCTCGCTTACGGTGTTGGCCTCAACCCAATGGGCCAACGAAACATTCCCTTATAAAGTTTTGATGCAACTATTGACATTACATCACGCGCGTGTTATCATGCAATCACAAGATGAAATCATCGTGGTTACATCAAATTCATTGAGGAGGTCACTGCAATGACAAACAAGGAAAAAGCACTCGCTCTTATCAATACCTTTGCGACCGGAGATACTGCCCAGGCCAAGACGCTGCTGGCGGATGACTACATTCAGCACAACCTTGCCTACGGCACTGGCGCGGACGCCTTCGTTGGCAGTGTGGCCTACCTCGCCTCTGCGCCTGTCAAGACCACCGTTCAGAACATCCGCGCCTTTGAGGATGGCGACAAGGTGTTCCTGCAGACCGTGTACAACTTCGCCGGTATAGGCGAACAGGTTGCCTTCGACATCTTCCGCTTTGATGACAACGGCAGGATTGCCGAGCATTGGGACAACATCGCCGCGAAGGCCGCTCCGAACCCCTCCAGCCATACGCAGATTGATGGCTACGAGACCCTCAAAGATCTGGACAAGACCGAAGCCAACCGCCAGCTGGTCAGGGATTTCCTGGTGGATGTGATGCAGGGCCAGCATCCGGAAAAGACGCCGGAATACTTTGATGGTGACGCCTACATCCACCACAACACGGGCATTGCGGACGGACTGTCCGGCCTGGGCGCGGCTCTGGCTGCCCTGGCGGAGCAGGGAATCCAGATGATCTATACCACCGTGCACCAGGTGCTTGCCCAAGGTAACTTCGTGCTTGCCGTTTCCGAGGGCACCTTTGGTGGTGCGCCTACCAGCTACTATGATCTGTGGCGTGTCGAGAATGGCAGGATTGCGGAACATTGGGATGTGATGGAGACCATCGCCGCGAAAGAGACCTGGCAAAACCAGAATGGAAAGTTCTGATCCACAAACAACAACGATTTCTTAGGAGGATAAAACCATGAAAAAACTGCTCACTATTGTCCTGGCCGTCCTGATGATGATGACCACAATGACCACTTTTGCCGAGGAAGGAACGAACATGAACTGGGCTTATGGCGCAATGCCGCTGAACAATGGAAACGTGGGAACGATCTACTACACCGCCGCTTACTATGAGCTGGAAGGCATCATCAATCCCACCAATCCCGAGTACGCTCCTTACACTGCTGAGGAAATCGCTGCAATCGTTTCCGCTGCCGCCCAAGGTGCCGAGGGCTATCGCTTCGACGTGCCTGCCGAAGCGCTGATTGGCATGACCGTCGCCGATACCGATACCATCTTCTGGTATGATGCCGAAAATGCCGCCGCCATCACCGGCCACGCCGATCCGCTGACCATGGATGCAGAAACCGGCGCCTTCGTCACAGCCGAGGGCGAGGCTGTTGCCACTCCCATCACGCTGTGGGCTTATGGCGCGATGCCGCTGAACAACGGAAACGTGGGAACGATCTACTATACCACCGCTTACTATGAACTGGAAGGCATCGTGAATCCAACCAACCCCGAGTATGCTCCTTACACCGCCGAGGAAATCGCTACCATCGTTGACGGTGCCGTTGAGGGTGCCGAGGGCTATCGCTTCGACATACCTGCCGGTGCGCTGGTCGGTATGACCGTCGCAGATACCGACACCATTTTCTGGTATGACACTGAAAACGCTGCAGCCATCACCGGCCACGCCGATCCGCTGACAATGGATGATGAAACTGGAGCATTTGTAACTGCGGAAGGCGAAACCGTTGCGTCTCCCATGAATTGATGGTATAATGGGGACGCGGCAAAATATAAACCGCCGGGATGATGGCAGGTATCTGGAGGTGAGAGAATGCAGATTTCAAGCAGGTTCACCATTGCGCTGCATATCTTTGCCTGTGTGGATGTTTTCAAGGATGAATATAAAGTCACCAGCGATTTTCTCGCGGGCAGCATCAACACGAATCCTGTGATTATCCGGAAAATCCTCTCCCAACTCAAAAGTGCTGGGCTGATCACGGTGGCCCGGGGAACGGGCGGCATTACCGTGAACAAGCCGCTGGATGAGATCACCTTCTATGACGTTTACCAGGCCATTGAGCCAGTAGAAAATGGAAGCCTTTTCCATTTCCACGACGCGCCAAATCCCGCCTGCCCGGTAGGCCGCAACATCCACGCATTGCTGGACGATAAGCTGTCAGCCATTCAAAAAGCGATGGAGGATGAAATGCGAAGATATTCCCTGGTGGAAATCCATACGGGGATACAGGAACTGCTGGCACAAGAATCATAAGGCACGGGTTCCGGTGCGGCTGTCATCGGAGCCTTTTATGAAGGGAGAACGGATGATGGAGACAAAGGATTACCTCGCCTATGTGGTCGATCAAATCCACACGACCATTGTGGCGACGGTGGATGATGACGGGCTCCCGGTCACAGCGGCCATTGATATGATGGACAGTGATGACAACAGCCTGTACTTTCTTACCGCGAAGGGTAAGGGATTTTACGAACGCCTGGCCAAACGGGGATTCCTCGCATTCACTGCGTTAAAGGGTGAAGATACCATGTCCAGCGTGGCCGTTTCCATTCGGGGTAAGGTGCGTGAATTGGGCTATGGGAAGATCCCGGAATTTCTCAAAAAGAATCCCTATATGCTCAAGATCTATCCCACCGAGCAGGCCAGGCAGGTACTGACCGCATTCCAAATCTATGAAGGGACGGGAGAATGGTTCGACCTGTCCAAAAGGCCGATTGAGCGCGCGTCCTTTGCCTTCGGCGGCATGAAGAAAAAGGCCGAAGGCTACTTTATCACAGATGCCTGTATCGGGTGCGGGAACTGTGTCTCCGTCTGCCCGCAGGATTGCATTGCAAGGGATCACATTCCTTTCCTGATCGAGCAGGCACATTGCCTGCATTGTGGGAACTGCCTGGAGGCATGTCCCATGGGTGCTATAGAAAAAAGATAGGATATAGGATTACGAAGGACAACCACAACCGGCATCGCGTCGGGATCGTGGTTGTCCATCCCGGCAACAATACGCCTTTGATGAACCGTATCCGGGCATCGGTGATTCATTCCCCAGACCATGTAATCAATGCGGCGAGATAACACCGCACAGCAGTGTTCTCACCAGAAAAGCAATGGCAGAGCTGCGGGCAGCGGAAGAGGAAGCCACCCTGCGTCAAGAAATTGTCGAAAAGTGTGAACGGATGGGTTTTGCGTGTCGTTTCGTTTACGAGTCTGTGGTCATCTCAACGCCTGTTTCATCCTGGCAGTTTGATTACCACAGGCGTTTGAAAACCCTTCGTCATGAGAGTACTATCAAGGTGAATTTCAAAACGGGCGATCCTGCCTTCACCCACGAGCAATTCCGGGACAGGAAAATGAGCAACGGCGAGATGATTGATTACATCGGCGCGCACGATGCATGGAGGGCAGAACAGTGAAGCACCCATTTAACCGCATGACAGAAGAAGAGAAGCTCTCCGCCTTCCGGGTAATGCTCCGAAACGCCGCCTCCGCAGTTTTCCTCGGCGGGGCGGGTGTATCCACGGAAAGCGGTATCCCGGACTTTCGCAGCAAGGATGGGCTGTATCATAAAACCGAAAAGCGTTTCGCCCGCTATCAGCCGGAATACCTTTTGAGCTACGAATGCCTGCGCAACGAGCCGGACGTGTTCTTTGACTACTACCGCAGTCATCTGGACGCAAGGTCTGTAGAACCCAATGCGGCGCATAAGATTCTGGCCCAGTGGGAGAAGGACGGCAAGCTGGCCGGCGTCGTCACCCAGAATATCGACGGGCTTCACCAGAAGGCCGGAAGCGTGAATGTTCAGGAAATCCACGGGACGACCTGGCGCAACCACTGTACCATCTGTAACGTCGCTTATGGCGTGGATTTCATCTTTGAGAGCACCGGCAAGCCACGCTGCCCGAAGTGCGGTGGCATGGTACGTCCAGATGTCACCCTCTACGGTGAATTCCTGCCGAAGGAAGCGCATGACAAGGCACAGAAGATGATCCGCGACGCCGACCTGCTGATCATCGGAGGGACGTCCCTTCAGGTCGGCTCTGCGGCAGGGCTGGCAAGGCAGTTCTGCGGAGGTCGCCTGGTGATCATCAACAAGAGCAAAACACTGATGGACGGGGAGGCCGACCTCGTCTTCCACGATAGCATCGGGAAGATACTCTCGACGGTCAATTCTATGCAATGAGGTGCGAAATGAACGAAACTATACGACAGCTTTACGAACGCAAGTCAGTTCGCGTTTTCACCGATCAACCGATAGATGAGACGGATGTTCAGGCCATCCTACGCGCCGCGGCGATGGCTCCCACTGCCGGCAACCAGCAGCTCTATACCATCCTGCGCGTGACAGACCCGGCATTGCTTTCCCGGTTGGCAGAGTCCTGCGACCATCAGCCCTTCATCGCGAAAGGAATGCTGGTGCTGGTCTTCTGCGCGGACTGCCTTAAATGGTACGACGCTTTCCGTGACGCCGGCTGCAAGCCCCGCAAGCCCGGCCCAGGCGATCTGCTGCTGGCCGTAGACGATGCTCTGATCGCTGCGCAGAACGCCGTCATCGCTGCGGAATCCCTCGGCATCGGCTCCTGCTACATCGGCGACATAATGGAAAACATGGAGACTCAGCGGGATATTCTTGGCTTGCCCGAGTACGTCTTCCCCGCTGCCCTGCTGGTGTTCGGCTATCCGACAGAGCAGCAGAAGGAGCGCAAAAAACCGGAGCGCCTGGATATTCAATATATCGTTCAGGAGAACCAATATCGGCGCAAAGACAGCGCTGAGCTGAGGGAAATGTTCTGTGGAAAGGCTGCTGATGGGGATTATGAATCGTGGATGCGTGCCTTCTGCCAACGGAAATACAACTCCTATTTCGCTAAGGAAATGAGCCGATCGGTGTCAAAATATCTGAAACAATATGAGTGAGGGCATGACAAGCCGCTAAAAAAGAATGTTAATTATTCGTTTAGCTGCATTCTCGTGAGATCAACAGAAACGAACGCTTACAAAAAAGGAGACACGAAAATCGCAAAAAGGAGACATGAAAATTTGAAAATGCCGTAATTACAAGGGGTTGGGCGTTCATAGAGCACGGTTCAAGTCCTGTTCCCTCACCTTGGAAAACAGGACTTTACTCTTTGCAAACCTCTTTCACCAAATCTCCGTCATTTTGTCACCAGTCCAAAGCCCTGTCGTGATATGATGGTAGTCACCATTTTCAAGGGGAGGTGCCGGTATGATTTCATATTTCCGTTTATGGCATCTCCTTGAACGGCGTGGGTACTCCAGGAAGGATATCACCTGGCTTGCTGGAATCAGCGACAGCACCTATAGAAAACTGCTGAACAGTGACTCTCTTCGCATGGATGTTCTTGAGAGAATCTGTAAGGCGTTAAACGTGGATGTCGGCGACATTTGCAGTTTCAGACACTACAATCCAAATGTATAACCTGGTTTATAAATATTCATATTATTTCAAATTCAGACAAATGAACCGCCTGCTCTGATGGGTTTATCCGTAGGAGCCTAAGAACTGTCTCTATACAGCTTCTTAGGCTCCTACGCTTAACCCTTCAATAAACCCTTTTGGTCCAATAAGCCCATTTTTAACCCCTATAAAATGGGTTAAACGAGGTCAAATCAAGACAAATCCAGACAGCGCCAAAAATGAGAAAAACCCCGAAAACCGTTGCGGCATCGGGGTTTTGGGGCTTCTTTAGCGCTTGGAGAACTGAGGCGCGCGACGGGCGGCCTTCAGGCCGTACTTCTTGCGCTCCTTCATGCGCGGGTCACGGGTCAGGTAGCCGGCCTTCTTGATGGCGGGCTTCAGATCCGCGTCGGCCTTGACCAGCGCGCGGGCGATGCCATGGCGAATGGCACCGGCCTGGCCGGTGAAGCCGCCGCCCTTGCAGTTGACGACGACGTCAAACTTGCCGAGGGTCTCGGTGAGCACCAGGGGCTGACGGACCACGGTCTTCAGGGTCTCATAGCCGAAATACTCTTCCAGATTGCGCTTGTTGACGGTGATGTTGCCCTCACCGGGAATCAGACGAACGCGGGCGATCGCCTTTTTCCTTCTGCCGACAGCATGGAAACAAACATTACTCATATCTTCGTCCTCCTCCCTATTACAGCTTCAGCGCTTCGGGCTTCTGCGCCTGATGATTGTGCTCGGGGCCGCCGTACACGAACAGCTTCTTCGCCATCGCGTAACCGAGGGGGCCCTTGGGCAGCATACGGCGAACAGCCTCACGGAAGGCAAATTCGCTCTTGTTGGCCATCAGCTTGCGGTAGGAGACTTCCTTCAGTCCGCCCGGATAGCCGGTATGATAGCGATAATACTTGTCGTCCAGCTTCTTGCCGGTCAAGACCAGCTTATCGGTATTCACAACGATGATATAGTCGCCACAATCACAATGAGGGGTGAAGGTGGGCTTGTGCTTGCCGCGCAGCATAGCGGCAACCTGGGATGCCAAACGGCCCAGAACCATGCCCTCGGCGTCGATGACGTACCACTTGCGCTCGACGTTCTGGGGATTCGCCATAAAAGTACTCACGAGTGTTTTCCCTCCAATTTTGTTCGTCGGTGGATTCACCGACCGCGAGAGCGCCGGCGGCACCCTCGCCTATTCAAAGCTCTTTGCATTGCTTGCCAAGGTGTGGTCAGTACCTTCGGCAGTCATGTCATGGCCCGGGGCTAATGAGCGTATTGACACAAGTTGTATTATAGCCAAATCGCGCCATATAGTCAACGGTTTCAGGGCGATAATTTGAACATTTAACATCGTTTTCAGCCAGCGATAATCCTTCGTCATCCGGTACGCCTTCCCAAGCTCCGTGTTGTCAAACGCGCCCCGATATGATACAATAGATGAAGATATACAGAGGATGAGCGGCGCGGAGGTGTATGCGGTTGACAGAGGAGAGCCTTTTTCTGTCCTTTTCCGGCATCCGCGTCCATTTTCGCGTGGTCCGGCCGGACGTGCCCGTTCACAGCCGCGTCATGCTGCTGGCCTCCCCGATGATCTGCGCCTTCCACTGGCGCAAGCTGCTGCCGGAGCTGTCCGGCCTCGGCTGCCTGGCCGTGCTGGTGGATCTGCCCGGGTTCGGCCAGAGCGACGCGAACGCGCCCCAGGACGCCGACACCCGGGCAAACCTGGTCTGGGGGATCCTGGACGAGGTGGACCGGAGCCTGGACGCCCCCCTGTCGCTGTGGCACCTGGCCGGTCACGGCAGCGCCTGCGGCACCGTGCTGCACATGGGCGCGCTGTACCCCGACAGCGTCAAGTCACAGATCCACATCACCCCGGTCTTTGCCGTGGACAAATCCTTCCGAAAGCCGGAAGCGCGGGAGCGCTTCTATGGCGACAACATACTCCGCCCGGGCGGCTTCCGCCGCCTCGTCGAGCAGTGGGCGGGCTTCCCCATGGACGATTACATCGTGGACCGCATGCGCGCGCCGCTGACGCGGCCCGGCATGCGCAGGACCTTTGACCAGATGCTGCGCTGCGCCGTCACCCCGCCCCGGGAAAGCGTGGGCTTTTGTCCCACGATGGCGCTGCTCGGCGGACGCGACCCGCTGTTGGACGAAGGGTGTCTGGCCCAGGTGTCGGCGCTGCTCAGCGGGGCCGAGCTTCATCGCCTGGCTTCGGCGGGCCACTTTCCGATGGAAACCCACAGCAAGGCCCTTCGGGACTATCTGAGGGGCTGGCTGCGCTACAACGATTAAATTTGATAGGAAGTAAACCTGCATGCCAAAGCTTGAACCCTATTCCCGCAAGCTGGATTACAGCTACCAGCTGGGGGTCTTCCCGTCGCTGATGCTGCTGGAGGCCCGGCCCGACTGCGCCGTTCGCCTGCTGCTGCATTCCCAGGGTCTTGAAAACGAGGGTGTCGTGAAGCTCCGGGAGCGCTGCGCCGCCCTTGGCGTGCGCGAGGAGCTGGCCGACCGGGTGCTGCGGCGGGAATCGAAGAAGGACAACTGCTTCGCGGGGCTGGTGTTCCGAAAGTATGAATCCGACCTTTCCCCGTCGGCGAACCACGCCGTGCTGTGCCAGATCACCGACAACGGCAATGCGGGCACGGCCATGCGCTCGCTGCTGGGCTTTGGCGTCAGGGACGTCGCCCTCGTGCGGCCCTGCGTGGATGTGTTCGACCCCCATGTGCTGCGCGCCTCCATGGGCGCCTTTTTCAAGCTGCGGGTCAGAACCTACGACCGCTTCGAGGACTACCGGGCCGATTTTCCCGACAGGCCTCTCTACCCCTTCATGCTGGATGGCGCCCAACCCCTGGACGCCGTGGCCGCCGCGGCGAAGCCCCCCTTCTCGCTGGTGTTCGGCAATGAACAGACCGGCCTGCCCCCCGCCTTCGCGAAACTGGGGCAGAGCGTGCTGATCCCCCAAAGCGACGAGATCGATTCCCTGAACCTCGCGGTGGCGGTGTCCGTCGGCGCCTATGTATTCACTCGCAGACCATAATCTGTCTTTCCCCACGACCTGAAACACTGGACGGTGATATCGTGTTTTTCCGCGGCTACAGCATACTCAGCAGCATGGCCCGGGCGGAGGCGCTGCCCTCCCCGCTGGCCACGGGCGCGGCCAGGGACTGGGCGCTCGCCGGGGCGCACCTGGCCATGAGCCGGGACCTGCCCGCCATGACGCTCTCCCAGCGGCTCTCCGACCCGCAGGCCTACCTGCGCCTTCAAAGGGGGCGGCGGCAGGCGCTGGAGGCGCTGATGGCCGTGGAACCCGACAGGCCGCGCCTGGAGCGCCTCTGCGACCTGATCTGCATGATCGTCGAGGAATCCTCCTGGGCGGAAAACCCCAAGGGCGCGCCGTTCGACGACGACCAGCACCCCCGCATCGACTTCCAGTGCGCCGAGACGCTGATGCTGCTGGCCTGGGTCCAGCGCGCCATGGGCGAGCGGCTGGGGGCGAGGGTGTCCGCCAAGCTCCAATACGAAGCCCGCAGGCGGGTCTTCTCTCCCTTCCTGGCCCATTCCGACTACCCCTTTATGCGCTTCCTGGGTCCCGGGAGCGCCCGGTCCGACCGGCCGATCTGCATACTCAGCGACATATTGCTGTCCTCCGTAGTGCTGGAAACGGACGCTGGCCGCCGGGGCGCGGTGATGAAGCAGGCGCTTCGGCTGATCGACCAGGCCGTGCAGGCCCGGGACCAGCGCGTCGCCCCGCTGGCGGATGAGCTGGCCGAGACCGCGGCCGTCACCGACCTGTGCATGCTGCTGCGCAAGCTGACCCGGGGACAGATGGATCTGACCGGGATCTACCCCACCGGCGACTGGCTGGACGGGCTGCTGGTGCCGTGGATCGACGGCGATTGCTTTGTCGATCCCGCCACCGGCGACATGAAGCCCCGGCTCTCCGGCCAGGCGCTGTTTCGCGTGGGCCTGGCCAGCGGCGACGACGCGCTGACGGCCCTGGGCGCGGCGCTGCACCAGAAGGGCCGGATTCCCTCCCCCACGGTGACGGGACGGATGCTGGACCTGTCCTGCGCGGCCATGCTCTCCGCCCAGGTGGACAGGCCCCCGAAGCTGAAGCACTCGGCCACCGCCCGCAACCGTCTGATGCTGTCCCGGTTCAGCGGCATGACCTGCGCGCTGCATGCCGGCGGGGACAGGGGCAACGCCGGAAGCCTGGTGCTGTTCGCCGATGACAGGCCGGTCCTGGTGGAGACGCCGAAGCGCGCCTCCCTGCCGCTGATCGACGGCATTCCCCAGCTGTCCTCCCCCGGGGAAAACGCCCCGGAGGCGGCCTTCGGCGCGGAGGTCTGCCCGGCGGACTTTGAGACGCAGCCCGAGCGGGACCTGATGAGCGTGGACCTGACCCACGCCTGGCCCGCCCGCGTCGGCGCGCGCTCGATCCAGCGCACGGCCATGGTATTGCGCCGGGACGAGGCCCTGCGCCTGGTGGACGCCTTCGACCTCGAAAAGGCATCCATGGTGACCTTCCGCTTCATCACGCCCCAGAAGCCTGAAACGATCAAGCCCGACGGCAGCACACCGGCGGGTGTGCGCCTCGGGCCTGTCGTATTGACCTGGGAGGGCGATATGCGCTGCGACATCGTAGCACTGGACGAGCGCTTTGCCGCCGAAGAAAGCGAAGGCGCGACGCTGTTCTGCGTCGCGCTGACGCCGCCCTCCCCCGTGGGGCGCGGCTTCTTCACGTTTTATTTCGCAAGGTCGGGGCTGTAGGGGTCCGGTCAGTTCACCTTCTTCAGGAACTCAAACCCGTTGAAGGTATCGTACACCCGCACGCCCCCGAGCCCGCCGATGGAGCGACCGGAAAGCACGGTGCCGGTCCTGAACAGCAGGCCCAGTATGGGCAGCCGGTTGACCACCGTCATCTGGATGTCGCTGTAGATCTTTTGCAGCAGCGCCTCGTCGGAGGCGGAATTCACGCGCTCCAGCAGCTGGTCCATGTCGTCGCTGCTGTAGTGGTTCAGGTTCAGCGCGCCCTTGCTCTTCAACAGCCCTGAGAGGACCGGGACCTCGCTGAGGTTCACGCCCACCAGCGCCAGGTCGAATTCCGAATCCTTGATCAGCTGGCGGGTGCGCTCCTTGGAATAGACCGTCACCGTCGCGTTGAAGCCCACCGTTCTCAGGTAGTCGGCGATCAGGTTCGCCACGTTTTCCCGGATGCTGTTGCTGCTTTCATTATAGGTGATGATCGACAGCGTCGGCTCCTGGACCATCACGCCGACGTGCTTGTTCAGGGTGCCGTCGCCGGTCAGGTCGTACCAGCCCAGGTTGTGCATCAGCTGCAGGGCCCGTTCGGGGCTGTAATAGTAGATGGCGCTCTGGCTCTCGTACAGCCAGGACGTGGGCGGCACCGGCACCTCGCACTGCACGGCCATGTCCAGATAGCCGTTGGAGGCGATCACCGAGCGGTCGATGGCGTACATGATGGCCTGCCGCACGCTGGCGTCCGCGGTCAGTCGACCGTCCGACAGGTTCGGCACCAGCATTTCATAGGTCAGCGTGGGATAGTCGATGCTGGTCAATCCCGCCAGCTTCCGGCTGAGGGACGCCTTCGGGCTCTTGGTGGACAGCATATCGATCTCGTGCCTGCGAATCGCCTCAATGGCGTCGCCGACGTTGTAGTAGCGCTTGAGCAGCACGCTCCTGATCTCGGGCTGCTGCTTCCACCACAACGGATTGGCCTCCAGCCGCACGGTGCCCTCGGCGTCGGCCTGTATGTACCAGTAGGGACCGGTGCCCCGGGGCAGCTCGTCGTAAAGCGTGTCGTATTGCATCACCGGGAACACCATGGCGTAGAGGGTCATCAGGCTGGTGTTCTTCGCCGTCACGGTCAGGCCGTAGATGTCCGTAGGCGACGCGTCCATGTTTTCGATCACCTGCAGCCGCTCGTAATAGGGGTTCTCCTCCCCGGCCTGCATCAGCGTCTGGTAGCTGCGCACCACGTCGTAGGCGGTCAGCTCGTAGCCGTTGTGAAACTGTATGCCACTGCGCAGGTTGAATATCCAGTTTTTGCCGTCCTGCACCCAGTTGTTGGCCAGCATCGGCACCGGCTTCAGGTTTTCGTCCAGGTCCACCACGCTCTCGAACACCAGCTGGTTGAAGCTGATCATGCTCCAGATGTTGGTGGCGACCGGGCTGTAGGTCAGGTAGCCGGGCTCCACATAGCCGATGGAGAGGTCCGCGTTGGTCATATCCACCTGAGGCGCGGCGGCCTGCTGCTGGACATACGGGTCAGCGGCCTGAAAACCACCGCCCAGGTCGGAGGCGATGTCGCTGCCCTGGCCGCTGCCGTCCGCGGCCTGGTAGCCGCCCCCAAGGTCAGTGGCGATGTCGCTGCCCTGGCCGCCATCCCCGGCGGCCTGATAGCCGCCCCCCAGTTCGCCGGCCAGATCATCCGCCCTCACAAAGCCCGTCAGCATAAGGCACATCGCCAGCGCCAACGCGCTAAGCCGCCTCAGGCGCGTACAGTTCCTTGTATTTCTCATAGTATTTCAATACCCTCTTGACATAGGTGTCCGTGGCGTCGGACGGTATCTTTTGCAGTACCGTGCCATCCGGGCTGTATTCGGGATTCGCCAGCCAGCCGTCAACCGTGCCCTGTCCGGCGTGATAGGCCGCGATGGCACAGGTCAGGTTGCCGTTGAAGCGGCGGATCAGGTAGCCCAGGTACCAGCAGCCATACTGTATGTTGGTGTTCGGGTCGAACAGGCTGCCCTCCTGATACGTCTCGTCGCACTTTTCCGCCACCCATTCGGCGGTGGAGGGCAGCAGCTGCATCAGCCCCTGGGCGTTGGCCGGGGATACCGCGTCCGGCACGTAGCTGGATTCCGCCAGGATCACCGCGGCGGGCAGGGCCGGGTCAAGGTCGTTCTCCGCGGCGTTCGAGCGAATCAGCGATTCGTATTCCATCGGGTACAGCTGCACCGTGGTCTCGGGGCGCTGCATGAACAGCAGCCACAGGCCCATGCCCGCCAGCGCCAGCACCAGCGCGCCGATGACCACGGCGGTCGCGATCCGTCGCCGCCGCCGCGCGCCGCGTCGCCCGCCCCTCCGGGAAGACCGGACCGCGCCCTTTGCCATGGCAGACTTGCCCTCTGCGTTGTTCGCCATATCGGTTGTCAACCCTTCTCCGCCCGCCTCTGGGCCGCCCGGTAGAGCTGCTCCAGCTCGGACTGGGTGCGCTCAATGGGGCGATCGGTGTTGATCACATGGGTGGCCCGGGCGTTCCTCTCTTCCACGGGCATCTGGCTATCGATGCGGGCCTGGGCATCCTCCGGGCTCAGGCCGTCCCGGGCGACGATCCGGTCCACCTGGCGCTCCCGGGGCACATACAGCGCCCAGGTTTCATCGCACAGCGCGTCCATGCCCGTTTCAAACAACAGCGGCACATCCAGTATCACCACGCCCGCGCCCTGTCGGGCGGCCTCGTCCATGGCGATCAGCATGTTCCGCTGCACCAGCGGATGCATGATGGCCTCCAGAGCGCGGCGGGCGGGTTCGTTGGAAAACACCAGCTTGCCCAGCTTCCCCCGATCCAGCGAGCCGTCTTCGTGAAAAGCGGCGTCGCCGAACACGCGCCGGATGTCCGCCAGGGCCTCCCCGTTCTCGGCGGTCAGCGCCCGGGAGACCGCGTCCGCGTCCAGATGCGCCGCGCCAAGGTTCTCCAGGAAGCGGGCCGCCTCCGACTTCCCGCATCCGATGCCCCCGGTCAGGCCGATCACATAGGGCTTATTTGCAAGCACGCCAATCCCCTCCAATAGTTATCTCGGTGCGCAGCGGCACGGACAGCGTCATCACGCCCTCCATGCACCGCCGCAGCAGGTCGCGCACCGCCTCGGCCTCGGCCTCGGGGGCTTCGACGATCAGCTCGTCGTGCACCTGCAATATCAGCTTCGCCTCAAAGCCGCCCGCCCTCAGTTCCCGATCCACCGCGATCATCGCCAGCTTGATGATGTCGGCGGCGGTGCCCTGGATGGGGCTGTTCATCGCGCAGCGCTCGCCAAAGGATCGCACCGCGTAGTTGGCGCTGGTCAGCTCCGGCAGGTAGCGGCGGCGGTTCATCAGCGTTGTGACGTAGCCCTGGGCGTGTCCCTTTTTGACGGACTCGTCCATGTAGGTTTTCACGCCGGGATAGCGGTCAAAATAGCGTTCGATAAAGGCTTTGGCCTCGAAGCGGCTGACGCCGATGTTCTTCGCCAGCGTAAATTCCGAGATGCCGTAGACGATGCCGAAGTTCACGGCCTTGGAGGCCGAGCGCATCTGGCCCGTGACCTCGTCCAGGGGCACGCCGTAGACCTCGGCGGCCGTGCGGGCGTGGATGTCCTGGTCCATCAGGAAGGCGTTGATCATCGTGGCGTCGCCGGACATGTGGGCCAGCACCCGCAGCTCGATCTGGGAGTAGTCGGCGTCCACCAGCAGCCAGCCGGGACGGGCCACGAACGCGCCGCGAATAGCCTTGCCCAGCTCGGTGCGCACCGGGATGTTCTGCAGGTTCGGCTCGGCGGAGCTGATGCGCCCGGTGGCGGTGCCCACCTGGTCGAAGCGGGTGTGGATGCGGCCGTTTGCGTCCCGCATCGGTATCAGCGCGTCGATATAGGTGGATTCCAGCTTCTGGTACTTCCGGTATTCCAGCACTTTGCCGCAGATGGGATAATCGTCGGCCAGCTGCTCCAGCACCTCGGCATTGGTGGAGATCTTCTTCTTCGGCGAGGGGATGCCCAGCTTGCCGAACAGCAATTCTCCCAGCTGCTTGGGCGAGTTCAGGTTGATGCGCTCCCCCGCCATGTCGGCGATCTCGTCGGTCAGGCGCTGGATCTGAGCCCTGAAGGTGACGCCCAGGTCGCGCAGCACATCGGCGTCCACCAGGAAGCCCTCGTCCTGCATGCCCTTGAGCACGTAGGCCAGGGGCAGCTCGATGTCGCTGTAGACCAGCTCCAGCTCATTTTCCCGGAGCTGTTCCCTCTGGGCCTCGGCCAGCCGGCGCACGGCGGTGGCCGGGTGGGCTTCAAAGCCCTCGATGCCTTCCTGGACGCACAGCGATTGGGCGTCAAAGCCCGGGCGCAGGGGATTCAGCGCGTAGGCAGCCAGCATCACGTCGGTGATTCCGCCCCTGACCCTGCGAATATCGATGGGCAGCGACTTGAGGTCCCACAGCGCCACCGGACAATCCGCCTCCAGCAGCGGCAGGGCGGCCGTCCACGCCTCCTCGTCGGAGATGCCGGGTGCGAGAAGGTCGCCCCCCATGGCCATGGACAGTCGGGCCGTATCCGTGGCCACCGTGAAGTGGCTGCCCAGATGGAACGCCGCCCACCTCGCGCTTCCGGACAGTGCCATAATACGCGCCGCCAGGTCCTCCCGTGCGTTGAAGGTCTCGATATCGGGCAGCGCCTCCGCCGGCCCGTCGGCCGGCGCAACCTGGACCCCCTGGGGCGCGACGGCCTTCGCCACCTCCGTCAGCCTTCGCAGGGCCGCGTTCATGCGCAGCTCCCGCAGCCGCGGCAGCGCGCCGGCGATGTTTCTCAGTCGCCAGGCCTGGGGGTTGACCTCGATGGGGGCGTTGCGGTCGATCTTTGCCAGGGCATAGCTCATCTCCGCCATCGCCCTGCCCTCGACCAGGCGCTCTCGCAGCTTGCCCTTCTGCTCCGTCGGCGCGGTGTCCAGCACCTTTTCCAGGCTGCCGTACTGCTGCACCAGCTTCAGCGCCGTCTTTTCTCCCACCCCGGGCACACCGGGAATGTTGTCAGAGGTGTCGCCCATCAGGCTCTTCACGTCGATCAACTGCGCCGGCTCGATGCCGTAGGTCTCCCGGATATAGTCGGGGGTGACGCGCACGGTGTCGGTGATGCCCTTCTTCGTGTAGAGTATCGTGGTATTCGGGCCGGACAGCTGGAAGGAATCCCGGTCGCCGGTGACCAGCAGCGCCTCAAGTCCCTCGCGCTCGCAGAAGGCGGACACCGTGCCCAGTATGTCGTCGGCCTCATAGCCCTCCGTCTCCAGAATCGGTATGCCCATCTCGCCGATCAGCTCCCGGATCACCGGGTCCTGGGCGCGCAGCTCGTCGGGCATGGGCTTGCGGGTGGCCTTGTAGCCGTCGTACATTTTGGCCCGGAAGGTGGGCGCGTGCATGTCGAAGGCCACCGCCAGGCTGTCCGGGCGTTCGTCCTCGATCACCTTCAGCAGCATCATCACAAACCCGTGCACCGCGTTGGTGGGGGTGCCGTCCGGCGCGGTCATCGGGGTTTGCAGCGCGTGAAACGCCCGGTACATCAGGCTGTATCCATCCAGTAAGACGATCCTCTCCGCCATGTCAGCGCTCTCTCCTTCCTGGCCCGCCCGGGCGGGTCGGGATATACAATATCTATCTTATTATATCACATATGCCGGAAAAATACAAATATCTGTCCCCGGACAGAAAATAAGGGTTCATCACGGAAAGTTGTGGGATTGACAGAAACGAGGTAGACAAAAGGAGCATGAAAGACTTCTAATTGTAGTTGCTACACAAACAAGGAAGAAGTCAGGACATGCTCCGAGAAGAGAATATCGCAATCGAGATCAAAA
>JAFWEL010000001.1 GCA_017512905.1 Clostridia bacterium
CGAGCTGCTCAACAGCGATATCAAGCGCAATGCCGGCGCGAAGAAGTCCCCGAGGACCCAGGCAGAACTTGAAGCAAATGTCCAGAATCGTCTGGATTACCTCGCTGCAACTCCGTCCGTGATCGCTTCATTCTTCCAGGCACCATTCACTCGGTATGCCGCCTGAAATTCACGTTTTTATTGGGGGAGCAATAATTTGGCGAGCTGGCGGCGAGGCCTCCAGAAAGCCTTCCCCAGAGGGGAAGGCTGCTTTTGGAGCCCCAGACATCATCCGGCCAAATCAGACTTCTTCTCCCCGTAAACACCTGTGTGTCAGGTGATTATTTAAGGAAAAGGGCGGAAAAACTGCAAAAATGCTGTGGAGATCGTCTTTATCCTGCAAATTCTACAATAATCCAAAAAATAACATAAAGAGATAAGATATTTAACATCCTGTGCCCAATAGATGTAAGAAGAACAACGGGGACTGTGATATAATAACTTAGTATGACGGCATTCCGGAGCGGCTGACGCGCCTTACACGCGCGTTTTCCGGGATACCTTCACATAACCACAGGGACTGCGCGTTACGCCAGACGCCAAACCCAGGCGAGAGCCCGGTGGGCTCCCGGTCCGGCCCCGAACAGGGCGGGATTGATGTTGCTTAAACTATGTAAGAGCAATATCGCCGATTACAAGTCATAGCATAGAAGCATGTTGGAGGTGCAAACAACACATGGCACGAATTGCTGGTGTCGACCTTCCCAGGGAGAAACGCATCGAGATCGCCCTGACGTACATCTACGGCATTGGCCGCAACATCGCCGACGACATCATCGCTCATACGGGCATCAATCCGGATACCCGCGTCAAGGATCTGACTGAGGATGATATCAGCAAGCTGCGCGACTACATTGACCACAACGTCAAGGTAGAGGGCGACCTGCGCCGGGAAGTTTCCATGAACATCAAGCGCCTGATGGAGATCGGCTGCTATCGCGGCCTGCGGCATCGCCGTGGTCTTCCTGTGCGCGGCCAGAATACGAAGCAGAATGCCCGTACCCGCAAGGGCCCGAAGAAGCAGGCTGCCGGTAAGAAGAAGAAGTAATTATCGCTTTTTAATGGAGGAATATTCGCTATGGCAAAGCCGAAGCTGAAAAGGGTTACCCGCAAGCGCCGCGAGAAAAAGCTCGTGGAGCGTGGCGCGGCCCATATTCGTTCTTCTTTCAATAATACGATCGTGACGATCACCGACACGAACGGCAACGCGCTGAGCTGGGCTTCCGCCGGCGGACTTGGCTTCCGCGGCAGCAAGAAGTCTACGCCCTTCGCCGCCCAGAGCGCCGCGGAAACCGCCGCGAAGGCCGCGATGGAGTATGGCCTGAAGACCGTCGAGGTCTATGTCAAGGGTCCCGGCTCGGGCCGTGAGGCCGCCATCCGCTCGCTGCAGGCTGCCGGCCTGGAAGTGAACATGATCAAGGACGTGACGCCCATCCCCCACAACGGATGCCGCCCGCCCAAGCGCAGAAGAGTATAATAGAGAGGAGAAACCGACATGGCAAAGAATACACAGCCCGTATTGAAAAGGTGCAAGGCACTGGGCTTGTCTCCTGCGGTGCTTGGTTACTCCAAGGAGACCAAGCGCAACCCGAAGCCCCAGATGCGCCGCAAGCAGTCTGAATACGGCAAGCAGCTGATGGAAAAGCAGAAGGTCAAGTTTATCTACGGCGTTCTTGAAAAGCAGTTCTATCACTATTATGAGATGGCCGAGCGCAAGCGCGGCATCACCGGCGAGATCATGCTCCAGTACCTGGAGCGCCGCCTGGACAACGTGGTCTTCCGCATGGGCTTCGCCGCCACCCGCCGCGAAGCGCGCCAGCTGGTGAACCACGGCCACTTCAACGTCAATGGCAAGCGCTGCAACATCCCTTCCGCGCTGGTCAAGCCCGGCGATGTGATCGCCGTGCGCCAGAAGAGCCAGGCCTCCGAGAAGTTCAAGGGTCTGGTTGAGGAGTATGGCAAGAAGTCCATGCCCCAGTGGATCGAGAAGCAGGCTGACAGCTTCGAGGGCAAGATCGCCGCGATGCCCGCCCGCGAAGATATTGACTATGAGGTTTCCGAGAACCTGATCGTCGAGCTTTACTCCCGCTAATTGGTGGGGCACAAGCCGGTCGCCCCTAAAGGGGTGGGTCGGCCCCTCCCCGCGTATGTTTGGGCTCGGCGGCCAGGCCGCGCAAGCCGGAAGATACGTTTTCTTTGAAAGAATTAGCACTGCCCGCGCCCCAGTGGCCCGCATGTGGCGGTGACCCGGGCACAAGGCAAGCAACGCCTTTGCGGTGATCCCCGAAGGCGACGAGGAGAGGAGGAAACGCTGAGTGATCGATCAAATCGAAAAGCCCAAAATTGAACGTGTAGAGGTCGGCGAGAACAACCGCTACGGCAAGTTCGTCGTCAATCCCCTGGAGCGTGGCTTCGGCCAGACCCTGGGCAATTCCTTGCGCCGCGTTCTGCTGAACTCGCTGCCCGGTGTGGCCGCGACCAGCATTCGCATCGAAGGCGTGCAGCACGAGTTTTCGACCGTTCCCGGCATGAAGGAAGATGTCGCGGAATTGATCCTGAACATCAAGCTTCTCTCTGCGAAACTCTTCACGGAACAGCCCAAGACTGTCTCCATCGATGCGCACGGTCCCTGCGAGATCACCGCGGGCGACATCAAGGCGGATGACGAGGTTGAAATCGTCAACCCCGAATTGCACATCGCGACGCTTTCCGAGGGCGGGCACCTTCAGTGCCAGATCACCCTGGAAAAGGGAAGAGGCTATGTCTCCGCAGAGCGGAACAAGCAGCTCGCACAGGAGCGCAACAAGGTTGTCGGCATGCCCATCGGCGTGATTCCGGTGGACAGCATTTTCACCCCCATTCGCAAGGTGAGCTATTCCGTCGAGGACACCCGCGTGGGCCAGGTCACCGACTACGACAAGCTGACCATCGAAGTGTGGACCAACGGCAGCATACTGCCCAAGGAGGCGCTGGCCTCCGCCGCGCAGATCCTGACCAACAATATGCGCCTGTTCATCGACCTGACGGTGAACGTTGTCCGCGTCGATTACAACGAACCTGAAATCGACGACAAGAGCAAGGTGCTGGAGATGACCATCGAGGAGCTGGATCTCTCCGTCCGTGCGTTCAACTGCCTGAAGCGCGCCGGCATCAACACGGTTGCCGAGCTGGTGCAGCGCAATCAGGAGGACATGATGAAGGTGCGCAACCTCGGCAAGAAGTCGCTGGAAGAGGTGGAACAGAAGCTGATCGCTCTGGGCCTGGCTCTGAAGGCCAGCGACGAATAAGCCGCGGTATTACTGATATAAGCATCAAGGGAGGAACCAGAAATGGCCAATCGCAAGCTGGGCCGGCCGACCGACCAGAGGATGGCGATGCTTCGCAACCAGGTGACCAACCTGATCTGGTACGGCAAAATCGAAACCACTCTGGCGCGCGGCAAGGAAGTTCAGTCGCTGGCTGAGCACCTCGTGACCATCGCCATGCGCCAGTGCGACAATACAATCGAAGTGACCAAGAAGCACATGAACGACAAGAAGCAGGTGGAAGAGCTGACCGTGCAGAACGACAGCCCCGCCCGCCTGGCTGCCCGTCGTCAGATCATGCGCTATCTGTACGACATCCCCGCCACCCAGAACGAGGGCGAGGACAAGGACGATTTCAAGAAGCGGCAGAAGGACGTCAAGCATCAGGTCGTCGAGAAGCTGTTCCGCGAGATCGCGCCCAAGTACAAGAAGCGCGCTGAGGAAAAGGGCCAGGGCGGCGGCTACACCCGCATCATCAAGAAGGGCCCCCGTCGCGGCGACTCCGCCGAGATGGTAATCCTGGAGTTCATCTGATCGGATCAAAGCCTGTAAATGCCGCGCCATTCCCTGGAAATGGGGGATGGCGCGGCTTGTATTTGAGCCGTTGGTGTGCTGAAAAAAGGATATATGGCAAAACTGTGAAAGAAATATGAAATTTCGACATTAGTATTCATTATGACAGAATAAAGATTGACATATTAAAGGCATAATGCTTATAATACAACCGTACATAATGGCCCGGAGTGTCCCTTATTGCAATGGAGTGAATGGATATGAAGAATAGGATGAAAATCTGGTTGACCGTGGTGTTGTGCGTGTTGCTGATCGGCGGCGTAGCGCAGGCGGAGCAGGCTGGCCCGCCGGTTGAGGTGGAGGTGGAGACTTCCACGCTGGACGATGCGCCGTCGATTGACATCGACATGCCCGAAATCGGGATGGACATCGAGGCTCCCGAGCTGGAGCAGACAGCCCCGGAGGTCCTGCAGAGCAATGAGGCCGGGACCGACGCAGCGGAATCGAACAGCATACTCGTCATCAGGGACCGCATCACCTATGAGATCTCCGGCGGCGAAGCTACCGTGGTTGGCGTAGACAAGATCATCGCCGAGGGGTATATACGGGATACGGTCAAGGGCTTTCCGGTGCGTCACATCGCTCCCGAGGCCTTTGCCGGCTGCAAGAAGCTCTGGAAGGTGGAGATTCCCGCATCGGTGACCGACATCGGCGCGATGGCCTTCGCCAATTGCAAGGCGCTGGTGTTCGTCTCGATCCCGGAGGGCGTCACCAGCATTGGGCCCTATGCCTTCCAGGGCTGCACGATGATTTCCCATTTCGAGCTGCCTGAAGGCCTGACCGAGATCAGCGAGGGCCTGTTCGAGGACTGCCAGCTGATGTGGAAGATCACCCTGCCGTCCACGCTGAAGGTGATTGACGACAACGCCTTCCATCGGTGCCTGTCCCTGAGGGAATTCGAACTGCCTGCGGGGCTGGAAGAGATCGGCATCAGCGCTTTTGAAGGCTGTGAGGCCCTGCAGCGCCTGACGATTCCCGCCGGGGTGAGCGTCATCCCGGACTATTGCTTCAGGAACTGTCTGGATCTGCGGAAAATAGCGCTGCCCGGCGGACTGACTTCCATCGGGGCAAGCGCCTTCTACAGCTGTGATTCCCTGCGCACGCTCAGCCTGCCGACGACCGTTGAGGAGATCGGGCCCCTGGCCTTCGCCTATTGCGAGGACCTTAGGACCCTGTCGATTCCCGGAAAGACGCGCACATTGGGCTATGGCGCATTCTTCCACTGCCTCCTGCTGGAAGAGGTGGCGGTGAATCAAGGCGTTGAGGAGATCGGAAGCTACTGCTTTGCCCAGTGCAAGAGGTTGTTGAAGGTCGTCATATTCGATTCCGTCACGGTGATGGGCGACGACGTGTTCACCGGTGGCAAATCCTCCGCCATCGACGTCAATGGCGATATCGTGCTGGAGGAGCCGCTGACCCAGCCCCGCAAGCTGAAGCTCTACGTCAGGCCGAATTCCGTCGCCCTCGATTACGCGGTGGAATACGGCATTCCCTACACCATCCAGAAGATACTGGCCACCAGCGTCACCATCGTAGAGGGGGACAGCATGACGCTCTATGTGGGTCATCCGGTACAGCTGACGGCGGTCCAGGAGCCGGCCAATGCCGAGACGAAGCTGAAGTGGAGCTCCGACTCCTCTCGCGTGGCCGTGAGCAGCACCGGTCTGCTGACGCCCAAGCGCTCGGGCAAGGCGACTATACAGGTGCGCACCGAGAACGGCAAGAAGGACAGGATCACCGTCACGGTCATCGACGCCCGCAGCGTCAGCATCGACGAGGGCGGGACCGCCACGATGAAGGTGGGCCAGACGCTCCAGCTGCATGCCACGGTGTCCCCGGCTGAGGTGGCGCCCAAGCTGACCTGGACCAGCGGAAGCAGGAAGACCGCTACTGTCAGCGACACCGGCCTGGTCAAGGCCCTGCGCAAGGGCAGGGTTTCCATCTACGTCAAGACCGGCAACGGTCGGAAGGACAAGATCAGCATCACGGTGACGGACTGAGGGATTGGCCGGGGCTGTCTGAAAACAGACGGCCCCGGTTTTTTGTCAAAGCAGTTTTACATATTGGCCTTGCCCCCATACATAAATTGCCGTATAATGGAATAGATATAATGGAAGTATAGCCGCTGTGGGCGGCTATGCGGATGGGAAGGTTCACCTTGGGAAAGATCATTGCGATAACGAATCAGAAGGGCGGCGTGGGCAAGACCACCACGGCCGTGAACCTCAGCGCTTGCGTGGCCGCGCTGGGTAAGCGTGTACTGCTGGTGGACATCGACCCCCAGGGCAACGCCACCAGTGGTCTGGGAAAGAACGACCACGACGGGCCCACGGTGTACGATGTGCTGATCGGCGAGACCGGCGCGGCGGAGGCCGTGGTGGAGACCGGCTTTGGTTCACTGAGCCTGATTCCCACCGCCATCGAGCTGGCGGGGGCGGAGATCGAGCTGGTGGCCGTGGAAAACCGGGAGCAGCTGCTGAAGGACGCCCTCACCCCGCTGCGGGACGGGTATGACTACATATTCATCGACTGTCCGCCGTCCCTGAGCCTGTTGACGCTGAACGCACTGACCGCGGCGGACAGCGTGCTGATTCCGATCCAGTGCGAATACTACGCGCTGGAGGGCGTGGGCCAGCTGGTGAACACGGTGAAGCTGATCCGGAAGAAGCTGAACCCCGACCTTTCTGTGGAGGGCATACTGCTGACGATGTTCGACGGCCGTACGAACCTGTGCGCCCAGGTGGTGCAGGAGGTGCGCACCCACTTCCGGGAGGAGGCCTTTGAGACGATGATTCCCCGGAACGTTCGCCTCAGTGAGGCCCCCAGCTACGGCCTACCCATCCATCTGTACGACGCCCGCTGCAGCGGCGCAAAGGCGTACCAGGAGCTGGCGCAGGAACTGATGCAGAGGAATTAGAGTATTTAGTATCCAGTATTTAGTATTTAGCGATGGTGCAAATCCCTTAACGCTTCGCTAGGCCTTCGGCTACGGGATTTGTTTGATTCATAGGAAACGGCAATGATTTCAACGTTTCTCGGTCCTTTAGTCAAAAGAAATCCGCAAGGATTTTCGATGCGAAGCTAGTCCTTTAGGGCTCCTCCACTAACCACTAAATGCTAAATACTAAATACCGAATTCTGATTTGTCGCAACGCGACAAATCAGAATTTCCCTGCCAGCTGTATCGGCGGCGCTTGCGCCGCACGGTTGTGCTTGCATTGACATCGGAGGTTTTCTATATGGCGAAGAAGATTCAACGGGGTCTGGGCCGGGGCCTGGGCGCGCTGCTGGGCGAGGACGTGGTTTCCGAGGCCCAGGAGGAGGCCCAGGTCCAGGCGGCGCAGCCGACCGAGCCTGTGGACGCGGTGCGGATGCTGCCCATCGGGCAGATCGACCCCAACCGCGAACAGCCTCGGCGCAGCTTTGACGAGGACGCCCTGAAGGAGCTGGCGGCATCCATCGAGGCGGTGGGCGTACTGCAGCCCATCATCGTGGCCCCCAGCGGCGACCGGTTCACCATCATTGCCGGCGAGCGGCGCTACCGGGCCTCCAGGCTGGCGGGCCTGGACGAGATTCCCGCCATTGTGCGGGATTGGGACAGCCAGAAGCGGCTGGAGGCGGCGCTGATCGAGAACCTGCAACGGGACGACCTGAACCCGGTGGAGGAAGCCATGGGTGTGCGTCGGCTGATGGACGAGGCGGGGCTGACCCAGGAAAAGGCCGCCGAGCGCCTGGGCAAGAGCCGACCGGCGGTGGCGAACCTGCTGCGGCTTCTGACCCTGCCTGACAGCGTGAAGGCGCTGCTGGCCGAGGGCAAGCTGTCCGCCGGACACGCCCGGGCGCTGGTGACGGTGGATCCCCGCCGCCAGGTGCAGCTGGCCAACCTGACCGTGCAGCAGGGCTGGTCCGTGCGCCAGCTGGAGCGCATCTGCGCCCAGCCGGTGAAGGAGGAGGGCCCCAAGCCCCGCAAGTCGAAGGACACCCAGATCGGCGAGCTGGAGAACATGGCACGGGAGCTGTTCGGCACCCGTGTGCGCCTGGACGGCACCTCTGACAGCGGCCGGATCACCCTCTTTTATTACAACAGCGACGATCTGCAGCGCATCTGGGATGTGATCGAGATGGCGCGGGAGAGGTGAGGCGCGAATGTATTCGCAACGGGACATGCTTGAAATGGACGCCAGGATACGCCGGGGCTGGGTGATCCTGCTGCCGGTGGTGGCAGCCATCGCGGCGGCGCTGGTGTTCGCGCTGGTGAAGCGGGTGCACTGGCTGGCGCTGGTCGCCGGCGGCCTGCTGGTGGCGGCCTTCATGGCCGGCATCCTCGGCTACCTGTGGCCGAACCTGCGCTACCGGCGCTTCCTGCGGGACATGGCCAGCGGCCTGTCGAGGGACGTGCGGGGCGTGATCGTCGCCGTCTCGGATGAGGCCGAGCTTCAGGACGGGGCGATGGTGCTGCCCGTGCACATCCAGGTGGAGAACGGCAACGCGCCGGCGGGATCGTCGGCCCTGTCCGAGCGCATCCAGCAGCTGGAGTCCGGTGAGGATACCCGGGAGGAGCGCATCGTGTATTTGAACGTCTCCAAGCGGGAGCTGCTGCCCCCGGTGGGCACGGCGGTGACGCTGCACTGCTTCGGGCGGCACATCAAAGCCGTGGAAGTGGCGTCCGCCTGAGGTATCCCGAGGCGGCGGCAACCAGCCGCCATGGGGGACGATGGAGGTCGTATTGCAATACAAAGGAGGACGTGCCCATGCTGGTGGTAGCTGCCGCCGTGGTGGAGCGGGGGGGCAGGGTGATGCTGTGCCAGCGCCTGCCGAACACCCACAACGGCCTGAAATGGGAATTTCCCGGCGGCAAGCTGGAGGCGGGGGAGAGCCCAGAGACGGCGCTGGCCCGGGAGCTTCGGGAGGAGCTGGGCATCGCCGTGACCGTGGGCCGCGTGAGGGACGCCGTGTTCCACCGCTACCCCGACCGGGACGTGCTGGTGCTGTTTTACGGATGCGCCATCGTCGAAGGGGAGCCGGGGACGGTGGAGTGCAACGCCATCGCCTGGGCCACGCCGGGGGAGATGGCCGGCTATGACTTTGCCGGGGCGGATCTGGCGTTTGTGGAGAGGAATTTTATGGACGGGTCGGTTTGATCCGCCCCTTTTTTTGGGCGCGCCAATTGTGATACAGGCTTGATTATTCGTTGACACTTGCCGCCAGGGCATTGAATCCAACCGCCGGCGCGTGTATAATAATCCTGATGGATTATTGTATGAAATGAGGGAATCACCTTGAAGAGATGGATTTGCGCGCTGCTGCTGGTGGGCCTGCTGGCGGCGGCCTTCGGGGCGCTGGCCGCGCCGAAGATGACCGAGGCCACCATGATCTATGAGGATTACGACGGCAACCGCTGTGAGCAGACCGTGGTGGATGACGCCACGCTGCAGGAGCTGCAGGACATGCTGATGCGGGCCAGGAAGAACAGCGCGGAGCTGGAAAATTGCACGATGAACAGCACGTTGTTCTGCCGCTTCGGCGAGGACAAGGTCTACGACTTCGCTATCGCCACTGACGGCTGCCCCTACATGACCGACATGGGCAGCGAAAAGACCTATCGGTTCAGCGACGCCGACCACGAGCGCCTGTGGGAGATCTTTGACCTGGTGCAGGACACCATGGGCTATGACGCTTCGCTGGTGTTCAACTGACGCAGGCACGATCGACGAGCGCCCCACGGAAACCGGTTATCGGTTTTCCGTGGGGCGCTCGTTTTGAATATGGATCATACTATTCTACCCAAATACAGACAATCCTGTGGCGCCTTTTCCGCCATACCGGCGTTAAAGCCCCTTGACATGCTGCCCTAATATCAGACCCTGCGGATGACGGTCGGGTCCATCCTTCCCAGGTCGGTGCAGCCGGTGTAGGCCATGGCCTTGCCCAGCTCGGCGTTCGCCTTCAGCAGGTAATCCCGGACGGCATCCGCGCCACCCTGCTTGATGGCGGTCATCAGCGGCCGGCCGATGCAGACGCCCTTTGCGCCGAGGGCCAGGGCCTTGAAGGCGTCCATGCCGGTTTTGATTTCGCAGTCCACGAACAGCGGCGTGCCCTTGGCGATGGCGGCGATCTCCGGCAGCATGGCCATCGGGGGAACGGCGTATTCGATGCGGTTGTTGTGGTGGGAGAGCACCATGCCGCCCACGCCGGCGGCCAGGCCCCGCTGGGCGTCGTGGCCGCTGAGCACGCCCTTGATGATCACAGGCAGCTTGGAGGCCCGGCAGATCTGCGCCAGCTCGGCGGTGGTAAGGGCCGTCATGGACTCGCCGTCCACGATGTCGGGGCTACCGTCGTCGCCGAAGGGGTGGTCGATGTCGATGCCCACGGCCAGCAGGCCCAGGCGCTGGGCATGCTCCAGCTTGCGCAGGAGCTTGTCCCGGTCGGTGTAGGGCTTGATGATCTCGATCATCCGCACTCCGGTGCCCGCCAGGTGCTCGATCTCCTCGTCCGGGGCCATGCCGTACCAGAGCACCGCGCCCGCGGCCTTTGCGCCGAGGGCCAGCGCCTCGGCCGCGCCCTCAAACATGAAGTGGTCCAGGTGGGAGAGCGCTGCGGTCATGATGGGGGAGGCGAATTGCTCGCCGTAGAGTTCAAAGTCCAGCGTGGGATTCGTGGAATCCAGGTATCGGGTTTCGATGCGCAGGGCGTCGATGTATTCCCGGGCGATGCGATTGGAATTGCCGATGTCCGACATGGGAATGACCTCCTTCGTATGGGTTGTCAGTATGATACCATATCGGCTGAGGGATGTCCAGCGGATTTCGCGGCACAGCAAAGCGCCCCGCATTCGCGGGGCGCTTTGAAAATGCAAGCCTGAATAAAATCAGTTGCCAGCGGCAGCGTCAGCAGCCTCTTCAACGGCGTCGGCAGCAGCCTCAGCGGTATCGGCAGCAGCGTCGGCAGCAGCCTCAGCGGTATCGGCAGCAGCGTCAGCAGCCTCTTCAACGGCGTCAGCGGCCTCTTCAGCCTTCTCTTCGACGGTGGCAGCAGCCTCGTCGGCGGCGTCAGCAGCAGCGTCAGCAGCCTCTTCAGCCTTCTCTTCGACGGCGTCGGCAGCCTCTTCAGCCTTCTCTTCGACGGCGTCGGCAGCCTCTTCGGCCTTCTCTTCGACGGCAGCGGCGGTCTCTTCAGCCTTCTGCTCGGCCTTCTTGCAAGCGGTCAGGCCGCAAGCCAGCAGCATCATAGCCAGGATCAGAGCGATGATCTTCTTCATTACCAGGTACTTCCTTTCACATTTGTCGTGCGCACAAGCGCTTTTGCCTGTTTTTCACAGGTCGCGTATATTATAATGATAATTTATCGCCATTGTAAGCGCGATGATGTTGAATCACTGTATATTCTGCGTGAAAAGGGAAGCACTTTGCTGGTTTATATCGGGAAGCGCATTACTTCAGGATCCGACGGCCCCAGCTGAACACGCGGCCATAGTAGCCGGTATTCAGGTTGCTGACGACCACCTTGTGGGCGCCGGAGGAAGCGTGGATGAAGTAGCCCTCGCCCAGGTAAACGCCGGCGTGGTCGCTGAGGTCGCTGTCGGAGATGGTGTTGAAGAACACCACGTCGCCGCGCTTCAGGTTCTGCGCGCCTTCGATCTTGGGGTAGCTGTCGTCATAGCCCTGGTTGTAGGCCGTGCGCTCCAGCTTCACGCCCACCGCCTTGAAGATGTAGCAGGTCAGGCCGGAGCAGTCGAACTTCTCCGGGCCGGTGGCCCCGTACACGTAGGGGCAGCCCAGCGCGCCCTGGGCCAGGTAGATGGCGTATTCCAGCTTTTCCGCGTTCGACATGCTGCTGGAATAGCTGTTGGTGGTGGAGGCCAGCCCGTCGGGCACCTGGCCCAGGTAGGTACTGCTGGAGCCGCTGCCCGAGGTGCTGCCGGCGTCGGCGGACTTGGCCCCGCTGGGCAGCTTCTTCGCGTCCAGGCTGTACAGGGTCTTCAGCGTGGCCGGGTCGGCGGTGCCGGTGGCGGTGATGCCGCTGGCGTTCTGGAACAGCTTCACGGCGGCGGCGGTGGTGGCGCTGTATTCGCCGGTCAGGCTGCCGGTTTTGGACAGGTAGCCCAAGGCGTACAGGCGCGCCTGCAGGCGGCTGACGTAGTCGCTGCGCTCGCCCTTGGCCAGGGTCTTGTACAGCAGCTCGCTCACCGGGGCATAGCCGCTGTAGACGATGCGCAGCATGTTCTGGTCGGCGATGCCGGTCTGGGCCAGGCCGCAGGCGCTTTGGAAGCGCTTGATGGCGGATATGGCCGCGGCGTTGTAGCTGGCGCTGGGGGTGGAATCGTAGTAGCCGCCCACCAGCAGTGCCTTCACCAGCGCCTCCAGCTCGGGTCCGTCGCTGGAGATGGGGTCAAAGGACGCCTTGCTCAGGGCCTTCAGCGCCACGAAGGCATAGCTGCCATCCCGGGTGATGCAGGCCCAGCCGTCGTTGTAGCCCACCACCTGTACCTCGCTGCCCAGGGGCAGCGCCACGTTCTCGGCGTCGCTGTTCATCGAGGCATAGGCCCGGGTGTCGGGCATCACCACGGTGGCGGTGAGGTTGGCCTGACGGAAGCCCGCGGGCACGCCCTCCTCCTGGGTGTCGATGGTCAGACCGCTGGCCTTGCAGAAGCCGTACTGGCCGTTGAGCTCGATATAGGCCCAGCCGTTGTTGGTGTTGACCACGTTCACGACCTGGCCCTTCTTCAGGGCGCCCAGCTTCGCGCCTTTGGTGCTGGCGGTGCGATACACGGCCAGGCCGGAGGCCTTCACCGTGCCCCGCCTGGCGCCTTCCAGGCTGGAGGAGGGGGCCGCGGTGGGCATGGCATCCGCCCGGGCCAGCCCCGAGATGGCGCAGAAGCCGTACTGGCCGTTCAATTCAATGTAGGCCCATTCGCTGTTCCATTTCAGCACGGTCACGCTCTGGCCCTGCTTCAGTGTGCCCAGCAGGGGGCTGTCGGCGTTCGCCTTCTGGTAGACCGGCAGGGAAATCGCGCTGACCACGGCGGGAATACCCGTCTGGCCCTGGGCGTCGGGGGTGGGGGTGGGGGCGACGTAATCCACGGTCGTGCCCTCCCTCAGGCTGGCCAGCTTGCAGAAGCCGCGCTTGTCGTCAGCCTGTATGTAGGCCCAGCCGTTGCTGCTGGTGGCCAGCACCGTCACCTGGACGCCTGGCTTCAGGGTAGTTTTGACCTTTGCCTTTTCGCTGGCGGCACGGTAGACCTTTGTGGTTTCCAGGGTCAGGGCGCTGTAGGTGCGCACGGTGATGCCGTTTTCAGCGGTGGGGGCAGGGGTCGCCGGGGCGTCCTGGGCGGGGGCGGCGGTCTGGGGAGTGTCCACGGCATCCTGCAGGAAGCCGGTCTTCATGTAGCCTGCCACGCCGTCCTTTTCCACGTAGGCCCATTCGCCGGAGGTGGCGATCAGGTTCAGCATCGTGCCCGCCGGTATCGTCACGCTGACGGATTCGGGGTCGGGCTGTTGGAAGATCGGGGCCTCGCCGGTGGTCATCACCCGGGTGGCGATGGCGTCCACCCGCTTCATGTCCGAGACCTTCGCGTAGCCGATGCGGTTCAGGTAGGCGATCTTGGCGATGGTGTTGGAATAGCCCATCACCCGCACCACGGCGTTTTTCTCCAGTATGCCCAGCACGTCGGTCATGGAAGCGTCCGAATAGACCTGCATCGTTTTGGATGTGACGATGGCCGAAAAGGCCTCCGCCATCGCAGGCACGGCGCTGCTCGTCATCAGCAGCAGCGCGACCAACGCCGCGGCGACCGTTCTTCTGATATTTCTTTTGAATCCGTTCATCGTTCTCTCCTCACGATCCGGCGCCCCGCGCTTTCCGGCGCGCCCTTTGATAATCATCATAAGTACGGGCATAGCTGTCGCCCGTGCATTATGGAATTCGACGCCTCCTGCCCATCTCCTGCCAAAATGAAATTCAAAAAAAATAGGTCTGAATTATGATTGCAATATGATTGCAATAGATTTGTAATAATAACGGGGGCGTTTGACAGGGGCGGAGGGGTGTGGTATAGTGGTAGATAATAGCGGAGAGGATCGGCAAATTCTGATTTGTCGCGGGCTTACGCCCGCTTGAAGGGGGACAGGTCCCCCTTCAATACATCCTCCTCAGATTTGCCTGAAATCGCAAGCGATTTCCGGGCGGCAAATCTGAAAGGAAACGATTTTTGCTCTGGTCGGCA
>JAFWEL010000156.1 GCA_017512905.1 Clostridia bacterium
CTGGTCGACAGGCTCCCTGCCGCCCTAAAGGACTAGCTTCGCGTCGCAAAAAAGGCCCCGCCCGCGGCGTACACGCCGCCGCGTACGATTAAAGATCGGGGCGCTACCGCCCCCGATACCCCCGGTAAGTTAGCCAAAGGCGAGTTCGTCATCAGCTCGATAAATCAGAACTTGTCATTACATATATGATACCATATACCCCGCCAAAAAACAATGCATGAAAAAGTGCACATTTCCCTCACATCGCTGTCACAATGTTGTCGTTTGAGGTTTGCGCAGCAATCTGATATAATGTAGGCGGTTATGTATATCCCACGCTGAAAAAGCGTTTTACCTGAAAGGTGATATTATATGCAGATGACCTATGAACAGGCGATGCGTCCCGGCGCGCTGATGCTGTTTGCCGCCCGGAAGGGCAGCGGTTATATGATGCGCTCGGAAAAGCGGGGCGGCGCCTACGGCAGCCCCAATCGCCGGCCCCCCAGGCGGAAGAAGGCCGGATTCTTTTACATCTTTATCACGCTGCTGCTGAGCGTGCTGCTCTGGCCCATTGGCATGGTGATGCTGTGGCAGCGCAAGGTGCGCATGACGTCCGGCACCAAGCTGGTGATCTCGCTGCTGACGCTGTGCATGAGCATCTTCCTGATCGTGTTCGCGCTGACGGTGCCGCTGGACAACGTGGAATATACCGCCTTCCAGGACAAGGCCAACGACTGGCTGGACAAGGCCGCCGCGGACGTGGCCGTAGCCGGCGACGCCACGATGAAGAAGACCTCCGAGACCTGGCAGACGATGACCGACTTCGCCAGGGCCGGCGCGGCCTATGCCGGCCCCTACATCGCCAACGCCATCGACGCCGGCGTGGACGCGGCGGGAAAGGCCCGCGACGCCATCGAGAACCTGTTCCAGCGCAAACCCGCCGAGCCCGTGCCCATCGGCGAGCCCGAGGAAACCGAAGCGCCCCAAATCACCGGGACGCCCGGAGCCACCGGGACCCCGGCATCGACGGAAGTGCCTGAAGCCACCGAAGCCCCGATGGAGACCGACGCGCCCGTTCCCGGCGACACCGCCGAAGCCTCGGACGCGCCTGAAACCGAAGCCCCCAAGGCCACGGCCGAAGCCGGCGAGACCCTCGAGCTCCTGCTGCCGGAGACCTCTCCCAGCGCCGATGACGCCCAGCCCCTGGAGGATGGCGTGCTGCACGCCAACGGGGATTTTGAGCCCGGCGACGCCGATGCCCCTACGGACGCCCCCGAAGCGACCGACGCCGGCGCGACGCCGCAGGCGGCCACCGACACTCCCCTGCTGCCCACCGAGGCAGTGACCGAAGCGCCCGCCGATGAGGCGACCGAGGCGGCGCAAACGCCGAAAACCGACATGGTGCTCGTGCCCGTCACCGAGCCTCCTGCCGCAGAGCCCGATGAAGCGCCTGCCGACGAGCCCGCGGAAGCGCCCGCCGAGGAGCCCGCGGAAGCGCCCGCGGAAGCGCCCACAGAAGAGCCCGCGGAGGAGCCCGCGGAAGCACCCGCCGAGGAGCCCGCGGAAGCACCCGCGGAGGAGCCCGCCGAGGACGCGCCCATCGTTTGGGAGGCCGTCGGGGAGCCCACGGAAACGCCCGCCGAAGCGGTCACCGAAAGCCCCGCGGAGGGCGTCGGCTACACGGTCAAGCCCGCGGGCCAGGCCACCGTCTACTTCTTCTCCAAGAGCGTCGGCTTCCACAACGGCCCCGACCGCCACGACATGAAGGGCGCGCCGGCCCACACCCTGCAGGAGGCCTTCGACGCGGACAAGCACCCCTGCAAGTCCTGCGGCATGCCCGACAGGAGCATACTGGACGTGGACCACATCGCCTGGATCGACGCAAAGAACCGCATCCACACCACCGACGAGTGCGCGGATTTCTCGGGCAAATGGCGGCTGATGTCCCTGGACAAGGCGCTGGACGCGGGCTACGACGCCTGCGAGACCTGCGGCGCGGACTTCTACGCCGAGGAGCTCTTCCCCGCTCCCACCGCCACCCCCGCGCCGGAAGTGGTGCACCCCGCCACGGCGCTGAAGCCGGCGGGCGAAGCCCGGGTGTATTTCTACGATTCCAGCAAGGGCTATCACATCGGCCCCGACTGCTCCAGCATGAAGAACGCCCCGGCGCACACGCTGGAGGAGGCCGTGGCTGGCAATAAGAACGCCTGCCGCCGCTGCAATCCCCCGGCTGCCAGCCTGCTGGGCCTGCCGGCGCTGTGGCTGGATGAAAACGGCCTGGTCCACACCAGCGACGAATGCGCCGCCTTTGCCGGACAGTACCGGCTGGTGGCAAGGGACGACGCCCTGGCTCAGGGCCTTGAAGCCTGCCCCGACTGCGGCGCGGCGGAATACCTGATCCCCGGCACCGTGCTGGCGGACTAATTCATACTGTTCTCAACCCAAATATAGACAATCCTGTGGCGTCATTTCCGCTGCGCCTGCGTTGAATCCCCTTGACTTGCAAAGAACCCATCAACAGCGTCCGACGAATACCGCCGGACGCTGTCTTGTCTTGCCCCGAAAGGGGCCATATGACCCCGTCGCCTGAGAATTTTTCTCCGCCTCACCGGTTGAACAAGCGCCAGATTTATGATATTATTAACCTGTAAAAGGTTGCCCTGTCGGGCAGCGTTTGGCAGAACGGCTATTACAATGATGAGGTGATCTTCAATGAAACTGAGCATGCGGGAAATCCAGGAAAACCGGCAGGCGTGGCTGGACAAAGGCTATGCGCTGCCCGAATATGACATCGCCGCGGTGCATGCCGCCACGAAGGCGAATCCGGAGTGGATCCACTTCGGCGCGGGCAACATCTTCCGGGCGTTCATTGCCACCTTCGTGCAGCAGCTGCTGAACGAGGGCAAGCTGGACAGGGGCCTGGTGGTGGCCGAGGGCTACGATTATGAGATCATCGACAAGGCCTACCGGGCTTATGACAACCTGTGCCTGTCGGTGACGCTGAAATCTGAAGGCAGCATCGACAAGGTGGTCGTGGCCAGCATGGCCGAGACGCTGAAGATGGACCCGGCCGAGGCGGACTACACCCGCATCCGCGAGGTGTTCCAGTGCCCGTCGCTGAAGCTGGCCAGCTTCACCATCACCGAAAAGGGCTACAACATCAGGGGCGCGGACGGCGCGTTCACCCCCGCCATCGAAGCCGACTTCGCCGCCGGCCCCGAGAAGGTCCAGAGCTACATCGGCAAGGTGGCGGCCATGGTCTACGCCCGCTACCAGGCCGGCGCGCTGCCCATCGCCATGGTCAGCATGGACAACTGCTCCCACAACGGCACCCGGCTGTACGACGCCATCAGCGCCTTCGCGGAGCAGTGGTGCGCCCGGGGCGTGGCCGATCCCGGCTTTGTGAAGTATGTGAACGACCCGCAGAAGGTGGGCTTCCCCTGGACGATGATCGACAAGATCACCCCCCGCCCCGACGCGAAGGTCATCGAGCTGCTCAAGGCCGACGGCTTTGAGGGCACCGACGCGGTCAGGACCGCCAAGGGCACCTTCGTGGCCCCCTTCGTCAATGCCGAGGAGACCCAGTACCTGGTCATGCAGGACTGGTTCCCCAACGGGCGGCCCAACATCGCCGACGCCCCCGGCGTGATGTTCGCCGACCGGGAGACCGTGGACAAGGTGGAGCGCATGAAGGTATGCACCTGCCTGAACCCGCTGCACACCGCCCTGGCCATCTACGGCTGCATGCTGGGCTACACGCTGATCTCCGAAGAGATGAAGGACGCCCAGCTGCGCCGGATGATCGACGAGATCGGCTACCGGGAGGGCCTGCCGGTGGTGGTGGATCCGGGCGTGCTGGATCCCCGGATGTTCATCGACACCGTGGTCAACGTGCGCCTGCCCAACGTGTTCATGCCCGATTCCCCCCAGCGCATCGCCACCGACACCTCCCAGAAGCTGCCCATCCGCTTCGGCGAGACCATCAAGGCCTACCAGAAGCGCCCCGACCTGGACGTGGCGGACCTGAAGATCATCCCGCTGGTGTACGCCGGCTGGCTGCGCTACGCCCTGGGCGTGGATGACGAAGGCAAGCCCTTCACCCCCAGCGACGACCCGGCGCTGCCCGAGGTGCAGCAGGCCCTCGCCGGCATCCGCCTGGGCGACAAGGGGCCCTTCACCAGCCAGCTCAAGCCCATACTCTCCGACGCCCGGATCTTCGGCGTGGACCTGTACGAAGCCGGCCTGGGCAAGCTCTGCGAGGACTATTTTGAAGAACTGGTGGCCGGCCCCGGCGCGATTCGCGCGACGCTGGTCAAGGTTCTGGGCTGACGCCCTGTTCCTTCAGCGCCATCGCCCCCACCCGGGCGGCGTGGAACAGGAATTGCTGCATCAGCCCGGCGTGAGCGCCCAGGCGGCTTCGGGCCTCCCGGGCCAGGGCGGGGCGGCTCCGGCCGGTCATGCCGAACCAGTCCCGCAGCAGACGCGCCACCCAGACGTCCACCGGAAAGGCTTCGGCGTGGCCGCAGCCAAACAACAGTACACAGTCGGCCACCTTGTCCCCCACGCCGGGCAGGGTGGTCAGCTGTTTATGGGCGGCTTCATAGGGCAGGTCGGCCAGCGCCTCCAGCGCAAAGCCGTCCCGGACCCGGCAGGCAGTCCCGGTCAGGAACGGGGCCCGATAGCCCACCTTCAGCGCCCGAAGGGCTTCCTCGCCGCAATCGGCCAGTCGCTGGGGCGTCGGGAAGGCGTACAGCGGGACACCTCCGCTTTCGTGGCGCGCGCCGTAGCCCTCGCACAGGGCCCGCACCAGCGAGCGAATCCGGGAGACGTTGTTGTTGGCCGAGAGGATGAAGGCGATCAGCGCCTCCCAAGGGGGCTGGTTCAGCACCCGCAAACCGTCAAACAGGCGGATGGCTTCCCGGGCCGCGGGAATGGCGTCGTACTCGGCGGCCACGGCTGCGTAATCCCGGTCCATGTCGAGGTAGACCCGAAGCATCCCGGGGTCGCAATCCCCTTCGGCATGGACGCCCTCGCCGTCCCGCCACAGCCAGACGGGCGCGCCGCCCACCACCGCGCCAAAGCGGCCGTCCCGTTCAATCCAGTGAAAGCACTGGGCGCTGTCCATCAGCGTCAGGCGCAGGTCAAGGGGTTCATTTCCAATCAACATTTGTGCGTTCATTCCTTCTGAGTGCAATAGCGGTGCGAGGGCCGGGGAAATTCTGATTTGTCGAGCTGATGCTGATCACACGGAACCCCTCCGACCCCGCCTTTGGTGGGGCCACCTCCCCACTAGCTTCGCGTCGCAGGGGAGGCTATTGACTAACTTACCGGGGGTATCGGGGGCGGAGCGCCCCGATCATTAATCGTACGCGGCGGCGTGTACGCCGCGGGCGGGGCGATTTTTGCGGCAGGGAGCCTGTCGACCAGAGCAAAAATCGTTTCCTTGCAGATTTGCCGCCCGGAAATCGCCTGCGATTTCAGGCAAATCTGAGGAGGATGTATTGAAGGGGGACCTGTCCCCCTTCAAACGGGCGCAAGCCCGCGACAAATCAGAATTTGCCTACGACAGTTACTGACAAGGAAAAGAGGAAAGCGTATGGACAAAGAATACAGCGGCATACTGCGGCGCAAGATCAGTGAGATTTTAGGCGAGCCGATCGACGACAGCGTCGACGCCGACGATTTGATGTTTGACCTCGGCTTGCGTTACCTGCGGAAGATGGCTGCGGACAAGAAGAAGCGGGTCAACCGGAAAAAGGCCCATCAGCTGTCGCTGTGGGTCGACGAGGCCGCCTCGAAGCAGGCCCTGGTGGCGTATGTCGATGCAGTCACCAACAGAAAGGGCCCGGACTACATTCCCAAGAAGGACCGCATCGCCGTGTTCGACCTCGACGGAACGCTGTACTGCGAATCGGACCCGACCTGGTTTGACTTCATGCTGTACAAGCATCGTATCCAGGAGGACGAAGCCTACCGGGACAAGGCGTCGGATTACGAGAAGCAAATCGCTGAAACGGTCCAGTCCGTCATCGACACGGGCGTCGTTCCGGCCGGCTTCGAGGTTGAAATCGGAAGCTGCATCGCCCATGCCTTTGCCGGCATGAGCGTCAGGGAGTTCGCCCGCTACGTCAGGGACTACGCGGAGCGGCCCTCGCCGGGCTATGACGGTATGACCATCGGCGAGGCGTTCTACCAGCCCATGGTCCAGGTCATCGACTATCTCCAGGACCACGGCTTCACGGTCTACGTTTGCAGCGGAAGCGACCGCCTGGTGGTTCGCGCCCTCGTCGAAGGCGGCCTGATCCTGGCGTCCAGGTATGTCATCGGCACGGAGGAGCTGATCTCCGCGAACAACCAGGGGGATACCCCCGGCGCGGAATATGTCTTCGGCAGCGGCGACGAGCTGGTGCTGAGCGGAAAAATCGCGAATAAAAATCTAAAGATGACCAAGGTTTCCATGATCGCGGAGCAGGTCGGCCAATGCCCGGTGCTGTCCTTCGGAAACAGCGCCGGCGACATCAGCATGACCAACTATGTCATGGGCAACGAGCAGTACAGGACCGCGGCGTTTTTCGTCTGTTGCGACGACGAGGCGCGGGAGAGCGGAAGCCCGCAGAAGGCGCAGCCGGTCTACGATTTCTGCGCGAAGAACGGCTGGGTCCCGATTTCGATGAAAAACGACTGGCTGACGGTATTCGGAGAAGGTGTCACGAAGAAGGACCGGACTGATGGGCAGCAATAGGGCCTTGCAAAGAGAGGGGACATGACCATGACACGGTTTTCCGGCCGCGTCGCCATCGTTACGGGAGGCGGAACGGGGATTGGCGCGGCGGTAGCGCGTCAGCTGAGCCGGGAAGGGGCGGAGGCGGTGTACATATGGGGCCGCCGGAAGGCCCCCCTTGAGGCGCTGGCGCGCTGTGATGCGCGCTGCATGCCGATGACGGTGGACGTGGGGGACGAGAATGCCGTGCAAAACGCCGTGGCGGCGATCGTTGCGCGCCACGGCAGGGTCGATCTGCTGGCCAACATGGCGGCGATCAGCGGGCCGTGCGTCCCCACCGAGCGCTACGCGATGGCGGATTTTGAACGGGTCTATCGCACCAATGTGTTCGGCACCTTTCTGACCATGAAATACTGCCTGCCCCACATGCAGCGCAACGGCTTCGGCGCCATCGTGAATGCCTGCTCCTGCTCGGGCATGCGGGGTTATGCCAATGAGATCGGCTATGGCTCCAGCAAATTCGCGGTGCTGGGGATGACCCGGAACGCCGCCAGTGAAAACGGCAGGAACGGTGTGCGCATCAACTGCGTGTCGCCGGGATGGGTGGATACCGATATGATGGATGAGGTGCTGCGGGGCTATGAGGCCCTGGAGGGGGGCTCCCCCTGCAAGTCAGAGCTGGACCACGGCACCATGGACCGCCCCGCCACGCCGGATGAGGTGGCCGAGGCGGTATGCTTCCTGCTGTCCGACGCCGCCGGCTACATCAATGGCGCAAATTTGACCTGTGATGGGGGCAAGACGCTGTAGCGGCTCATTGGCCGTCCTCGCCGCGATCGATCAGGGACAGGGCCTTGTCGATGTGCTCCTGGCTCAGGGCGTCGCCCTCCCGCTTGCGCAGTTTGAAGATGTGATCGTCGAGGGGCTCGGGCCTGAAGAAGTAATACCCCTGCTCCAGCTCACAGCCGATGGCGCTGACGAAGTCGTCCTGATCGACCTTTTCCACGCCCTCGGCCAGCGTCTGGATGCCCAGCTCCCTGGCCATGGCGACCATCGTGCGCATGATGGTCCGGTTGATGCCGTTGTGGTCGTCCAGATGCCTCAGCAGGTTCAGGTCAAACTTCACCAGATCGACGTCGAACTGGCTGAACACGTTCAGCGACGAATAGCCGCTGCCAAAGTCGTCCAGCCACAGCCTGAAGCCGTTGTTCCGGATGGCTTGGAGCTGGGCCAGGAAATGCTCGGTGCCCTGGGCGATATCCTGCTCGGTGATCTCGATGATGATGTCGTCGTGGCTGACCGAGTAGAGGGCGGTGGTCTTCACCAGCGCGTCAACCATGTCCACGTGGTCGAAATCCTGGGCGGAGAAATTGATGGTGACCGGTATCATGGGCAGGCCGATTTCCCTTCGGATGCGTGTCTCCTTGCAGACCTGCTCCACCATGTAAAGGTCCAGCCTGTACAGCAGGTGGTACTTTGAAAGCACCGGGATAAATTCCCCGGGCGATATGGTGCCCCTGGTGGGGTCGATCCACCGGGCCAGCGCCTCCAGCTTGACGGTCTTCTTCGTGTCGCTGCGCACGATGGGCTGGTAATAGACCTTGATCCAGTGGTTGGCCAGCGCGAGGTTGAAGGCTTCGATGATGTAGCGCTGCCGCCAGTACACATCGTCGTCCTCGTGGCGGAAGTAGAGATGGGTGATGTTCAAATCGTCTCCGATCTGCCTCTGGGCGTGGGTGGCGTGATCGACGGCCTCCGAGGTTGTCGCGTTGGGCGCATAGACATAGATGCCGGCCTGGACCCCGGTGGTATTGCCGGTGGCGTTCTCCTTGACCTTCTCGTTGACGGCGTTGATCCTGGCGGAGAGCGCCTCCTCCCCGTCAAAGGCCGTCAGCACGAGGAAGTGGTCGTCCGCGCCCCGGCTGATCAGCCCTGTAGGAAATTCGCTCTTCAGCACGCCCGCAATGAGGCGCAGCAGCTCGTCGCCCTGCTCGTAGCCGTACTGGTTGTTGTAGGAGCGCAGGCCGTTGATGTCGAAGAATACCAGCGCGGGCTTGCCGCCGGCCGAGCGGATCTTTGCCACCCGGTCATCGGCAAACTCGTGCATGAAATTGATGTTTGGCAGGTCAGTGACGGGGTCGGTGTAAAACCGGTCCTTCTGGAAAAGCTCATAGTTGGCGACCAGCTCGTTGCGCTCGCCCTCGTTGTCCGAGATATCCGTGTAGACGAACACGGCCAGTTCGGAGCCGTCCTCGGTGGCCTGGTACCGGCCGACGGAGTGGATATAGCGGTAGCCCTCGTCGCTGCGGTAATTGCTGCGGTACACGACGTTGTAGCCGCTGATATGGCAAGCAAAATCCTTTACCGCGCGGGCGATCCTTCCCACGTCGTCGGGGTGGACCCGGTCGAGCAGGGAATCACTCAGGCGGGCGATGAGCGTGTCGCGGTCTGCACGCATCAGCTGACAGAGCCCGTCGGAGACCAGGATGGGCACGATCCTGTCCCCGTCCCTGCGGTAATAGGCGAGGGGCACGGGCATTTTCTCGTAGGCCCTGCGCATGTCTTCGGTAAATGTAAACATCGCCGTCAACTCCCGGACAATCTTTTATAACATAATTATAACACCAACAGGCTAAACAGTAAAGGGCAAATGGGGAAAAACAGGAAGTATTTTACAGCGGCGCACCGGCTCCCCCTCTGGGCAGGCCAGCACGCCGCTGAAATCATGCTGTTTGGGTTCTGTTCGGTCCGAACAGTTTTTCTGATTTGTCGGGGAGATGAGGGAACAGGAATGATTACAGCCTGACAAATTCTGATTTGTCGGGGAGACGAGGGAACAGGGAACAGGGAACAGGGAACAGGAATGGCGGCTGCCGCGAACATATCGATAACGTACGAGTTGTAGCGGCCCTAAAGGACTAACTTCGTGTCGCCCTAAAGGACTAA
>JAFWEL010000021.1 GCA_017512905.1 Clostridia bacterium
CGCGCACGGAATGTTGCAGCCAGAACGAAGGGAACGTTCCCGCGACGAAAATGAAGTATAGAATCCCTGAAAGCCCTGTAGCGGCGGCAATCTGCCGCCACGGCATTCTTATCGGCTGGGAACGGTGGCGGCAGGTTGCCTCGACACGAAGTTAGTCCTTTAGGGCGACACGAAGTTAGTCCTTTAGGGCCGCTACAACTCGTACATTATCGATATGTTCGCGGCAGCCGCCATTCCTGTTCCCTGTTCCCTGTTCCCTGTTCCCTGTTCCCTCGTCTCCCCGACAAATCAGAATTTCCCCCGCCATGCCTGCACGATTGTACGCTCCCGCCATTCGCTATCCCCATCCCCTATTCCCCGTTCGTCAGCCCGCCGAACTTTCGCTTCTTGATATACAGGTAACACCCCGTATGGGCGGCGAAGGTGACGAGCCAGGACACCGGGTAGGACAGGTACAGCGTGGTCAGGGTCGGGTCCAGGGGGAAGACGGTCAGGATCCAGACGATGCGCAGCACACACGCGCCCAGTATGGACACCACCATCGGCGTCACCGAGCTGCCCATGCCCCGCAGCAGGCCCACCATGACCTCCATCATGCCGCACAGGAAATAGGTGGGGCCGATGATGTCGGTGCGCAGGCCGGCGGCGGCGATGACCGCTTCATCGCTGGTGTAGATGCGGTACAGCCAGCCCCGGGCCAGCATCAGAAAGCCGCCCAGGGCCAGGCCGATGCCGGTGACGGCCAGCAGCGACGCCCGGGCCACCTTCGAGATGCGCTCGTACTTCCGCGCCCCCACATTCTGGCCGGTGAAGGTGATGGCCCCCTGGTGGATGCTGTTCATGGCCACGTAGATGTAGCCCTCCAGGTTGCTGGCGGTGGTGTTGCCCGCGACGACGCTCTTGCCGAAGCTGTTCACCGTGGACTGGATCAACACGTTGGACAGGGAGAACACCATGCCCTGGAAGCCCGCGGGCAGGCCCACCTTCGCGATGCGCCAGACCTTGTCGCCATGCAGGCGGATTTTCTTCACGTCCAGGTGGATGGCCCCGTCGGTGCGGATCAGGCACAGCATTACCAGCGTGGCGGAGATGATCTGGGAGATGATCGTGGCCAGCGCCACGCCAGACACGCCCATGCGAAACACGATCACGAACAGCAGGTTCAGCGCCACGTTCACCACCCCGGCCAGGGTCAGGTAGGTCAGCGGGCGGCGGGTGTCGCCGATGGCCCGGAGGATCGCCGCGCCGAAGTTGTACAGCATGTTGGCCGGCATGCCCAGGAAGTAGATGCGCATGTAGCTGGTAGCCAGGGGCAGCACCTCGGCGGGAGTGCTCATCAGGCCCAGGAAGAAGCCCGACAGGAAGAACCCCAGCACGCCCACCAGCAGGCCGCCCACCAGGCTCAGGGCGATGGAGGTGTGCACGGCCTCGCCGGTCTGGCGGTAGTCCCCCGCGCCGCAGCACTGGGCCACCACCACGTTCGCCCCCACCGACAGCCCCAGGAACAGGTTCACCAGCAGGTTGATCAGCGCCCCGGTCGAGCCCACCGCCGCCAGCGCGGCGTCGCCCTCGAAGCGGCCCACCACGATCACGTCCGCGGCGTTGAACGTCAACTGCAGCATGCTGGACAGCATCAGCGGCAGCGCGAAGCTCAACAGCCTCGGCAGCACCGGCCCGTTCAGCATGTCGATGTCATAGCGTCCCCGACGCACCCGCAGCTTCATACGTCCACTTCCTTCCGCCCGACGGCGAAAGGCATTATACCACCCGGGACGCATGATTTGCAATGATATATGGTGGAGTTTAGGGTTAAGAGTTGCGCGTCCCTCCCGTCCGGTATAGTCTTAACGTGTGGATGGTATAATACTGGGAGGGAAATTCTGAATTGCTCACAAAACACTTTCATCAGGAGGCATGTCCATGCGTAAGCTCACGGTGCTGCTGGCCGTTGTGCTGGTGCTGATGCTGGGATTTGGCGGATGGTTTTACCTGGGGGGCACGCTGCGCGGCGAGGCGGCGGTGCAATCCGCCCGGGCCGCGGACTATCCGGAGGCCTTCGGGTCGGTGCGCGCGCTGCTGGAGGGCGGCGCGGCCCCCCAGGTGCTGGACGGGGGCGGGCTGTCGGAGGACCCCTCCCCCTACACGCTGATGGACATCAACGTGACGCTGACCAACCGGGGGCTGTTTCCGGCGGAGTGGCTGCACATCTCGGCGGTGGGCGCGCCGGGGGATATCGCGGTTTACGCCATCACCGGCGAGGGCAGCGACGTCGCCCCCCGGGACAGCGCCACCGTCAACCTGAAGCTGGTCACCACCGCCGACGTCGACGCGCCCCGGCAAATCGTCATACAGTATTACGTCCACGGCATGAAGCGGGAAATCACCGTCGGGTGACGATGGCTTCCCGCGACAAGCGCCTTCGCGCCGCCCGGGATGACATGCCGTTGTCATCATATGCGCAGCGAAGGCGCTGTCTTTGTGCATCGGTTGCGCATAATCTCCGTCTTCAACAACTGTTGACCACATTTTCACAATTAATGAGCTGTTTTTGGCCTTCAACCATTGAATCGAAGTTATCTTTGTGTTATAATACAAGTATAAAAGTATCTGTTCAGTCGGGTAAATTCTGATTTGTCGCGCTGCGACAAATCAGAATTTGCATACGACTGGGCAGTTACCTAAAACAAAATGGTTCAAGCCGGAGGTTGGGGATATGGAAAACAAGCAGCAGGCGGATGTGATGAAGCGATGCCGGTTCCCCGACGGGTTTCGCATCCTCAAGGGCAAGCAGGAATACGTCACCTATATCGACCATTCGTCCATCCGGGCCTGGTATTCCCAGACCCCCTGGACCTACGAAGCCCACTGTCATTCCGCGGTGGAGATCATCATGCCGATCCGGGGCGAGGTGGTCTACACCGTGGAGGAACAGACCTACAGCGTACAGTCCGACGAGGTGCTGATCGTGCCGCCCAACTGGATCCACGGGCTGACCATGGCCGAGGGCAGCGCCCGTTACCTGCTGCTCTTCGAGCCGGACAACCTGTTCGGCATGCGGGATATGCAGCTGGTGGAGGAGATGCTCAAATCCCCCATCTACCTGACCGGCCAGCCGGAGCTCCAGGGCGCGGTGCGCGCGCTGCTGATGCAGGTGGTGAACTGCTACGAGCGGCGGGAATTCCTGTGGAATTCCATGTGCTATTCCTATCTGTTGCAGATGTACGTCTGCCTGGGCCAGTACAACATGACCCGGGAGCTGGACAGCTACGACGCGCGCACCCAGCGCATCGACCCGGAGATCGTGGACAGCGCCCGGCTGTACATCGACCAGAATTACATGCGGGATATCACCCTGGGGGACGTCAGCGCCTTTACCGGCTTCTCCCGGTGCTACTTTTCCCGGATGTTCAAGCAGCAGTTGGGCCAGTCCTTCTCGGAATACCTGCGCAACAAGCGGGTGGCCATGGCCGAAAACCTGCTGATCCACACCCGCCAGCCCATACAGGAGATCGCCATCAGCGCCGGCTTCGGCAGCGTGGCCACCTTCAACCGGGTGTTCAGAAGCGCCCGGAATTGCACCCCGTCCCACTACCGGGAGATTTATGGGGACTTCAGTAAGTAGGGGTTGAGCAGGGAGCGGATAATTCTGATTTGTAGTAAACAGCAAGGGAGTCTTTACCCATGAACCAATACACCCTCGAGGTATGCTGCGGCAGCGTGGACGACGTGCTGGAGGCCCAGCGGGGCGGGGCGGACCGGGTGGAATTGAATTCCTGCCTGATGTTCGGCGGCCTCACGCCCTCCATTGGCACGCTGATCGCCGCGAAAAAGCTGTCCAGCCTGCCCATCATGACCATGGTGCGGCCCCGGCAGGCGGGATTCTGCTACACCGCAGCCGAGTATGCCGCCGCCCTGGCCGACGCCGAACAGCTGCTTGAGCACGGCAGCGACGGCCTGGTGTTCGGCTTCCTGGACGCCGATGGCAACCTGGACGCGAAGCGCACCCGGGAGCTGGCCCGCCTCGCCGGGGACAAAACCAAGGTGTTCCACCGGGCCATCGACGTGTGCGCCGACTGGAAGAGGCTGCTGGGGCAGCTGATCGACATCGGCATCGACCGGGTGCTGACCAGCGGCCTGGCCCCGGACGTGTTTTACGGTGTGGAGGTCATCCGGGAGATGATGGACTTCGCCCAGGGTGCGATCCAGATCATGCCCGGGGCCGGGGTAAACCTGAGGAACGTGGACAAAATCGTCGAGGCCACCGGCTGCGACCAGATCCACGTGGCCCGCTTCCGGGATGTGATGGACACCTCCACCGCCGCCAACCGGGACATCTTCTTCGGCGGCGCGCTGTATCCCCCCGAGGACCGCTACAGCGTGATCGACGGGGATTATATCGGGCAGATACGGGCGCGGCTGTAAACCGTTGCCGAATACAAAAGAGGCTGTCCTAAAAAGCATAAACCTACGAAGGATATGCAATTGTAGGGGCGGCGTTGCGCCGCCCGCCGGGTACAACGACACAGTTCGTACCCGGGCGGGCGCCGCAATGGCGCCCCTACAGCTGTGTTATGCAGCGATATTTATTTTGTGACAGTCCCTTTGCTGTTCCCGTTATTTTCCGATCATGAACATGAATTCCCCGGAGGCGCACATCTCGTCCCCTACCTTCGCTTCGCCCTTCACCACGAAGAGCGTGCCCTTGCTGCGCACCAGTTGGGAATGGACGGTGATGGTGTCGCCGGGGCGCACCGGGCGGCGGAAGCGGACGCTGTTGATGCCCGCGTAATAGGGGGTGCCGCCGGGAATGGCGTCCTTCATCAGCATGCAGGAGGCCTGGGCGATGATCTCGCACTGGATCACGCCGGGCACCACCGGGTTGCCGGGAAAGTGGCCCCGCAGGAAGAACTCGTCGCCCCGCACGTGATAGACGCCCTCGGCGGTGCCGTCCTCCAGCAGCGCCGCCTCGTCCAGCAGCGCCATGTCGTCGCGGTGGGGCAAAATCTGCGCGATCTGCTCGCGGTTGAGTCGCTCGGTTGGCATGGTTGTTTTCCTCCGTTGTTTTTGGGGTGATGGGATTTGGACAGGTAAATTCTGATTTGTCGCGGGCTTGCGCCCGTTTGAAGGGGGACAGGTCCCCCTTCAATACATCCTCCTCAGATTTGCCTGAAATCGTCCTAAAGGACTAGCTTCGCGTCGCAGGCGATTTCCGGGCGGCAAATCTGC
>JAFWEL010000022.1 GCA_017512905.1 Clostridia bacterium
CGACAGGCTCCCTGCCGCAAAAAAGGCCCCGCCCGCGGCGTACACGCCGCCGCGTACGATTAAAGATCGGGGCGCTACCGCCCCCGATACCCCCGGTAAGTTTGCCAAAGGGGAGTTCGTCATCAGCCCGACAAATCAGAATTTGCATACGCCCAAACCTCTACGAACAAACCCAACCAACGCAAAACCGGGGGTGCCCCTGACGACGCTTTGTTCTGTCGTCTGGCGCATCCCCGGTTTCTCCCTTTCAGGCCGTCGGCGCGGCATTCTTCCGCGGAACTGATCTCGCCCGCCCCCGGTCGCACGGTTGCTCCGGCCCCATGCAGGCGCATGGGCCAAACCATTCCCTGGCCGGCGAGGCGACGGGTTCATCCCGCCACATCGCCACGGCCAATTATTGGGTTACTTTACCAGCTTGCTGTAGTTGGAGGAGACCCACAGGCACTTGCCCTTGTACTTCACGCCGTAGAAGATCATGAAGCGGGAATCATAGCCCCACTTGCGGCGGTAGGAGACCTTGTCGCCCTTGTGCAGCGCCACGCCGTAGCTCTGCTTCAGGCTGGATTCCTTGTGCAACCAGACCTTGCCGGTGGCCTTCACATGCTGGTAGCAATCGGGGCTGATGCGGACATTGTTGCCGTCATTCTCGTCGACGCTGTCGGCATCGTCGAACACAAACAGCTCGGTGGACTTGCCAACGCCGCCCTGGGAGTAGATGACATAGATGTAGAAGTAGGTATCGTCGGCGATCTTCTTGCCAATGTTGTCAACCACCAGGTTGTCCGTCTTGAACCAGCGGGTGACGCTGCTGTCCAGCGCGTCCAGGTACAGCTCGACCCAGTCGTTGCAAACGCGCTTCACCAGCGCATAGGAGCCCTTGCGGACGATGGTGCTGGTGGCCTTGCCACCCTTGTGGTTATAGGCGGTGGTGTTCTTGGTGAAGCGCACGCAATCGCCTTCCTTGATCTTGCAGGACGCCATGGCGGTGCCCGCCAGCGCCAGCACCATGGTCATGACCAGCAGCGCAGCGATCAGCTTTTTCATTTTGTTCATTGCTTTTCCCTCCTTGATATGCATTGTCCAGGAATGTATTCGTTCACACCGGACCGACCCCGCCGCTCCGCGGTGTGCGCGAGTCGGCCGATGCAATACGACGTTCTCATTGCCCCGACTCCCGGGACAAGTCCGAATTTCTTCACAATTATATCATTTCCACCCGTCTGAGTCAACCGTTTCAAAGGTAAATCTCTCAATAAACCAGCTGACAGTCAAGCTATTCTTCGTTACCCCTCCTTTTCACTCGGATTGTGCGGTGTTTACAGCCATCCCGCCCTCGCCGGCACCCCTTCCCCGCCCCGCGGGAACGCCACGGAGAAGCCCGGTCCGACGCCCTTCTGTCTTCCGTCCCTGTCATCTTTTCGCCTAAATTATATCATTATTTCCGGTCAGAGTCAATTAAAATCGGATAAAACTACACTGGTAGTATTTTCCAACGATAATGGGCGGGACGTGATTTCGAGATGCGTATTTGCCCGACAAATCAGAATTAACCGTTTTACATCCGCGGCAGCTTTTCCTATGGCCCGTTCCCATCGCCAAGGCGTCATTCCGTCAAATCGTACTTTCCCCCACTGTACATCGCCAGGACAACAGAAACGGCCCTTCGCCGCGCCCGGGGTGTTCACCACCGGGGTGTGGGAAGGGCCTAATATCGGTCAATGATGACCTGGGGTTACGTCCGGGGCGGCGCGTCAGATCTCCTCGTCGTCCTCAAATTCCAGTTCCTCGTCGTCGGTGTCGCCTTCGACGGTGTCTTCAAACGCCTCGAAGTCATCCGCCTCTCCGGCATCCTCCAGATAGGGCGTGGGGTCCCATTCCGGCGGGGCGATGGCGATATACATGCCGTCGGTCACCGGAGTGATGACCACCCTGATGGGATCTTCCTCCTCATCGTAAACCGCTGGGGTCAGCGTGGCGTCGCCGGTCATCAGCGGGTCCACCGGGGTCTGGGCGACCGGGGTCTCGCCCTCGGGCGTCTCGCCGCTCTCGTCCGGGGTATCGGCGGCCTCCTCCGGAACCGCCTCGGAAGCCGCGGGAGAAGCGTACAGCACATTCGTGCCCTCCGGCGCCATCAGGTAGCTGTCATTGGTCGACACCCTAAGCACCACGTCGGGCAGCGTGCAGCCCTCGGGCAGCGGCTCGGTGGCCGGCGCTGTGATGGGCTCGTCGTAATCGTCGGTCTCGCCGGTGGGCACCTGCTCCGCGCCCTCGGGGATGATGTGCACCCGCACACGGTAGGCGTTCGTCAGGGTCACGTTGTCGGCGATGAGGGCCTGCTCGCCGGGAGTGAGTCCTTCGGCGTCGGCCTGCTCGATGACAATGTCATAGCCCTCCACCACTATCGAGGTCGCGGTTTCTTCATCCTCTTCGTCGATGATGTTGAGTTGGTCCATGGACACGCCGAAGGCCATGCTGTTGTCCACCTCAATGCCGTCCTCGATCTCCAGCTCTTCATCCACTTCGGCATCGTCATCGTCCTCCGGCTCTTCTTCCTCGGGCAGCGCGATCTCGCTGGTCAGCGACGCCAGCGGCAGCACCAGCTGGGCGTTCTCCAGCTCGTAGACGATCTCAGTCACGCTGTTGTTCACCAGGGCCTGCACCTCGGTGGTGGTCAGCCGCAGGTGGAGCTCCTCATAGCGCTGGCGGTTGGTGCCCTCGATCAGGACATCCTCGTCCTCGCCATCCTCCTCGAAGCTGGGAATCTTCATCGGCTCGGGAATGATGGTCACCCGGCGCACCGTTTTCGGCGTTTCAGACACGTCATCGATCTCCACATCCGCCTCGCCGGGGGCCTCGTCCATCGCCTCCGCCTGGGCTTCCACGATCCCCTCCTCCACGGGAGCGGGAACCTCGATCTCCTCGTCGTATATCTCGAAGGGCCTGGGCAGGCCGTCGTTGCCGAACAGGACCGTGCCGTATTCCACCTCGTCCAGCGTCAGCACGCCGACGCCTTCGTCTTCATCTTCCGCTTCTTCGTCGTCCTCGTCCTCGTCATCAAAGCCGTCGTAGCCATAGCCGGAGCTGCTGCTGCCGCCACCGCCGCCGCTGCTGGGCGTGCTGGTGGGGCTGGGCGTCGCGGTGGTATCGGCGGTCCTGATGATGGTGAAGGTCACCTCTTTGGTACCGGTGAAGTTGCCCTTGCCCGTCAGGGTCGCCGTGGCCTTCTTGGCGTCGGTGGAGGGCTCCACGTTGTCGGTAAACTCGACGGTGTAGTCGGTGTCCTTCTTCAGCGTCATGGTGCCGTAACGCACGGTCAGCTCCGGTTCGATGGCCCTGCCGGTATACTTCTGGTTGCCGACGGCATCCACGGTGACGTTCGCCTCGCCGATGTTCTTGGCCGTAATGGTGAACACATCGTCCTTCAGCGTCATGTTGAAGTTCTTGCCAAAGTTCATCTTGCCGATGCCGATCTTGTAGGTGCCGGCGTCCTCGCCCTGGGCGCGGTCCAGCCAGCCGTCGTTCGGGAAGAACTTCGTGTTGTTCTTCCTGGCCTCGGCGGTCAGGTAGGAGCCCCGCTTGATGCCCCGGGTGATGTCATCCGCGGTCCTGTCCTCGACGGTCAGCGTGGTGGTTCCGTCCACGGTGTTCAGCGGCACGCCGTAGCTGGGCACGCCTGCAATGCTCTGGTGCAGCGGGCTGGTCTCGTCAGAGGACAGCCAGGAGCCCTCCTTGTAGGTCGGGTCGGTGGTGCCGTACACCTTGTAGGTGCCGGCGCGGGGCGTGATGACCACTTCGCGCTTGGTGATCTCCGCCTTGACGGTGACGGCGTTCGCGGTGTAATACTGGGCGTCGTCGCCCTTCAGGCCGAAGGTGAACTTCAGGTTGTACTTGCCCACGTCCGAGCCGGAGAACTGCTCCACGGACTTGATGCTGGCGACGTTCACCTGGACCTTCTTGTGGCTGTCGAAGAATTCCTTGTCGGAGTCCTTCGCCGGGGCCAGGGTGAAGTCCCCTTCCTTGGGCGCGGTGATGGCGTAGGTCGTGCCGCCGGAGGCGGTGGTCTTGAACACGTTCCGGGTCAGGTCGTAAACCTTCGTCAGGGTCGGGCCGGTGTAGGTGACCTTCAGCGCGATGGCCTCCCGGGCCTCCTCGCTGAAGTGGGCCTTGTAGGTGGTGTCGGCGGTCACCGGGGGCAGGCTGTCGTTGGCGTATACCTTCGCGTCAGGATCCGCGGTGTCCACCCAGCCATCAAAGGTATAGACCTTGCTCGCGTCGTCTTCCTTGGTGGGCGTGGTCCCGGTGTATCTGGGCTGGGTCCCCGCGTCGACCGCCTTTGTCTCATAGGTGGTATTGCCATCCTCACTGGTAAAGGTGACGATGAACTGGTTTCCGGTGGAGAACACCGCCTGGTAGGTCGCCGGGTTGGTCACCGCCACGGGCGTCGGGTTCCAGCCGATGAACGTATAACCTTCCCGGGTCAGGGGATCATGGGTCGGCACAGTGCCGTATTCCACGAAGGTGCTGTCCAGATAGGTGCCCGCGTCGTCCTGCCAGCAGATTTCAGCCAGCAGCACACCGGGATCGTTGATGACCGTGGTCGCGCTCACGCCCTTGGCCTTATGGCCCTCCAGGATGGTGAAGCTGTCACTCATGCCCAACGTCAGCACGCCGCCGTCGTTGATGGTGAGGTCGGTAGGCGTGTTCTCGGGCAGGGCCACCGGCGTGGTCATGGTCGGATCGGCGTTGCTCTTCGCCTCCTCGACCTCGTGGCAGATGGTATAGCTGCCGCCCTCGACCGCCATAGTGGTCTTCAGGCTGATGGACAGGGTGACGGACTCGATCGTGTCGCCCGAGATGATGCCCGCGCCGATTTCCGTCAGGGAATCGGGCAGCGTCAGCTTATTCAGGTTGGGGCAATCGGCAAAGGCGCTGTCGCCGATGGAAGTGACGCCATCCGGCACGACGATGGTCTTGAATTCCTTGCCCTGGAACACGCCCTCGCCGATGCCGACGACGGTCTTGCCGTCGATGATGGCCGGGATGGTCAGCGCCTTGGGGGTGCCGTCCTTCTTGGCGTCGGCTTCGCGGCACTCGACGATGATGGCGTTGGCGTCCTCAGAGGGTGCGTCCCAGCGGTACCTGTACTTCGTGTTCTTCTTCTTGTCCGCGCCGACGGTCTTCGATTTCTTCGGGCCGACGACGAGGTCGCAGATCACCACATATTCGCCATCCGAATTATCGATGCTCAGTATGAAGGTATAGGTGCCGTCGCCCTCAACGTCCGTGCCGGCATCCTTATAGAGGACGACAACATCCTTGGCCTTCCAGTTCAGCTTGGCGGTGGTGCCGTCGTCCAGCGTCACTTCCTTGGGCATCAGGGCCGTGGCCTTTCTCAGGGCCTTCGCGCTCTGGACGTAGGCCGGGCATTCCACCTTGCCCAGGTCCATGCCCTTGGCCCACTGGGCCGTCAGCGTGATGTCCTCGTTGGGGAAGACCTGGGGGAAGGCTTCCTGCTCGGTGCTGCCCGGACGGGTCCAGCCAACGACGATATAGTCCTCGCCCCGCTTCTGTTCGGGCTCTTCTACCGCCTCCCCGGACAGGCCGGTGAGCGTCTGGGTCTTGCCGTCGTAATTCCAGTCCACGTTGATCGTGACGTTCCAGACGGCCTTGACGGTGGCGTCCGCGTTGGGGAAGGTCTCGATGAACTTCGCGGAGACGCTGTCGCTGCCCGGCAGCCGCCAGCCGCCGAGGGTATAGCCCTCGCGGGGGGAGGCGGGCGCGGTCACGGCCTCGCCGGGCAGGCCCTCCAGCACGGTGGCGGTGGAATCCTGATAGTCCCAGTCGACGGTAACCTTCACCTTCCAAACGGCGGTGAGGGTCATGTTTGTGGTGAAGGTGGTCGGGAACGCCTCGACGGGGATCACGGTGCCGTCAGCCAGCTGCCAGCCGCCCAGGGTATAGCCCTCGCGGGGGGAGGCGGGCGCGGTCACAGCCTCGCCGACCCTGCCCTCCAGCACGGTATCCGTCGCGCCGTCGTAATTCCATTTGATGGTGATACGTGCCCAATTTTCGTAAGCCGCATAGTAGGTAGCATTGTCAGTGATGAGCGGCAAAAGCGGTGTTTCCTCACCAGTTCGGGATTTGCCGTACTGAGCAAATTGTTCATCCGGATTATTCTTCCAGCCAATCCATTTATAGAAATAATTGGCATCTTCTGCCTTTGTGGGCTCCGTGCCTCCATATAAGAGCTGCTCTGCAGGTTCCCTAACTTCTGTCGGATATGCCCATATTTGGGTTCCCTCATTTATAAAACCAATCGTCACCGTGTCCCCCACCGCCATGGCCGGGTCCTCGGTCTCGGGGTTCAGCGTCTCGGTGAAGGTGGCCTTATAGGTGGCCTCGCCGGTCACGGGAGCCAGCTCCGGAGTCCAGCCGGCGAAGGTGTAGGTCGCCTGCTCGGTGGCCGCCTTGGCGGGGTCGTCGTGGACGGGCATTTCGCCGTAGGCCACCAGGGTGGTGTCGATCACGTTGTCGGCGTCGTCCAGCCAGGTGACGGCGTAGGTGCGCGGGGCCTGGCTGAAGGTGGCGGTGTAGGCGGCGTCCCCGGTGGCCGCCTCGGGCTCGGGGGTCCAGCCGGTGAAGGTATAGGTATATTCCTCGGTGGCCTCCCGGGTCAGGGGCTCGTGGAAGGGCACCTCGCCGGCCTGGGCCGTGGTGGTGTCGATCACGTTCTCGCCGTCCAGCCAGTAGATGGTGAACGTCTCCGGGGCCTGCTCCGGCTCAACGGTCTGCTCCGGCGCGGCGGGGTCCTTCGGGATCTCGTCGAACACCGCGGTATAGGTCGCGTCGCCGGTCACCGGCGCCAGCGCGGGCTCCCAGCCCTTGAATACATAGGTATAGCTTTCGGAATCGGACAGGGTCGGGTCGGCATGGGTGGGCGTCTCGCCGTAGGGTACGCCGGTCTGGTCGATGACGTTGCCCTCGTCGTCCAGCCAGGTGACGGTATACACCCGCGCCGCCTGCTCGAAGGTGGCGGTGTAGGTGGCGTCGCCTTCGGCCTTGACCACCTCGGGAGTCCAGCCGGTGAAGGTGTAGGTATACTGCTCCGTGGGGGCCTTGGCAGGGTCGTCATGCTTGGGCAGCTTGCCCGCCTTGACCTCGGTGGTGTCGATCAGGTTGCCGGCGTCGTCCAGCCAGGTGATGGTATATTTTCCGTCGATCTTTTCGCCCTTTTCGAAGGTGGCGGTATAGGTTGCGTCCTCGGTGACCTCGGTCAGCGCCGGCTGCCAGCCCGTGAAGGTATAGGTATACTTTTCGGACGCCTTGACCGGGTCGTCGTGGGTGGGCAGCTTGCCATAAGCGACTTTGGTCTGGTCTATCTCGTTGCCCTTGTCGTCCAGCCAGGTGATGGTGTAGGTGCGCGCCTTCTTTTCAAAGGTGGCGGTGTAGGTGGTGTCCTCCTTGGCCTTGACCGGCTTGGGGTCCCAGCCGGCGAAGGTATAGGTGGACTTCTTGGAGGGTTTCTTTTTCGGGTCCTCGTGGGTGGGCACCTTGCCGTACTTGACCTTGGTGAAGTCGATCAGCTTGCCCTCGTCATCCAGCCAGGTGATGGTGAAGGTGCGCTCGGTCTTCTTGAACTGGGCCTTGTAGGTCATGTCCTTGGTGGCCTTGGTCACCTTGGGCTCCCAGCCCTTGAAGGTATAGGTATACTTCCCGTCGTCGTAATCGGCGGGATCCTCGGGCTTCTCGGGCTTTTCGCCCTTCTTCACCTTGTCCTTTTTGACAGTTTCGCCGTTCACCTTCCACTTGATGGTGTAGTAGGTGTCCTTTTTGCTCTTTGCGTAGGCCGGCGCGAGGGGCATGCCCGTCATCAGCAGCGCCATGCAGAGCACGACGGCCAGCCACGAAAAGCTCCTACGATACTTCCTGTCCATGTCTACCTCCTGTAACCTCTGTCGCTGTTTACATATGCTTGTGTATGCCAGATAGCAACGATGAAAACTGTTAATCCGGCTTTTTATTCTCCAGAGCCCCTCGAAAATCCTGCATTCCCAGGGGCAATTGCCTCAAAATCCAGGAAATTTCAGAATTTGTTCATATTTAGTCAATATCAGACCGGAGTCCGGAATTGAAAACCCGGATTTGGGTTATGCTACCGGAGCACACCAATCATTCATATGGAGGGAACACCATGAACATCGGATTCATACTTTTGACCGTCACCGGCCTGCTGATCCTGTTCGGCGTGGGCCAGCGTGTGCTGGACCGGCTGCGCCTGACGGACGTGCAGGCCATCGTATTCATCGCGCTGATCATCGCCGGCGGCTTCGTGCCGGACATCCCGGTGACGGAGCGCTTCGCCTTCAACATCGGCGGGGCGCTGATCCCGCTGGCGCTGTGCGTGTGGCTGTGGATCAAGGCCGGCTCCGCCCGGGAGCGGGCGCGCTGCCTGGTGGCGTCGGTCATCACCGCCATCGCCGTATTCCTGCTGGGGCGCTACCTGCCTGCCGACCCCCAGGCCCTGCCCATCGAACCCGGCTACGCCTACGGCATCGCGGCGGGGCTGATCGCCTGGGTGCTGGGACGCTCCCGTCGAGGCGCGTTCATCGCCGGCACGCTGGGCGTGATGCTGGCCAATGTGGGCAGCTGGCTCTACGCCGCCAGCCTGGGAGCCGATCAGCGTCTGGTTTTGGGCGGGGCCGGCGGCTATGACGTGATCGTCATCGCGGGGCTGCTGGCCGTGCTGATGAGCGAGCTGGTGGGCGAACTGGTGGAGCGGGCCAGTCGGGGCCGCGCCAGGCCCGGCCGGGAATTTGTCAACGGCGATTTCGTCGGGAGGGAACAGCGATGAGCCACGGACGCCTGCTGCCGGTCCTTGTGCTGGCAATTGTGACATTATTTCTACAGACTCCGGTCTGTTATGGTGAAAATGAGACCGAAGTCGAATTTTCACCCTATACGCTGCGGGACGAAAGCGGCGCGGTGCTGACCATGCACGGCGGTCAGATCTGGCCCGGGGACGAATATATCTCCGGCGACGACAAATGGTACCGGGTGGTTTCGGTGGACGACGCTGCCCGGACCGCCACCGCCGAATACCTGGGGGACGCCGGGGATGACGCCCTGACCGCCTTCGCGGTGAACCAGGGCGATTCCCGGGACGGCAAGAAGCTGATCGCCATGTACAGCACCCACAGCGACGAGAGCTATGTGCCGGACGACGGCACGGCCTCGAAGTGGCAGAACGCCGGCATCTACGACGTGGGCGACAGCCTGAAGGCCGCACTGGAGAAGCGGGGCATCGACACGGTGTATTCCAAGGAGACCTTCCTCCCCCACGACGCCGACGCCTACACCCGATCCCGCCGCACGGCCGAGGAGCTGCTGAAGCAGGGCCCGGACGCGCTGCTGGACATCCACCGGGACGCCGTGCCCGCCGAGCAGTATGAGACCGAGGTCAACGGCCAGGACATCAGTAAGGTGCGCCTTTTCGTGGGGCGGACCAACCAGAACGCCTCGGAAAACAAGGCCTTCGCCCGTCAGATCAAAGCGGAGGCCGACCGGGAATACCCGGGTCTGATCAAGGATATCTTCATCGGAAAGGGCAATTACAACCAGGATTTGAGCCCGAACAGCCTGCTGTTGGAATTCGGCACCCACGAGATCGACAAAGAAAAGGCCCAGGAGGCCACCGGCTATATCGCCGAGGTACTGGACAACGTGCTGTTCGGACCCGCGGCGAAGGCTGAGGGCGGCAAGGACCAGCGCTCCCGGGCCGCGGTGAAGGGCGTCGGCTGGGCCCTGGGCATCGCCGCCCTCGCCGCCGCCCTGTTCGCCCTCGCCGCCACCGGCAGCCTGAAGGGCGCCTGGGAAAAGCTCGGCCACCGGGCCAGCGAGCTGACCGGCGGGCTTTTGGGGCGGAGGAACGACAAATTCTGATTTGTCGGGCTGACGCCGAACTCCCCTTTGGCTAACTTACCGGGGGTATCGGGGGCGGTAGCGCCCCGATCGTTAATCGTACGCGGCGGCGTGTACGCCGCGGGCGGGGCCTTTTTTGCGACGCGAAGCTAGTCCTTTAGGGCGGCAGGGAGCCTGTCGACCAGAGCAAAAAAGGCTTCCTTGCAGATTTGCCGCTCGGAAATCGCTTGCGACGCGAAGCTAGTCCTTTAGGACGATTTCAGGCAAATCTGAGGAGGATGTATTGAAGGGGGACCTGTCCCCCTTCAAACGGGCGCAAGCCCGCGACAAATCAGAATTGTTTCCTTCTCCCCCGCCTCCGGGCTTACGCCGTCTTCTTCACCGCCAGCTTGTCGGCGATCATGGCGATGAACTCGCCGTTGGTGGGCTTGTCCTCCCGGGCGAAGACGCGGTAGCCAACCATCTGGTTGACGGCCTCCAGGCGACCGCGGCTCCAGGCCACCTCGATGGCGTGGCGCATGGCCCGCTCCACCTTGCTGGCGGAGGTGTCGAATTTGCGGGCGATGCCGGGGTAGAGCTCCTTGGTGATGCGGTTGATCACGTCGTGGTTGTCCAGCACCATGTGGATGGCCTCCCGCAGGTATTGGTAGCCCTTGATGTGGGCCGGTATGCCCAGGGTCAGAAACAGGTTGGTGATCTGCTCGTCCAGGGTCTCCTCCGGGCCTTCGAGGGCGGTGGTGACGGCCTGGGGCTGGTCCCGGGCAATCTCCACGATGCGCGCATACAGCAGGTTCATGTCGAAGGGCTTCACCATGTAATAGCTGGCCCCCAGCTGTATGGCCCGCATGATGAAATCGTCCCGGGCCAGCCCGGTCAACACGATCACCTTCGGACTCAGCGACGGTTCCATGCCGTTCAGCGCCTCCAGGGTCATAAAGCCGTCCCGGCGGGGCATGATGATGTCCATCACCAGGATGTCCGGGGCGTGCTCCCGCACCCCCTCCGGGATCTCCACCCCGTCGGAGACCGCCGCCACCACCTCGATGTCCGGCTTGCGGGAGAGGTAATCCGTCAAAAGCCGCAGTATATTCAGGTTGTCATCCGCCAGCATCACACGTATCCTGTCCATATTTCTCTTCCTTTCGTCAACGGGTTGGAAGTATATATGCGGCGGTGTGACAGGATATGATAAAAAAATCAGCCCTGAATGTATTCGGGCTGATGAGACCTCCGTAGCGGCGGCCCTAAAGGACTAACTTTGTGTCGCAATCTGCCGCCATCGTTTCCTATCACCATTGAAATGCGTGGCGGCAGGTTGCCGCCGCTACATTTTGGTAAATTCTGATTTGTCGGGGAGATGAGGGAACAGGGAACAGGGAACAGGGAACAGGAAAAGCCGCGCACGGAACGTTACAGCCAGGATAAAACATACGTTCCCGCGAGAAAACGATGTACGGAATTCAAAGTCCCATGTAGC
>JAFWEL010000176.1 GCA_017512905.1 Clostridia bacterium
GCGGCCCAGGAGCCGCCGCTACAACACGAACGATTTCGATGTCTTCGCGGCAGCAGCCATTCCTGTTCCCTGTTGACTGTTCCCTGTTCCCTTTGCACTACACTTTGCGATTCCACCAACACCCCGATAAATCAGAATTTTTCTCTCCACAAACGGGGACAGGTTGCCCTGTCCCCGTTATCCCATTTTCAATCAGACATTCACGCCGTAATTCTTGCACAGCGCGTACAGGCCGCCCTGGTAGCCCGCGCCCACGGCGTTGAACTTCCAGTCGCCGCCGCTGCGGTAGATCTCGCAGACCACCAGCGCGGTTTCGATGGAGAAATCCTCGCCCAGGTCGTAGCGCAGCTCCTCGATGCCCACGGTGTCCTGCTCGCCGGCACGGCGGGCGACGCGCACATAGGCGTTGGAGACCTGGCCGAAGTTCTGGCGGCGCTCCTGGGCCTCGTAGATGGTCACGGTGATGGCGATCTTCTCCACGTCGGCGGGCACCTTGGTGAAGTCGATGAACAGCGTCTCGTCGTCGCCGCCGGAGCCGCCGGACAGGCTGTCGCCGGTGTGGGTCACGGCCCCGCTGGGGTCCTGGAGGTTGCCGTAGAAGATGAAATCCTCGTCCTTGCGCACCTTGCCGTTGGCGCCCAGCATGAAGGCCGAGGCGTCCAGGTCAAAGTCATAGCCGCCGCTGTAGCGGTTGGTATCCCAGCCCAGGCCCACGAGCGCCAGCTTCACGCCCTTGTTCAGGCTGACCTTTTGGCCCTTGGTAAGATTGATTGCCATGGTTGTTCCTCCTTTGCTTTGCGATGCTAACGGTACAGGTCGATCAGGCTGGCCAGGCGGCTGGCCTCGGCCACGCCCTGGCCCACGGCGTTGAACTTCCATTCGTCGCCCCTTCGATAGATTTCCCCCACCACCAGGCCGGTCATGCCGGTATAGTCCTCGGTGAGGTTGAAGCGGCAGATTTCGCTGTTGTTGCCCAGGTCCACCAGGCGGATGAAGGCGTTCCGGATCATGCCGAAGTGCTGCCGGCGGACGCCCGCGTCGTAGATGTTCACCACGAACACCAGCCGCGCGATCCCCGGCGGGATCAGGGACAGGTCCACGGTGATCTGCTCGTCGTCGCCCTCGCCGCCGCCGGTGAGGTTGTCCCCGGCGTGGACGATGGCCCCGCTGGTGTCCCGCAGGTTGCCGAAGTACACGCAGCAGCGCTTCACGTCCGGGCTGATGATCTTGCCGTCCTCGCCGCAGAGGATCACCGAGGCGTCACAGTCGATGTCCTTGGGCTTCAGGGAAAACAGGCCCCGCTTGCGGGCGGCCTCGTCCCAGCCCAGGCCCACGCGCACCTTCTTCAGGCCGCCGCCGGGCTTCACCAGGCTGATCTTCTCGCCTTTTTTCAGGTTGACAGACATTGCTCACACCTCCTCGCTCCAGGGGTCAGACGTTCACCCCAAAGCTGCGGCACAGGGCCTCCAGGCCGCCCTGGTAGCCGCTGCCGATGGCGTTGAAGCGCCATTCGCCGCCCTTGCGGTAGATCTCGCCCACCACCAGGGCCGTCTCGATGGAGAAGTCCTCCTCCAGGTCGTAGCGCACCAGCTCCTGGCCGGTGGCGTCGTCCACGATGCGCACGTAGGCGTTGCTCACCTGGCCGAAGTTCTGGCGGCGCACGTCGGCGTCGTAGATGGTGACGGTGAACTCCAGCCGCTCGATGTTGTCGGGAATCAGCGACAGGTCCACGGCGATCTGCTCGTCGTCGCCCTCCCCCGCGCCGGTGCGGTTGTCGCCGCCGTAGGTCACGGCCCCGGAGGCGTGGTTCGCGTTGCCGTAGAATATGAAGTCGCCGTCGCCGGGCACCTTGCCGCTGGCCCCCAGCAGGAAGGCCGAGGCGTCCAGGTCGAAGTCGTAGCCGCCGTCATAGCGGTTCACGTCCCAGCCCAGGCCCACGGTGATCTTCCGGAGGCTGGGGTTGTCCTTGGTCAGGCTCACCTTCTGGCCCTTGCTCAGATTGACTGCCATGTTGTGTCCTCCTTTGCAGATGCGCGTTGTTTGTCCTGTAGCGGCGGCCCCCGGGCCGCCGCGTCTGTTCAATCGAATCACTGTATCTGTTCAGTTGGAAATTCTGATTTATCGAGCATCAGCTCGATAAATCAGAATTTGCCTGCGTCTGAACAGTCCCCTCATGTCGTTACTTCCTGGCCATGACGATCTTGCGAACGATGTCGATGGGGATCACCAGGAAGGCGATCACCGCGCAGACCAGCCAGGTGGTGGCCGTCAGCGCGTGCACGTTCAGCACATTGCCGCCCACGGTGACGAATATGAACTGGGCCAGGAAGATCACGCCCATGACGATCAGGAAGTTGCGGTTGCGGCCGATGTTTTCAAACACATTGGTGTGCTCGGTGCGGGCGTTGAAGCCGTTGAAGGTGATGGCCATCATGAAGGTGGCGAACACCGCGGAGTTCAGCACCACGCTCAGCGGATTCACGCCCGGATAGGCCGCGGCGGTCGCGCCCATCAGGCTCTGGATGGCGGGCACGAAGCGGATGGCCAGGCAGGCGGCGGTGATGTACAGCGCCGAGAGGACGACCTCGATCAGCATCGGCTTGGACACGATGGAGGCGTCCCTGGGAATGGGCTTTTCCTTCATGTACTCCTTCAGCGCCGGCTCGGAGCCGAAGGCGATGGCCGCCAGCGTATCCATGGCCAGGTTGATCAGCAGCAGCTGCACCACGGTGAGGATCTGGTTCTCGCCGAAGAACGGGGCCAGGAAGCAGGTCAGCACCGCGGCCACGTTGACGGTCAGCTGGAAGATCAGGAACTTGCGGATGCTCTTGAACATCGTGCGGCCGTAGAGTATGGCCTTGTCGATGGAGGTGAAGTTGTCGTCCAGGATCGTGATGTCCCCGGCCTCCTTGGCCACCTCGGTGCCGGAGCCCATGGCGAAGCCCACGTCGGCCTTCTTCAGGGCGGGCGAATCGTTCACGCCGTCGCCGGTCATGCCCACCACCAGGTTCAGCTCCTGGGCGATGCGCACCAGGCGGCTCTTGTCGGTGGGCAGGGCGCGGGCCACCACCCGCAGGTTGGGCAGTATGGCCTTCAGCTCGTCGTCGCTCTTGTTGGCCATCTCGGCGGAGGTCATGGCCACGTCGGAGGGCTCGCGCAGCAGCCCGGCCTCCCGGGCGATGGCCACGGCGGTCTCCTTGCGGTCGCCGGTCACCATGACCACCTGGATGCCCGCGTCCTGGACCTCCCTGATGGCGGGGATGACCTCCTTGCGCACGTTGTCGCGGATGGACAGCACGCACACCAGGGTCAGGTCGTTGCCCTCGGGGTCGCCCTCGGTCCTGGCCACGCCCAGCAGGCGCATGGAGCGGCCCGCCTGGGCGTCCATGTAGGTCAGCAGCGCGGACTGGGTCTCGTGGTCCAGGGGCCTGACCGCGCCGGTCTCGTCGATGTAGTAATCGCAGCGGTCGATGATGCGCTCCGGCGCGCCCTTCAGGTAGGTGACGGTTTTGCCGTTCCGGGTGACGGTCACGTCGGACATCTTCTTGGTGGAGTTGAAGGGGTTGAAGGAGACGACCTCCTCCTTGCTCATGTTCGCCACGGCGTTCTCGCCCAGCAGGAAGGCCATCATGGCCCGGTCCGTGCTGTTGCCGCCCAGGATCTCGTTGCCGGAGACGGTGGCGGAGTTGTTGATGCCGATGCCGGTGACCACGTCCGCCTGCATGGCCGGGGGCAGCTCGTTCAGCTTGGTGAAGATGCGCTGGTTGCCCAGGGCCAGCTCCACCACGGACAGGCGGCCCTCGGTGATGGTGCCGGTCTTGTCGGTGAACAGCAGCGACAGGCTGCCGGCGGTCTCCAGGCCGTTGATCTTGCGCACGAGGACGTTGTCCTTGATCATGCGGATGCTCTGGAAGGACAGCAGTATGCTGGTGAGCATGGGCAGGCCCTCGGGCACCGCGCAGATGATGATGGTGACGGCCACGGTCACCGCCTCGATGATCAGCGTGGCCCAGCCGGCGAAGGTGGGCTCCACCTTGCCGCCGATGACGTTCACCAGGATGACGCCGATGATGATGGCGATGGCGCCGATGTAGCCGAAGGTGGAGATCTGCTTGGCCAGCTTGGCCAGCTTCACCTGCAGGGGCGTCTGGCGGGTGTCCTCCTGGACCTCCAGGGCCAGCTCGCCGAACAGGGTCTTGTCGCCGACGACCTTGACCTCCATGTAGCCCTCGCCGCCGCACACCACGGTGCCGCGGTAGGCGTAGTGGGTGTTCAGCAGGTCCTTGATCTCATAGGCCTCGCCCTGGGGGTTGGGGCGCTTGGGGGCCTCCTCGGTCTCGCCGTTCAGCGCGGCCTGGTCCACCATCACCTCGCCCTCGACGATCTCGCCGTCGGCGGGCAGCTTGTCGCCGGCCTGGAGGTAGACGATGTCGCCCACGACCACCTCGGAGACGTGGATCTCATGCAGCTGGCCGTCGCGCAGCACCTTGGTCTTTTCCTTGATCTCCTCCTCGGCCTTCAGCAGGCTGGCCTTGCCCTCCTGGCTGTGCTCGGAGAAGGAGGCCACGCCGTTGGCCAGCAGGATGGCGATCAGCACGCACACCGGCTCGTACCACTCGGCCTTGTGCATCAGCCACAGCACCACCTGCACGGCCAGGGCCACCAGCAGGATCATGATCATCGGGTCCTTGAAGCCCTCGAGTATCTTCTTCCACAGCGGGTCCGGCGGAATCTGGGTCAGCGCGTTGGAGCCGTACTTGTTGCGGCTCTCCTCCACCTGCTTCTTGGTCAGGCCGGTCAGTTTCATTTCCATTAGCCTCCATTTTCTCTGTTCTCAGTTTGCCTTGTAACATTGTTCATTATAAACGCTGGACGGCGAAAAAGCAATACCGGGGGTCCAAATTGTCACCGGGAAGCCCCCAAAACCATGAAAGGGCGGACGAATTGCGCGCTCCCCGCATTGACAGCGCCGGCCCGCCACACTATAATTTGGGTAAGGAACTGCTTGGGCGGACAAATCAGAATTCACCTGCGCAACCGATCTACCAACACAAAACAGGGAGGTAACGAAAATGAAGCAATTCACACGGAAGCTGCTGGCGCTGGGGCTGGCGGCGGCGCTGGGGCTGGGGATGGCCGCGGTGGCCGAGCCGGTGATCGTCGAGGGTGCGGTTGACGACCCGTCGGCGCTGGCGGCGGTCCAGCTTCCCGGCGAAGAAACCGGCGTGGAGGGCCTGGACCTCTCCCTCGGGGACAGCGGGCTGGACAGCGAAGCGCCCGCGCCCGTCGGCCCCGTCGCCAACGACATCGTGGACAGCGGCGTCTGCGGCGTCAACCTCCGCTGGACACTGGACAGCGACGGCCTGCTGACCATCTCCGGCACCGGGGAGATGGACAACGATACCTACTTCTTCGACCACCCCGTGGTGCGGCGCGTCGTGGTGGAGGAGGGCGTCACCTCCATCGGCTGCAGCGCCTTCAACGGCTGCACCGAGCTGGAGAGCGTATCGCTGCCCGACAGCGTGCAAAACATCTACGCCGGCGCGTTCCGGGAGTGCATCCGCCTGAGCCAAATCGAAATCCCCTACGGCGTGCCCTACGTCGCGGGCTATGCCTTCGCCAACTGCTTCAGCCTTGAGCGGATCACGCTGCCGGAATCGGTGACGGAGGTCGTCGATCACGCCTTCGACGGATGCTCCAGGCTGACCATCCTCGGCTACAACGGCACCTTTGCCGAGACCTACGCCAGTCAGAACGGCATCCCCTTCGTCTCCCTGGGCGATCCGGTATGGCGGCCCGCGCCTCCCGCGCCCGTCAAAACCGACCTGTCCGGCTGCCGGATCACGGTCAAGGACCAGGTGTACACCGGCAAGGCGCTGTACCCGGCGGTGACGGTGGCGCTGAACGGATACACACTGGGCCAGGACACCGACTACACCGTCTCCTACGCCAACAACCGGTCCGTCGGCGCGGCCACGGTGACGGTCATGGGCACCGGCAGCTACACCGGCAGCGCCACGGCCACCTTCGCCATCAACCCGGCGGCGGTCAAGGGGCTGAAGCTGACCGCGGGCAAGGGCCTGCTGAAGGTCAGCTGGAAGAAGGCGTCCGGCATCACCGGCTACCAGCTGCAATACAGCCCGAACAAGGGCTTCACCGACGCCCGGGAGGTGTCGGTGGGCAAGGCCGGTGCCGTCAAGCGGACGCTGAAGGGCCTGAAGAAGGGCAGGACCTACTACGTGCGCATCCGCGCCTACAGGAAGGTGGACGGCAAAACCTACCGCTCCGCCTGGTCCGCCCCGAAGAAGGCAAAGGTCAGGTAACCGCCCCCGATCCGGATCAGGCGGACGACGGAGCCCCTGATTCACAGCCTTCCCCGCGCTCCTGTCCGGGCAGGGTCCGGTTGTAGGCGTCCAGGTCCAGATAGTAACTCTCCTCATCCCCGTAATCCCGCTGGACGTAATTCAGGGCGGGGTTGGCGGGCGCGGCACGGGGCGGGGCCGCGTCCCTGTCGGCCTCATCCCGGACAGCCCATTCCCGGAGCTTCGCCCGCCAGTCCCGCAGCGGGTGCCGGCCGCTCCGCCAGCCATTGGCCTGGTAGTAGTTCCAGAAGGCCCCGGCGTTCACCGCCAGGTGGTTCCCGGCGCAGTAATCGGCAACCTCGTCCAGGGTGGGGGCGCGGGGCGCTTTCGCGCCCCCTCCCTCCCCCTTTTTGTCCTTTTCTTCGTCTTTTTCTTTGTCTTTGTATTTGTCTTTTTCTTTGTCTTTGTATTTGTCTTTGTCTTGCCTTTTTTCGCTTTCCGGAAAACCCAGTGGGTTTATTTCGTCATTTTCGTCATCCAGGCGCTTCCGGGGACGGCCGCCCTTTTTGCCGTTGGCGGCGTTCCTCAGCACACGGGCATCGTAGGCCAGGGCGTCCCGGTCGATCTGGTTGCGGTAGACCGGGAACAGCACCCGCTCGTTGCCGGTGAGCGTGCCCTCCGGCACCGCCCCGTCTCGGCCGTATTCCAGCATGGCCATCACCAGCCGACCGCGCTCCGCGTCCGTCAGGTACTGCGTATCTTCGATGAAATCGAAATAGAGCATAATGTACTTCCTCGCCACAATGGCACCCTCCCGTTATGATGTTTTCTTTGATGTAGATTTGTCGCAGCGCGACAAATCAGAATTTGCCACACTTCCCTACTATAAAATAATTACACACCAAAAGTGTCTTTTCGTGTCGTCTTTTCGCGGGGAGGGAAAACAGGTTCTTTTTTGCAATCTCCGTTGACAAAGCCGGGGAAGGGGTGTATGCTCAAGAAGTGCGCCATGGGCGCTTGAGAGAAGGTCAGGAGGTTATTCACATGCGCATCGCGATCCCGTATTACATGGGCAACATATTCCAGCACTTCGGCCACGCGCCTCAGTTCAAGGTCTACGAGGTGGAAAACCACCAGGTGCTGATGGAGATGGTGGTGGAGGTCGAGGAGAAGGGCCACGGCGCTGTGGCGGAGCTGCTGCGCTCGATGGACGTGCGGGTGGTGATCTGCGGCAACATCGGCGAGGGCGCCATGCGGGCGCTGCAGAACGCGGGCATCATCTTCTACGGCGGCGTCATCGGCGACGCGGACGAGGCCATCACCGCTCTGATCCAGGGGGGCCTGAAGTACGACCCCAACATCAAATGCACCGCCCATGAGGGCGGCCACGGCTGCGCCGGCGACTGCGCCGACTGTGGCAGCGACTGCGGCGGCGATTGCTCGACCTGCGGCCATTGATTATGGGACAAGGGGACGGTTCTCTTGGGACAAGGGGACGGTTCTCTTGTCCCAGTCTTTCAGGGACAAGGGGACGGTTCTCTTGTCCCAGTCTTTCAGAATACAGAACACAGGAGGACGGCCTTTCGCCCGCGATCCCCGCAGGCAAAGGGCCGTCCCCCGTCTTGTCTTTTTTCTCGGCCACGTGGGACAAGGGGACGGTTCTCTTGTCCCATTCCCGGCAAGAATTATCGTCCGAAACCCCCAATTTAATCGCATCATGAAGTGGGACAGAAGAACCGTCCCCCTGTCCCACTCCGTCTTGTCATTTTTTTCAGCTGAACGCGTCCTTCAGTTTGTCGAAGAACGACTTCTTTTTTTCGTACTGGTTGCCGCTGACGGTGCCGTCGAACTGGCGCAGCAGCTCCTTCTGCTGGCTGGTCAGCTTCTTGGGGATCTCCACCACGGCGGTCACGTACAGATCGCCCTTGCCGCCGCCCCGCAGGTGGGTGACGCCCTCGCCCCGCAGCCGGAACACCTGGCCGGGCTGGGTGCCCTCGGGGAACTTGTACTTCACCGGCTTGGTCAGCGTGGGCACGTCCAATTCCGCGCCCAGGGCCGCCTGGGTGAAGGTCAGGGGCATCTCGATGTACAGATCGTCCTCCCGCCGCTTGAACAGCTTGTGGGGCCGCACGTTGATGACGATCTGCAGGTCGCCGGGGGGCCCTCCGTGCTCGCCCAGGCCGCCCTGACCGCGGATGGTCAGCACCTGGCCGTTGTCGATGCCGGCGGGCACCTTCACCGTGCGCCGCTTGCTGACGCGCACCTTGCCGCGCCCGTGGCACTTGGTACAGGGCTCGGTGATGATCTTCCCCGCGCCGTGGCAGCGGGAGCAGGTGCGCACGTTCTGGATGCGCCCGAAGGGGGTGCTGGTGGTCACCCGCTCCTGGCCGGAGCCCTGGCAGGTGGGACAGGTGTCCACCTTGCTGCCCGGCTTCGCGCCGGTGCCCTTGCACTCGGGGCACTCCTCGTCCCGGACCAGGTTGATGTCCTTCTCGCAGCCCATGGCCGCCTCCTCGAAGGAGATGGTCAGGTCGTAGCGCAAATCGTCGCCCCGCATGGGCCCGTTGGGCCGCCCGCCGCCGCCGAAGCCGCCGCCGGTGAATATATTGAAGATGTCGTCGAACCCGCCGAAGCCGCCGCCGCCAAAGCCGCTGAAGTCGCCGTAGCCGCCGCCACCGAAGCCCGCCTGGGGCCCGTCGTGGCCGAACTGGTCATACTGCGCCTTCTTCTGGGGGTTGGAGAGCACCTGGTAGGCCTCGTTGACCTCCTTGAACTTCTCCTCGGCGGTCTTGTCCCCCGGGTTCACGTCCGGGTGATACTTCTTCGCCAGCTTCCGATAGGCGCTCTTGATCGCCGCCTCGTCCGCCGACCTGTCGATCCCCAGGACCTCGTAATAGTCACGCTTGTTTGCCATAGTTCACATCACCCCTTCAGGGGAAGTTGTTTTCAAATGAGGAATTAGGAATGGATGGTCGGGTATCCAAAAGCCTTCCCCTCTGGGGAAGGTGGCCCGCGAAGCGGGTCGGATGAGGTCCCCTCACGCCACGCCTCGCGCCTTTGCCACGACAGAGGTTGTCCCTGCGACAAGGACCTCATCCGTCTTCAGCAAAACAATGCAAGCATTTTTTGCTGAATCCACCTTCCCCAGAGGGGAAGGCTTTGGCCTGACGCCCCCGCCATTCCTGTTCCCTAAAAGGGGCAAGAGCACCGCCCTTGCCCCTCCGATCACTCAAAACCTCTGCTTAGTTATTCCCATCCGTAAACTCGCTGTCCACGGTGCCGTCGTCGTTCACGCCGCTGCCCTGGCCGCCCTCGTAGGTGTAGCCGGTGCCCGCGCCGGGGTCGCCCGCGCCGGGGCCCGCCTGCTGGTAAACCTTGGCGAACACGTCCATGGTGGACTTGCTGAAGCTCTCCATGGCGCTCTTGATCTGCTCCACGTCGTTGGACTGCCGGGTCTGCTTGAAGGACTCCAGCTCGCTCTCCAGCTTGGCCTTGTCGGCGGAATCCAGCTTGTCGCCCAGGTCCTTGATGGTCTTTTCGGTCTGGTAGATCAGCTGGTCGGCCTGGTTGAAGGTCTCGGCCTGCTCCTTGTTCTTCTTGTCCTCGGCGGCGAACTGGGCGGCCTCGTCCACGGCCTTCTTGATCTCCTCCTCGCTCATGTTGGAGGAGGCGGTGATGGCGATGGACTGCTCCTTGCCGGTGCCCAGGTCCTTGGCGGACACGTGGACGATGCCGTTGGCGTCGATGTCGAAGGTGACCTCGATCTGCGGCACGCCCCTGGGAGCCGGCGCGATGCCGGTCAGCTGGAAGCGGCCCAGGGTCTTGTTGTAGGCGGCCATCTCGCGCTCGCCCTGGAGCACGTGCACATCCACGCTGGTCTGGCCGTCAGCCGCGGTGGAGAACACCTGGGTCTGCTTGACGGGGATGGTGGTGTTGCGCTCGATCAGCCGGGTGAACACGCCGCCCAGGGTCTCGATGCCCAGGGACAGCGGGGTGACGTCCAGCAGCACGATGTCCTTCACGTCGCCGCCCAGCACGCCGGCCTGGATGGCGGCGCCCACGGCCACGCACTCGTCAGGGTTGATGCCCTTGAAGGGCTCCTTGCCGGTGATGCGCTGCACGGCCTCCTGCACCGCGGGGATGCGGGTGGAGCCGCCCACCAGGATCACCTTGTCGATGTCCTTGCTGGTGACACCGGCGTCGCGCATGGCCTGGGTCATCGGGCCCACGGTCTTTTCCACCAGGTCGGCGGTCAGCTCGTTGAACTTGGCGCGGCTGATGGTCACGTCCAGGTGCTTGGGGCCGGTGGCGTCGGCGGTGATGAAGGGCAGGTTCACGTTGGTGCTCATCATGCCGGACAGCTCGATCTTGGCCTTCTCGGCGGCCTCCTTCAGGCGCTGCAGGGCCATGCGGTCCTGGCGCAGGTCGATGCTGTTCTCCTTCTTGAACTCATCGGCGATGTAGTCGATCAGCCGCTGGTCGAAGTCGTCGCCGCCCAGGCGGTTGTTGCCGGCGGTGGCCAGCACCTCGAAGATGCCGTCGCCGACCTCCATCAGGCTCACGTCGAAGGTGCCGCCGCCCAGGTCATAGACCAGAATCTTGTGGGCGTCGCCCTTGTCCAGGCCGTAGGCCAGCGCCGCGGCGGTGGGCTCGTTGATGATGCGCTTCACGTCCAGGCCCGCGATGCGGCCGGCGTCCTTGGTCGCCTGGCGCTGCGCGTCGGAGACGTAAGCGGGACCGGTGATGACGGCC
>JAFWEL010000023.1 GCA_017512905.1 Clostridia bacterium
CGACAGGCTCCCTGCCGCAAAAAAGGCCCCGCCCGCGGCGTACACGCCGCCGCGTACGATTAAAGATCGGGGCGCTACCGCCCCCGATACCCCCGGTAAGTTTGCCAAAGGGGAGTTCGTCATCAGCCCGACAAATCAGAAGTTGTCGCGTCCCGGGGGTGTGACGGTTCTGTGACGCGAAGGGTGTTACAATGCATGCGTAGTCGAGAGAAACAACCGCGACAAACGCATTGAAATAAAGGAGGATACCCCCATGATGAATGAGAATATGAACGAGATCAACGAGCTGAACGAGAAGATCGTTCCCCTGACCGAGGAAGAGCTGGCGGAGGTCGCCGGCGGCAGCCACCGCTACATCGAGGGCGACAGCGGCAAGAGCTTCGTCCACACCGGCCCCGGTCTGGATTACAAGCGCATCGGCACGCTCCACCGTGGCGAGGACGCCCGCTTCCTGGGCGAGACGTCCATCGACGAGCGCGGCGTACTGTGGTACAAGATCAGCTGGAACGGCAAACACGCCTGGGTTTCCAGCCGCTACACCAAGAAGATCAGGTATTGATTCCATCGCGAAGCAACAACAGAAGGGTCGCCGGTCATCCGGCGGCCCTTCTGTTGTTGTGTGATTCCTCAGCCCTCCATCTCCCGGCACTTTTCCAGCAGGCTGATGATGGGCAGGTGCTGGGGGCAGGCGCCCTCGCACTGGCCGCACCGGACACAGTCGCTGGCCTTGCCCTTGTCCTGGGTGACGATGGTGTATTCCCGCCTGGTGCGGAACTCCGGGCTGCCCTTGCGGCGGTTGGACACGGTGAAGATCTCCGGGATCGGGATGTTCATGGGACAGCCCTCGGTGCAGTAGTGGCAGGCCGTGCAGGGGATCGACTTGTCCGCGTCCAGGGCGAACTGGGCCTTTTGGATCGTCCGCTGTTCGTCGGCGTCCAGGGGCCTGAAATCCCGCATATAGGACAGGTTGTCGTCCATCTGGGCCAGGTTGCTCATGCCGGAGAGCACGGTGATGATGTTCTCCTGGCTGGCCACGAAGCGGATCGCCCAGGAGGCGTAGGAGGCGTTCGGGTTCGCCGCGGAGAGGATCTCCTTTACGGTGGGGATGGGGTCGGCCAGCACGCCGCCCTTCACCGGCTCCATGACCGTGACCGGCTTGCCGTGGGCCTTGCAGATTTCCAGGTTGCGCCTGGCGGCCACGCCGGGGTTCTCCCAGTCGGCGTAGTTGATCTGCAGCTGGACGAACTCCACGTCCGGATGCTCGGTGAGCAGCGCCTCCAGCAGCTCCGGGTCGGCGTGGAAGGAGAAGCCGTAGTGGCGGATCAGGCCCTTGGCCTTCATCTCCTTCACGAAGTCCCAGATGTGGTATTCATCGTACTTTTTGTAATTGTTCCGCTGCAGCGCGTGGAGCAGGTAGTAGTCGAAAAAGCCCGCGCCGGTGCGCTCCAGGCTGGTGTAGAACTGCTGCTTGGCGCTGGCCTCGTCGTGGCACTGCAGCCAGGCGTTCAGCTTGGTGGCCACGGTGAAGCGGTCCCGGGGATAGCGGTCCACCACCGCGGCCTTCAGCGCCGCCTCGCTGGCGCCGTTGTCGTAGACGTAGGCGGTGTCAAAGTAGGTGCCCCCCGCCTCGATGAAGCGGTCCGCCATCTGACAGACCTGGGGAATGTCGATCGTGCCGTCGGGGTTCTTGGGCAGCCGCATCAGGCCAAAGCCCAGCTTGAAGGTGTCCTTTCCCAGATATTCGCCCATGTGCTCTCCTCCTGTCGTGTGTAATAAGTCATTCCGTGGGGACCGTCGCCGCCATCCTTACATGGCCTTGCAGGGCCTTACAGTGGGATTATACCATTCCCGTCGGTTTGAGGCAAGCCCTTTGTCGTGGCCGCGCCGGTCATATCTCCCTCGCCACGCGCACATCATGAACCAGTGGTCATTCTGAACCGGAGGTAACACGATGCGCAAATCCATCCTCGCGCTGCTGCTGTCGGCGCTGCTGCTGTGCGTCCCGCTGGCGGGGCGCTGCCAGGAACTCGACCTCGCCCCGACCCCGTCCCCCGCGCCGGCCCCCACGCCGCTGACGCCCCTGTCCCAATCCCCGCTGCTGGAGTCCCCTCCAATCCACCCGGCCTGCGCCGCCGTGCTGCTGGCGGAGGCGGACAGCGGCCAGGTCATCTTCCAGATGAACGCCGACACCCCCCGCCCGGTGGCCAGCGTCACCAAGCTGATGACGATCCTGCTGACCCTGGAGGCGCTGGACGCCGGCCGGTTGGCCCCGGACGGGGTGGTCACCGTGTCCGAGGCGGCGGCGGGCATGGGCGGCAGCCAGGTGCTGCTGGACGTGAACGAGCGCCAGACGGTGGACACCCTGCTCAAGTGCATGATCGTGGGCAGCGCCAACGACGCCGCCGTCGCCCTCGCCGAGGCCATGTACGGCAGCGAGGCCCTCTGCGTCGACGCCATGAACCGCCGCGCCGCCGAGCTGGGCATGCGCGACACCCACTTCGCCAACTGCACCGGCCTGCCCGCCGACGGCCAGCACACCACCGCCCGGGACGTGGCCGTCATGGCCCGCCAGGTCTTCGCCCACCCCCGCTACTTCGACCACGCCAGGGTCTGGATGGAGGACATCGACCACGGCGACGGCCGCTTCACCCAGCTGGTCAACACCAACAAGCTGCTGCGCCTGTGCGACGGCTGCGACGGTGGCAAGACCGGCTCCACCAAGGAGGCCGGCTACTGCGTCTGCGCCACCGCCACCCGGGCGGACATGCGCCTCGTCGCCGTGGTGCTGGGGGCGGAATCCGGCAAGGAGCGCTTCGCCATCGCCCGCCAGATGCTGGAATACGGCTTTGCCAACTACCGAAAATATCCCGTCGCCGTCCGGGGCACCCGGGTCCGGGGCGCGCTCCCCGTCACCGGCGGCGAGGCCGAGGGCGTCCCCCTCGCCCTGGACGGCGACCTGACCCTGCTGGTCACCCGGGGCGACGAGCAGCGTGTGCGCCTCGAGCCCGACCTGCCCGACGCCCTCCCCGCCCCCGTCGACGCCGGACAGCGGGTCGGCTTCGTCCGCGTCCTCGCCGACGACCGCCAGGTCGCCCAGATCCCCGTCGTCGCCGCTGAAGCCGTCCCCGCCAGGCGCACCGGCCTGTCCCGCGTCCTCGAGCACTGGGTCCTTACGGGAGGGGAATACTGATTTATCGAGCTCTGCTCGATAAATCAGCATTCCCCCGCTGTCCAACAAACGGGCTTCCGCCAGTGCCGCTGTTACGCCCACATACAGTTCTGCGTCCATCCGGGCATATCAATGTAAAATCTCCGTCCACCCCTTGTCGGACGGGTGCCCTTGTGCTATAATCTTCTTTGCGTGATTAATCCGATGCCGGTCCCGCCGGAGGGCCGACAGTCCGATTAGAGTGAGGTGAAAACCATGAAGGAGAACATCCATCCGAATTACGGCAAGGCTGTGGTCCGCTGCGTTTGCGGCGAGACCTTCGAGACCGGTTCCGTGAAGAAGGAGATGCGCGTTGATATCTGCTCAAAGTGCCATCCCTTCTACACCGGCAAGCAGAAGCTGGTTGACACCGGCGGACGCGTGGACCGCTTCAAGAAGCGCTACGGCATGTAGTCAAACGAGCATCGGCAGGGCTGTGCCTTGCCGATGTTTGTCCTATTTGCGCGTGGCTCCCCCCCGATTAAGGTTCGGCTGTGCGCCGGGCCTTTTTTATTGAATTCGGGTAACTGTACAGTCAGAAAAGTCTGATTTGCCCCTTCGCCAACCCTCCCCAAATCGACCAGTCAGGTGACCGCTATGCCAAACAACGAACGCTATACCATCCACGCCAACCCCGTCGCGGAGGGGGTGCGCATCCAGGTGGGCAACGCCACGGCCTTTGCCGTCCGCCAGGACAGCAAGGACGTGGCCCTGCGCCTGCGCCGGGAATACCACCCGGCCCGGGACGCCATGGAGCGCATACCGTTCCTGCGGGGCATGCTGCGGCTGGTGCTCAGCGTCGCCGACTTCCTGGACGGCGTGTCCGAATCGGCCCAGCTGATGCCCCAGCAGATCGTGAAGGGCACCCGCTTCGAGCAGCGCTTCGCCGAGCTGTTCCGCATCCGCTCCACATCCCTGGTGGCGGCGGGCAGCGTGCTGGCGATCCTGTTTCTGATCGGCGGACTGGTCATCGCCGGACCATGGGCACTGGCGAAATTCGTACTGCCGCAATTCGAGCTGTCCCGCAACGCCATCAACGCCGTGGCCTGCGCCTTCCGGGTGCTGAGCATGCTGCTGTGCGCGGCGGTGGTGCCCCGGCTGCGCGTCGTCAACCGCTTTGCCATGTACCGGGGCGCCATCAACCGGGTGCTCAACGCCGACGCAGACGCCGACGGGCGCGTCACCCAGGAGGCCGCCGAGCGGGCCCCCCACCTCTCCCGGCGCAGCGACGCCGCCTTCATACTGGTCGTGCTGATGCTGTCGGTGATCGCCTTCGCGCTGATCCGCACGTTCACCCTGCCGGTGCAGGTGCTGGTGCGCGTCCTCACCGTGCTGGCCATCGCCGCCGTGCTCAACGAGCCCCTGCGCCTGCTGGAAAACGCCAGGCGAGGCCACCTTACCGACGCGCTGCTGGCCGTCCAGATCGGCCTTGAGCGCCTGATGACCCGCCGCCCCCACGCCCAGATGGTGGAGGTCGCCGTCTACGCCTGGAACGCGGCCCGGGAAAACGACAAGACCTGAGTGGAATGAGGGGACGGTTCCTCATTCCACATCGACACTTAAAAACGGAATAAGGAACCGTCCCCTCATTCCACGAAAGGACCGACCCCAACCATGACCATTTCCGAATGGCTGAAACACGCCCGCGACCGACTGACCGAAACCGGGTGTCCGGACCCGGACATCGACGCCCGCTGGATCGCCGAGGACGGTCTGGGCATGACCCGGCAGGCCCTGGTATTCGAGGGCGACCGGGCCATCCCCCAAAGCCGGCTGTATCAACTGGAGGCCATGCTGGACCGCCGCGCCGCCGGCGAGCCGGTGCAGTACATTCTCGGCGCGGCCGACTTCATGGGCCTGCGCTTTCACGTGGACGAATCGGTGCTGATTCCCCGCCAGGACACCGAGACCCTGGTGGAGGCGGCACTGATCGATCTGCGCCAGCGTCCGGGCAGTCCAGCGCTGCTGGACCTGTGCTGCGGCAGCGGCTGCGTGGGCCTGAGCCTGGCATCCCTGGCCCCCCACGCCCGGGTGACCCTGGCCGACATCAGCCCCCAGGCGCTGGAGGTGGCCCGCGCCAACGAAAAGGCGCTGGGCGTGAAGGCCGAACTGAAGCAGGGCGACCTGTTCGCCGGGCTGGGCCGGGAGCGCTTCGACGTCATCGCCGCAAACCCGCCCTACATCCCCACCGGCGATTTGCAGGCCCTCCAGCGGGAAGTGCGCTTCGAGCCCACCCTCGCCCTGGACGGCGGCGCAGACGGCCTGGATTTCTACCGCCGCATCGCCGGGGAGGCCGCCGGCCACATGAACCCCGGCGGAGCCCTCTTCGCCGAGGTCGGCATCGGCCAAGCCCAGTCCGTCCTGTCGCTGTTCAAGGCTCACCTTCCCTGTGTGGAGGCCGGCACCATCAAGGACCTGAACGGCATCGAACGGGTGGTGTTCGGGAAGATAATGGAATAAGGGGACGGTTCCTTATTCCACTTTCCGCCTCAAAGAATGGAATAAGGAACCGTCCCCCCCCATTCCAAAAAGGAGCGCAGCATGTCAGTAACATACAACGAGCAACAGCGCATCGCCGCCCAGCTGGAGGCCATCCAGGGGCGGTTTGAGGAGCTTTCCATCCGCATCACGCTGCCGGAGGTCATCGCGGACACGGCGCTGTTCACGTCCCTGATGCGCCAGCACAGCGAGCTGTCCGAGCTGAACGACGTGGCGGTGGCCTACAAAAAGCTGCTGGACGACATCGAGGGCGCAAAGGAGATGCTCACCGACCCGGACATGGCCGAGCTGGCCCGGGAGGAGCTCGCCGAGCTGGAGCCGAAGCTGGACGAGGCCACGCAGCAAGCCCGCATCGCCCTGCTGCCCAAGGACCCGGACGACTACAAGAACGCCGTGCTGGAGGTCCGCGCCGGGGCCGGCGGCGACGAGGCCGGCCTGTTCGGGGCCCAGCTTTTGCGCATGTACAGCCACTACGCCGACAGCCAGGGCTGGAAGGTGGAGATGATCGAGGACGGCAGCACCGAGCTGGGCGGCCTGAAGGAGTCCGTGGTGCTGATCTCCGGCAAGAACGTGTTCCAAAAGCTGAAGTTTGAATCCGGCGTCCACCGGGTCCAGCGGGTGCCCGTCACCGAGTCCTCCGGCCGCATCCACACCTCCACCGCCACGGTGGCCGTGCTGCCCGAGGCCGAGGACGTGGAGGTGGAGATCAACCCCAGCGACCTGCGCATCGACACCTACCGGGCCTCCGGCGCGGGCGGCCAGCACGTCAACCGCACCGATTCCGCCGTGCGCATCACCCACATCCCCACCGGCCTGGTGGTCACGAGCCAGGACCAGCGCAGCCAGATCCAGAACCGGGAAAAGGCCATGCGCGTGCTGAAATCCCGCCTCTACGACCTCCAGCGCGAGCAGCAACAGGGCGAATACGCCGACAAGCGCCGCACCCAGGTGGGCACCGGCGACCGCAGCGAGCGCATCCGCACCTACAACTTCCCCCAGGGCCGCGTCACCGACCACCGCATCGGCCTGACCCTCTACAAGATCGACGAGATCATGGAGGGCCACCTGGACGAGATCATCGACGCCCTGACCCTGGCGGAACAGACCGCGCTGTTGAATGCGCAGGAGTAAATTCTGATTTGTCGCGGGCTTGCGCCCGTTTGAAGGGGGACAGGTCCCCCTTCAATACATCCTCCTCAGATTTGCCTGAAATCGTCCTAAAGGACTAGCTTCGCGTCGCAGGCGATTTCCGGGCGGCAAATCTGCAA
>JAFWEL010000177.1 GCA_017512905.1 Clostridia bacterium
CTGTCGACCAGAGCAAAAAAGGCTTCCTTGCAGATTTGCCGCCCGGAAATCGCCTGCGATTTCAGGCAAATCTGAGGAGGATGTATTGAAGGGGGACCTGTCCCCCTTCAAACGGGCGCAAGCCCGCGACAAATCAGAATTCACCCCACCAAAGGAGGGCGAACCATGCCCAACGATCGCATCAACTGGTATCCCGGCCACATGGCGAAATCCCGGCGGCTGCTGCAGGACCAGCTTCGGGCGGTGGACGCGGTGATCGAGCTGTGCGACGCCCGCGCGCCACTGGCCACCCGCAACCCCGACCTGGGCCGGCTGACCCGGGGCAAGACCCGCATACTGGTACTGAACAAGGCCGACCTGGCCGACGACGCCCAGACTGCCCGCTGGCTGGAGCGCTTTCGCCGGGAGGGGCTGACCGCCCTGCGCTTCAATTCCAACGGTGGGAAGGTCAAGGACATCCTCGGCCACATCGAGAATGCCTCGAAGCCGGCCCTGGAGCGCTACGCCGCCCGGGGCGTGCGCAAGACGGTGCGCTTCATGGTCATCGGCATCCCCAACGTGGGCAAGTCCACCTTCATCAACCGGCTGCACGGCTCCGCCATCGTCAAGGCCAGCGACCGGCCCGGCGTCACCCGGGCCAACCAGTGGGTGAAGCTCGGGCCCTTCCTGGAGATCCTGGACACCCCCGGCATGCTGCCGCCCCGCATGGACGACCAGGAGGGCGCGCGGCTGCTGGCGTATCTGGGCTCCATCCGGGATGAGATCATGGACACCGAGGACCTGGCCGGGGGCCTGATGGCGCTGCTGAACGAAATCAAGCCCGAAGCGCTGAAGGCCCGCTACAAGCTGCCGGATGACTGCGGCGGCGAACCCCACGCGCTGCTGGAGGGGGCCTGCAGGGGCCGGGGCTGGCTGCTGTCCGGCGGCCGCTACGACACCGCGAGGGCCGCCGCGCTGGTGCTGGACGAATTCCGGGCCGGCAGGATCGGCAAAATCACCATCGAAAGGGCATGACCATGCAGACAGACAAGCCCCGCCGCAGGCGGGAGACCCCGGACGAGAAGCTGCAACGGCTGACACATCTCGAACGCGGGCTGTGGGCCGAAGGCCACGTCATCGCCGGTATCGACGAGGTGGGCCGCGGTCCGCTGGCCGGGCCGGTGGTCACCGCCTGTGTATCCATCCCGGCGGATCGCCTCGTCCCGGGGGTGGACGATTCCAAGAAGCTGACGGAAAAGCGCCGGGAGGCGCTGTATCCCCTGCTCATGGAGGCCGCCGGGTACGCCGAAACCTGCTTCATCTGGCCGGAGGAGATCGACGCAATCAACATACTGAACGCCACGAAGAAGGCCATGGAGACCTGCGCCGCCGGCTTTTCCGGCAGCATCATACTCGTCGACGCGGTGCAGGGCCTGCGCCTGCCCTGCGAGTCCCGGGCGCTGGTGCACGGCGACGCGCTGAGCTACATCATCGGGGCGGCGTCCGTCGTGGCCAAGGTCACCCGGGACCGCTACATGATTCAATTGGATGAAAAGTACCCGATGTACGGCTTCGCCCGGAACAAGGGCTACGGCACCGCCGAGCACATCGCCGCGCTGAAGCGGTACGGGCCCTGCCCCGCCCACCGGCGCAGCTTCATCCGGGGCATACTGGGGGAAGAGGCATGAACCGGCGCGCCATCGGCAGCCAGGGCGAGGCCGACGCCCGGGCCTTCCTGGCCGGAAAGGGCGTGAAGGTGCTGGAGACGAACTACCGCCGCCCCACCGGCGAGATCGACATCATCGCGCGGCAGGGCGGCACCCTGCTGTTCATCGAGGTCAAGCGCCGCTCGTCCCTGCGCTACGGCCGGCCCGCCGAGGCGGTGGACCGGAAAAAGCAGGCCCACATATTGCGCACCGCCCTGCTCTACCTCCAGGAAAAGCGCCTGGGGGACGTCCCCGTGCGCTTCGACGTAATCGAGGTGCTGCCCGGCGAGATCCGCCACATCGAGAACGCCTTCGACGCCTCGGCGCTGTGCTGAGGCCACCGGTAAAGCTCCCCGCCTTCACTTTCCGCCGCCTGCGGCAAATCTCAACCTTCACCCGCGCCAGGAATTAATAAAGGCATGTCATAATAAACCGTAGAATACATGTGGCACGATACATGCGATACACCTTCGCAGATACGATACAGCGGTGTATCGCATTTTGTATTTTTGGAGGTCGTGTCCCATGTCCGAAAACCGTTCCAACGCCTTTCTCATCGAGGAAAAGCCGGGGAGGCTGATGCGCAAATACGCCGTCCCCTGCATCATTTCGCTGCTGGTGGCGGCGCTGTACAACATCGTCGATCAGATCTTCATCGCCAACGCGGCCTACCTGGGCAGCACCGGCAACGCGGCCAACACGGTGGTTTTCCCACTGACCGTGGTGGCGCTGGCCATCGCCGTGATGATCGGCGACGGCGCCTGCGCCTTCGTGTCCATCAGCCTGGGCGCAAACCGGAAGGAGAACGCCCACAGGAGCATCGGCAGCGCCATGATCGCCTGCGTGGCCTCCAGCCTGGCGCTGACGGCCCTTTACCTCGCCCTCGCGGAGCCCCTGCTGACGCTGTTCGGCGGCCGGGTCAATGAAGAGACCTTCCACAGCGCCCGGGAATACTTCTTCTGGATCACCCTGGGCGTGCCCTTCTACATGTTCGGTCAGGCGATGAACCCCATCATCCGCTCCGACGGCAGCCCGAAATTCGCCATGGTGACCACGGTGCTGGGCGCGGTGGCCAACCTGATCCTCGACCCCCTGTTCATCTACGGCTTCCACTGGGGCATGATGGGCGCGGCGGTGGCCACGGTGCTCGGCCAGGTGCTCACCGCGGCGCTGGCCGTATGGTACCTGTGCCGCATGAAGGCGGTGCGGCTCAGCCGGGAGAGCTTCCACGTCTGGCCCGGCCTGATGAAGCGCTATATCCCCCTGGGCCTGTGCTCGTTCCTGGCCCAGATCTCCCTGGTGGCGGCCATGGCGGCCATCAACAACATGCTGCAAAGGTACGGCGCGCTGGACCCGGTGTTCGGCCAGGCCCGGTACGCCCAAATCCCCATGGCCGTGGTGGGCATCGTGATGAAGTGCTTCCAGATCGTCATCTCCATATCCATCGGCCTGGCGGCAGGCTGCATTCCCATCGTGGGCTACAACATCGGCGCGAAGCGGCCGGACCGGGTGAAGGCGCTGTTCAACCGGCTGCTGGCCAGCGAGGCCGCCGTGGGGCTTGTGGCGCTGATCATCGTGGAGCTGTTCCCCCGCCAGCTGATCGCCCTGTTTGGCGCGGCCAACGAGAGCGCCTATTATACCGACTTCGCCGTGAAGGCCTTCCGGGTGTACCTGTGCATGCTGCCGCTGGCAACGGTGAACAAGGGCACGTTCATCTTCCTCCAGGCCATGGGCAGGGCGCTGGAATCCACGGCGCTGTCCATGGTCCGGGAGGTGGTGTTCGGCGTGGGCTTCGCGCTGCTGCTGCCCCGGTTCTTCGGGCTGGACGGCGTGCTGTACTCGATGCCGGTGTCCGACGTGCTGACCTTCGTCCTGTCGGCCGCGCTGATCCTGCGCACCCGGGCGGTGCTGAGCCGGGGCGACCTCGCGTTGCGCGGTAAATTCTGATTTGTCGCGGGCTTGCGCCCGTTTGAAGGGGGACAGGTCCCCCTTCAATACATCCTCCTCAGATTTGCCTGAAATCGTCCTAAAGGACTAGCTTCGCGTCGCAGGCGATTTCCGGGCGGCAAATCTGCA
>JAFWEL010000024.1 GCA_017512905.1 Clostridia bacterium
ACCAGAGCAAAAAAGGCTTCCTTGCAGATTTGCCGCCCGGAAATCGCCTGCGATTTCAGGCAAATCTGAGGAGGATGTATTGAAGGGGGACCTGTCCCCCTTCAAACGGGCGCAAGCCCGCGACAAATCAGAATTTGCAAACGACTGAACCCTAACGAGGAAGAAGAGAAAGGGAGAATACGCCATGAAGAACGCTTCGATGATACTGGACAGGGATTACGTCGTCGGACGGATCGACCCCCGCATCTACGGCTCCTTCATCGAGCACCTGGGCCGCGCGGTGTACGGCGGCATCTATGAGCCCGGCCACCCCGAGGCCGACGAGCAGGGCTTCCGCAAAGACGTGCTGAAGCTGGTCCGCGAGCTGGGGGTGCCGGTGGTGCGCTATCCCGGCGGCAACTTCGTCTCCGGCTTCAACTGGGAGGATTCCGTGGGCCCGGTGGAAAAGCGCCCGAAGCGCCTGGACCTGGCCTGGTTCACCACCGAGACCAACGCGGTGGGCCTGCATGAGTTTTCCGACTGGGCGAAGAAGGCCGACACCCAGGTGATGTATGCCATCAACCTGGGCACCCGCGGCCCGGAAAACGCCCGGGACATCGTGGAATACGCGAACCATCCCGGTGGCAGCAAGTTCAGCGACATGCGCATCGCCAATGGCAAAAAGGACCCTCTGGGTATCAAGCTGTGGTGCCTGGGCAACGAAATGGACGGCCCCTGGCAGATGGGCCACAAGACCGCCACGGAATATGGCCGCATCGCCAATGAATCGGCCAAGATGATGAAGTGGGTGGACCCCTCCATCGAGCTGGTGGCCTGCGGCTCCTCCGCCTACGACATGCCCACCTTCGGGTCCTGGGAATATCAGATGCTGGACGAGTGCTACGATAACATCGACTATGTGTCCCTGCACCGCTACTACGGCAACCCCACCAACGACACCCCCGGCTTCCTGGCCCGCAGCATGGACCTGGACGGCTTCATCAAGTCGGTGGTGGCCATCTGCGACGCCGTGAAGGGCAAGAAGCACAGCAAGAAGACCCTGAACCTGTCCTTTGACGAGTGGAACGTCTGGTACCACTCCAGCGAACAGGACAAGGAGATCTGGAAGCGGGAGAAGTGGGGCCCGGCGCTGCCGCTGCTGGAGGATATCTACAATTTCGAGGACGCGCTGCTGGCGGGCAGCATGCTGATCACCTTCCTGCGCAATGCCGACCGCGTCAAGGTGGCCTGCCTGGCCCAGCTGGTGAACGTCATCGCCCCCATCATGACCCGCAACGGCGGCGGCGCGTGGGCCCAGACCATCTACTGGCCCTTCCTGCATGCCTCGAAGTACGGGCGGGGCACGGCGCTGAGGGCGCTGGTGAACACGCCGTCCTACGATTGCAGGGATTACGAGGGCGTGCCGGTGATCGACGCCACGGCGACCCTGGGCGACGACGGCAGCGTGACCGTGTTCGCGGTCAACCGGGACATGAAGGAGGACTTCTGCCTGGACATCGACCTGCGGGCCTTTGGCAAGCTGAAGCCGGCGGAGCACATCATGCTGCACCATGACGACGTGAAGGCGGTCAATACGGAAGAGAACCCGGGCAATGTGGCGCCCGTCGCGGGCCCCGGCGGAACCATCGACGGCGGCCACGCCCAGGTGAAGCTGCCCGCCCTCAGCTGGAACGTCATCCGCTTCGAAAAGGTGTAAAATACCATCGGGAAGGCGGGAGAGTGTCCGCCTTCCCGATCATTCGCAAGGAGTACGGCCATGAATCACACCAATTACATCCACACTGCCTGGAACACGCCCTTCATTGCCCGGCGGGCCGACCCGTATGTGCTGAACCAGGGCGGGAAGTGGTATTTCACCGCCTCCGTGCCGGAATATGACCGCATCGCGCTTCGGGCCGCGGATTCTCTGGAGGGCCTGCGGGACGCGGCGGAGACCGTCGTCTGGCGCGCCCATGAGAGCGGCGATATGAGCCAGCACATCTGGGCCCCGGAGCTGCACTTTCTGGACGGACGGTGGTACATCTATTTCGCCGCCAGCCGCAAGGACGATATATGGGCGCTGCGGCCCTGGGTGCTGCGCTGCGAGGGCGACGACCCGGTGGTGGGCCCCTGGGTGGAGTGCGGCATGCTGAAGCGGGCCGACGGCGACGAATTCAGCTTTACCGATTTCTCGCTGGACATGACAGTCTTTGAGCACAATCAGAGGCGCTATTGCGTGTGGGCGGAGAAGGTGAGCGTGGGCCGCAAGATCTCCAACCTCTACATCGCCGAGATGGCCGACCCGCTGACGCTGAAGACCCCGCAGATGCTGCTGACCTCTCCTTCCTACGCCTGGGAGCGCCATGGCTTCTGGGTCAACGAGGGACCGACGTTCATCGCCCATGAGGGGCGGGTGTACATCGCCTATTCCGCCAGCGACACGGGCCCGGCCTACTGCATGGGCCTGCTCTGGGCCGACGGGGAGGCCGACCTGATGGACATTTCCGCCTGGCACAAGCTGAACCGCCCCGTCTGCACCACGGACGCGGCGCGGGGCCTGTACGGACCCGGCCACAATACGTTCTTCACCGACGGGGACGGTGCGGTCTGCACCGCCTACCACGCCCGGCAGTACGACGAGATCATCGGCGACCCGCTGTATGATCCCAATCGCCACTGCTACATCATGGCCCTGTCGTTCAAGGATGGACTGCCCGTGTTCGACGCAGATAATCAGATGTTTCAATAGACTGTCCCAACGCAATCCCGCGGAGCCCTGCGCGCCCCGCGGGATTGCGCCGTTTAAGGCGAACCACGGTTTTCGTTGACATCGCGGTTTATCACAGATATAATAAGATAACAGTATCTATTCGGGCAGATCAATTCTGATTTGTCGCGGAGCGACAAATCAGAATTTGCCTGCGACTGAACAGCTACAGACAGCACGCCGAAACGCCGGAGGGGACAGCGCTGTGAAGCTGAGGAAGACCGGGGCGGCGGTGGGGCAGATCCTCTGCCACGATATGACCCGGATCGTTCCCGACGTGGTGAAGGACGCCGTGTTTCGCAAAGGCCGATGCCGGCGTGGTCGCCCTCTTCCTGGGCATCGGCTGCGCCTATTGGGCGGCGCGGCTGCCCCGGACGGTCAAGGGCGTTCCGGACGTGGTATTGACGCTGCCGATGGTGCTGCCGCTGCGGGATGGTAAACCCCGCGGCGTCGACCCGATCAAATGACCTGGAGGCATTCCCATGAAACATCTGTCGTTACCGCTGCTCGCTGAAACGGTGGCCGGTCGGAGCAGGGCGCTGAAGCTGTCCCGCGAGTCCCTATGCAAGCGGGCTGGCATCGACCCGGCCGACCTGACGCGCCTGGAGGCTGGGGATTACACCCCCTCCGTGGACCAGCTGTTGGCCCTGTCCGCCGCCCTCGAATTCGACGCTTCCGACGTCCTCGCGGACGACGAAGCGCGGGTTCCGGCGCTGGAACGCAGGCGCATTGTCGTGGCGGGCACGGGCTACGTGGGCCTGTCCCTGGCCGTGCTGCTGTCCCAGCACAACGATGTGACCGCCGTGGACATCGTCCCGGAGAAGGTGGATCTGCTCAACGCCTGGCGCAGTCCGATCCAGGACGAATACATCGAGCGATATCTGGCGGAGCACGCACAGCGGGGCCTGAGCCTGTCGGCCACCCTGGACGCCGCCTCCGCCTATGCCAATGCCGATTTCATCATCGTGGCGACCCCGACCAACTACGACCCGAAGACCAACTTCTTCGACTGCTCGGCAGTGGAGGCGGTGTTGTCCCTCATCAGGTCATCCGTGGCGAACCGTCAGCCCCGCCCCACCGTGGTGATCAAGTCCACGGTCCCCGTGGGCTATACCGTTGGCATCCGTCAAAAGCTGGGCATGGACAACGTCATCTTCAGTCCGGAGTTCCTGCGGGAATCCCGGGCGCTGTACGACAACCTGTATCCCAGCCGGATCATCGTTGGCGCGGACGAGGCCAACCGGGAATCCGCCCGGACCTTCGCCGACCTGCTGCGCCAGGGTGCCATCAGGACGGACATCCCGACGCTGTTCATGCAAACCACCGAGGCCGAGGCGACCAAGCTGTTCGTAAACACCTACCTCGCCCTCCGCGTCAGCTATTTCAATGAGCTGGATACCTATGCCGAGGTGAAGGGCCTGGAGACCGCCCCGATCATCAAGGGCGTCTGCCTCGATCCCCGGGTGGGCGATTACTACAACAACCCCTCCTTCGGCTACGGCGGCTATTGCCTGCCGAAGGATACCAAGCAGCTGCTGGCCAATTACCGGGACGTGCCGGAAAACCTGATCCACGCCATCGTGGATTCCAACCGCACGCGAAAGGACTTCATTGCCGACCGGGTGCTGGAAATCGCCGGGACCTATGGCAACAGCGAGGCCTATTCCGCGGTGAGGGAGGATCGCCAGCGGACGGTGGTCATCGGCGTGTACCGCCTGACCATGAAGAAGGGCAGCGACAACTTCCGCCACTCCTCGATACAGGGCGTCATGAAGCGCATCAAGGCCAAGGGGGCCACGGTGGTGATCTACGAGCCGACCCTCCGGGACGGTACGACCTTCTTCGGCTCCGAGGTGGTCAATGACCTGGAACGCTTCAAGGCGATGTGCGGCTGCATCATCACCAACCGCTACGATGCCGCGCTGGACGATGTGAAGGAAAAGGTGTATACGCGGGATTTGTTCAGAAGGGATTGACGATGGACGGGGAAGTGGTCGGAGAAATTCTGATTTGTCGGGCAGAGCTCGACAAATCAGAATTCGCACACAGATGAATCGCTACATTTGTTGATCCATACAAAAATGAAACCGCTGTCGGGATTGCAGGGCGGTGGTGACGGGGGCTCAGAACGCCCTGGCGAGGATCCCCTCCGCGATGCCGACCCGGCCTCCCGCGCGCATAAACCCCTTCATGTTGTGGCGCAGCGTGGTGTCTTCGGGCAAATCCTCCAGCCGGCAGCCGGCCTTCTTCTGGGCTTCGGACAGGCCGAACACCCATTGCAGCACGTCGTCCGCCTCCGGGTTGGCGCCCGTCAGGTCAAAGGCGGCCTGGAAGGCCAGTATGCGCGAGCCGGGCGGCAGCAGGGCCTTCAACGCCGGGGACAGCAGCCACGAGCTGCATTTGATCGGCGCGTCCGCCCAGTCCGGGAAGCGTCGGCTCAGGAAATCCCTGGCCTTGGACAGGGAGGCGTTGAGCCGCTCCGGTTCCAGGCTGGCATCCGAGGGGATGTGCAGCCCGATGGCCCTCGCGCCGTCCGCCTCCACCACCAGCTCGTACTCCAGCTCACCCAGCCGGAACAGCTTCGCGTCCCGCTGGCGGGTGGTCCAGAAGCCCCGGTCGAAGCCATAGTAGTCGCGGGAGATGAAGTGCTCGCGCACAAAGCGGGAAAAGCACTTCATGGTATCGATCCAGACGGCCTCATCCACATCCCGCCACGGCCCGTCCTGCCGGTTTTTGACAGCCGCCAGCAGCTGCTCCGCCAACACGTCCGCGCCGCGCAGGTCGCCGGGCAGCGCGGCGGCTTCGCCGTCCAGATCGCCCAGCGCCCAATCCAGGACCACGGCGGCAAAGGGCTCGGGCATGTCGATTTTGTCCAGCAGGCGCTCCATCGCCTCCTGAACCAGCATGCGCCGCTCCCAGCGGATATAGGGCCGCGCCTCGGGCGCGTCCTTGATCGCTTCATCCTCTCTGAGGTCGGCCCCGGCCGCCTCGGGCGTCATCCGCCAGTATTTTTCCGGCGCTCCGGCGAGCCCAAGGGCGTCGATCCGCGCCTGTTTCTCACGCAAGATGGGGGTGAAGCGCTCCCAGTCCGACGCCTCCGCGCCGTTCAGCCGCAGGCCCAGCGCCGTCATCCGGGGGAACAACATGTAAGCTGCCCGGGCGGCATTGGTGATGCGCTCGGTCCACAGCGGGCATTCCGCGCCAAGCAGCCCGGCTTCGTGCCCCCGGGCATAGTCCGGAACCAGCGGGTGGCTCCACACGCGGTGGACGTCGATCTCGCCGTAGGCATAGTCAAAGTAATAGTGCTCGGTGTCCGAGACGATCACCCGGCCCCCGTCCGCCAGGAACGCCCGGGTCAGCTCGGGGCTTCCATGCCACTGCTGCACGATGAAGTGCCTGGGCAGCGGTCCTCCCGTCAGCACGTCGTTCCACACGATGGTCTCGCGGCCCCTCCCGGCCAGGTAAGCGCCGATTTTCAGCACCAGCCAGCGCTGTAGGGCGTCCTCACTGTCGATGCCCTCCGCGCGCATCCGAGCCTGGCAGTCCGGGCAGCGTCGCCAGTGCAGCTTCGGGGCCTCGTCGCCGCCGATGTGCACCATGGGGAACGGAAACAGCGCCACGATCTCGTCCAGCACGTCCTCGAGGAAGCGGAGGGATTCATCGCGCCCGGCGCAGATCAGATCCGGGAAGATGCCCCCGGCGACCCGCACAGCGTGGACGTAACCGGCCTGTGTATCGACGGGCTCCCACCGTGGCCAGACCGTGCGGCGGCAGCCCAGAGCGGGATAGGCCGCCAGCAGGGCGCAGGCGTGGCCGGGAATTTCGACCTCGGGAATGATCTCGATGCCTCTCTCCCGGGCATAGGCAACCACCTCCCGGGCCTCGTCCTGGGTGTAAAAGCCGCAGTTGTTCTCGGTCCGGGACACGTCCCCGAAGAAGGATTCCCCGCGCCTTGACCCGATTTCGGTCAGCAGCGGGTATTTTTTGATCTCGATGCGCCAGCCCTGGTCATCCGTCAGGTGCCAGTGCATGCGGTTCATGCCGCATATGGCGGCGGCGTCCAGCAGCCGCTTGATGTCCGCCACGGGCATGTAGTGGCGGCACACGTCCAGCATGAAGCCCTTGTGGGAGAATTCCCGTCTGTCCATGTCCCAATGCTCCCTTCGTTCTCAGTATCGTGCTATGAAGGCCATGACACCGACAGACGGCCCGCCCGGAGAACGCCGCCGGTATAGTCCGGGGCGAGGGCGCGGCAATGGGCCCTGAACGCGGCGGGGGAGGCGTGCTCTCGACCGCCGCATACGCACAGGCAGGCGATGTCGTCGCCGTAGATCCTGCGCTCACAATCGGCGTTGATCCCCGTCCAGGGCTCCGTCGGAAGGCTGGACCAGAAGCCGATGCAGCCATCGCCCTTCGACAGGAACAGCCATTGACCGTCAACCTCAAAGGTGTCGAACCGGCAGCGCGGGGCGTAGAGGTGGATGTAGTGGATCGGGTGGTCCTCCGGGATCCGGTAGATCGCGCCCAGCATATTGCCCTCCTGCCTCAGCGCCGGGAACACGCCGTTGCCGTGCCAGTAGCCGGGGCGCATGTCCCCCGTTTCGCTGTTGGCGCCGGGATGGTTGGCGAAGAGGATCGCCTCGCCGTCCAGCGCCGCCGTCCAAAGGTGCTGCTGGTAGCCGAAGGCCCCGGGGTGGAAGTCGGTGGTACCGTGAAAGCGCTCGTTGCAGGTCTTGACCCAGTCGTGTCCCGCCGCTTCAGAGGCGGCGACGGGCCAGCGCTCATAGGGCTCCCGGGGACAGGCGACGCTGGTCAGGCACCAGTCCTCGTGCTTTTCCAGGACGATCCTCGCGTTGCCGGAGGTATAGGTCGTGGCGACCGGTTCGGTCATCAGTCGCTTCAGGTCCTCCGGCAGGCGGTAGCCGCTGGTGGCGCAGAAGCCCAGCCAGCCCTCTCCGAAGTCATAGGGCTGTTCGCCGTCCGCCAGGTTCATCAGCGCCATCGCGCCCTGGGCGAAGGGGTACAGCACCCCCCGGTACACCCGGCCCATCGGCGCGATGAAGCCCCCCCGGAAGGTGTGCCGGGCGAGGGTGCGCAGCAGGCGGTCCGCGACGCCGGCTGCCCGGGCGGCGAGGTCGGGATCGGCGTAATCGATGAGGTTCAAAAGCGCCACGAAGGTCAGGACCATGTATACCGCGCTGTTGAACTCCTCGAAGCCGTTGCCTTCCGCATCGCTCAGCCAGGCCCGGACGCGGGACCGGCCCCAGGCGGCCAGCTCCCGGCCCGTCCTGCGGGCCAGGGGAAAGGGGGCGTCCGGGTACATGTCGCCGCAGAACATGGCGCAGGAATAGAACATCAGCGCGTGGTTCTCGCTCCAGAAGCACATGGCGTCCGCGCCGTCCATGTCCATCCAGTAGCGCCAGTTGACCAGCACCTGGCGCACCCGCGCCGCTGTGCCGGCGGAAACGGGGTAATGCCTGAGCCAGCGGATCAGCCCGCAGACCAGGAAGTCGGCGCAGTCGACCCGCCGCTCGATCAGGTCGAGCATGTCGTCGAAGCGCGCGTCGTCGTCCGGCAGCATGCGGCCCAGGGCCCGTCGCGCCAGCAGGTTGGAGATCGGAAAGCCGAAGGCGCCGCCGTCCCGGCTCAGGCTCTCCACATCGGCGATGCGCCCCAGGATCCGCCGCAGGTTCGCGCCCTGATCCGGCGCGGGTCCGAGCCGGATGGGCCGGACCTGCTCCGTGCGCTCGAAGCGCCGGGTCAGCGGTCCGCAGGGCGATGGAACCTCCAGCGTCACCCAGATCTCGCCGTCGGGCAGCGCAAGCGCGGTTTGCGCCGAGGCGTCGAACCAGGCCACAGGCCGTCGGGCCCTGGCGTAATCCGGCTCAAAGCCGCCGACAAAGGCGAAGCGCGACCCCTCCGGCGCGGGCGCGGGAAGGCGAAGGCGATCCCCGTCCAGCGCCGCGCCCTCCAGAAGCGCAAGTCCTGTGGCGACGCAGGGCGCGCAATCGGTGTCCGGCAGCGATACGCCCAGGCATTCCGGGGGAGAAGCCAGCTGGACGGCGAACACACTGCGGGTATCACGGACCCCGAGGGTCTCGCAGGCGACGTACAGCAGGTTTTCACCGGCGCGCAGGTCAAGCCTCAGCGAGGCGCGCTGGATTGGCGTATATTGTGGGGCCGGGATCCCGCCGGCCACTTCGCCGTTCAGATAGACGACCGCCGCCGCGTAGGACCAGAGGGTCGCCTCCACCGTCATCGCCTCGGGAACGACCAGCGCGGTGGCGGCGTCGAAGCGCAGGGCGCACAGCGTGGGATAGAACGCGCTGAGATTGACGAACGCGCCGTCCCGACCGCCGGCAAAGCGCCATGGGAGGCCCAGGCGGCTGGGCGCGTCCGCCCGGACGCGCTCGGGGATGTCCTTAGGCCGGGGGCGCTTGGCGAGGGCGGCGCGCAGGGCGTCCTCCCGGGCAAACTGGTCGGCGGGCAGGGCGGGGTCCGACACGTCGGCCTCCCCCGACAGTGGCCCCGATACGAGCCAATGGCAGATAAAGCCCTGCCGGTCGGGCTTCCAGAGCGTTGATTCAGACATGGCGGTCACCTCATGGGTATCATAGCATGGGCGGGGGATTTGCGCAAGGGTGAGTTTTTCCCTTGAACAATCCGGGATTCTGCTGTATGATGGTTGCAGGTTTGTATTCAGTCGGATGAATTCTGATTTGTCGCTCCGCGACAAATCAGAATTTGCCCGCGGCTGAACGGTTACGGTTGCAGTAGAACAAAGGGGGCGCTGGCTTGGAACGGATGCAGGACATGGCGTGTTCCCACAGTGTGCAGCGGGTGATCCCGGTGCGGGTGCGGATTATACAGGGGCTGTTGTACGCCGCGGTGGTGGCGTTTACGGTCATCGGGGCCCGTGGCGGCCTGTACTGGGGCGCGCTGGCGGTGGGCACGCTGGTGTTCGCGTGGTATTACATGGGCATCGCGCGCACGACCTTTAACTATGAGCTGACGGGCACCACGCTGCGGGTACAGCGGGTATCGGGCTTTGCCTCCAGGCCGAAGACCGAGCCCTTTGGCGTGTTCGAGCTGTCGGGCATCCGCGTGATGGCCCCCGAGGGCTCGCCGAGGCTGGAGGCGGAGGAGGCGGCGACGAAGGCACTGCAGCCCAGGCGCGTCGTCTACGACCTGACCTCCCACGATAAGCTGCGGGATTGCCGGGTCATGTTCCTGGAGGGCGCGGGGGAGGACGCGGGCCGGCAGGTCAAGGCCTACATCGAGCCGTCCCCGGAGCTGCTGCGCTGCATCCGGCGGGCCGCGCCGGGCAGGGTCTGGGAGGACTGAGTATGCCGGGAAAGGAATTGTTTGATCCGGCCCGGATCGGCGTCGGCGACCCGAACCACGCGGTGCGCAACTATGACCTGAGCCGCATGACGCCCCTGGTGGGCCTGCTGGACAACCCCATGTATCCCCCGTATGTAGAAGATACGCCCCATACCCACAACTGCATGGAAATCGGCCTTTGCCTTTCGGGCCGGGGCACGATCACCGTCGGCGGGCGGACGTGGCAGTTCGCCGCGGGCACGGTGGCCGTCGCGCCGAAGGACGTATTCCATTCCCAGCAGAACACCGGCGACCCGATGACCCACTGGCGCTACGTGCTGGTGAACACCGAGGTCCTGCTGATGGAGACGCCGCCCCACCGCCGGGAGGATGTGGCGGGCACTGTCAACCGCATCCCGGTGGGCGTCTTCCTGGGGCCGGAGCCGGTGGCCGCGGACATCCGCGGCGTCATCGAATCGATGTTCCGGGCGTGGCACGAGCGCAAGTCGCTGGACAGCATGGAGATGGACGCCATGACCCGGCTGCTGCTCGCCCGGCTCAGCTGGATGCCGAACGAGACCCTGATCGCGCTGCCTGAGGGCGTGCCCGAGCGGCGGGCGGTGGAGCCGGCGCTGCGCTACGTCTCCGAAAACTACATGCTGGACATGCGCATATCGGATATGGCCGCGGCCTGCGCCATGTCCGAAAGCTACTTCCGCAAGCTGTTCGGGCGGGTCACGGGCATGTCGCCGGTGGAATACCTGAACCGCTACCGGGTGAACCGTTCGATTTATTACCTCTATGCTACCGATGAGACAGTGCTCAGCGTGGCGGGGCTTTCCGGCTTCGCCTCCATCGCCAGCTACAACCGCAATTTCCTGAAGTACGTGGGCGTCAGCCCCACCCAGTGGCGCAGGAACGCGGCGTCGGAGGGGTAGGGAACCTGTTTTACACGGCTATGCCGAATACGCCAAAATCACTGGTAAAACGGCTTTGAAATGTGGTGAATATCGCTAAATGAGAATCGAAAATGAATAAAAAAGAGTTGAAAATGAGCATACAATGGGTACGTTGCGTGATAAAATAGTTTTAACAACCTGGACGCCGAGGCGCGGTTCAGGAATTAAAAGGAGGTACCCCCATGAAAAAGCTGCTTGCTGTGTTGCTGGCACTGACCCTGGTTCTGTCCATGAGCGCCGTGGCGTTCGCGGCGGAGGATGGCAAGATCACCATCTGGACCTGGGACCCGAACTTCAATATCGCTTCCATGAAGATCGGCGCTGACATGTATCATGTGGATCATCCCGACGTGGAGATCGAGATCCAGGAGGTCCAGTCCGAGGATATCGAGACCGCCGTGGCCCAGGCCGCCGTCGCCGGTGACCTGTCCACCCTGCCGGACATCATGCTCTGCCAGGACAACAGCTTCCAGAAGATGGTCATCAACTATCCGGAAGTCTACACCGACATCACCGACAAGTATGACTTCGAGGGCTTCGGCGAGGCGAAGGCCGCCTATTCCACCGTGGAAGGCCGCCACTACGGCATCCCCTTCGACGCCGGCACCGTCGTCGCCGCCTACCGCACCGATTACCTGGCCGAGGCCGGCTACACCGTGGCTGACCTGACCGATATCACCTGGACCGAGTTCGCCGAGAAGGCCAAGGAGATCAAGGAAAAGACCGGCAAGCCCGTGTTCTGCACCCAGGCCGGCTCCGGCGACTGGATCCTGATCATGATCCAGAGCTGCGGCGCTTCCATGTTCACCGAGGAAGGCGCGGTCAACCTGAAGGACAACGAGGCCATCAAGGCCGCCATCACCGTGTACGCCGACCTGGTCAAGCAGGGCATCATCCTGGAGACCAACAGCTGGGACGAGATGATCGGCACCCTGGCCAACGGCTCCGTGTGCGGCACCTTCAACGGCTGCTGGATCCTGGGTTCCATCATGGCCACCGCCGACCAGTCCGGCAAGTGGGACATCACCAACCTGCCGTCCCTGGAGGGCATCGAGGGCGCGACCCACTATTCCAACAACGGCGGCTCCTCCTGGGCCATCACCCAGGGCACCGACGTTGACCTGGCCCTTGACTTCATGCAGCTGTATCGCAACGTGGACTTCTACAACGCGATCCTGCCCACCACCTCTGCCATCGCGACCTTCGCGCCCGCCAAGGAAGCCCCGAATTACACCGCTGTGAACGAGTTCATGGGCTCCCCGGTGTTCGCCACGATCGTCGAGTACGGCATGAGCGTTCCCTCCAACATCACCGGCGCCTACTACTATGACGCCCGCAACGCCATGGCCACCGCCATCACCAACTACATCAACGGCGCTGACCTGGACAGCGAGCTGGCACAGGCTGAGGACACCGTCAACTTCGCGATGGGCTTCTGATCGTCCGTTCGCATGACGCGCACTGCCGTTTCGGTTTTCCGAAACGGCAGTTATATCATCCATACTCTGGAGGGTTATTATGTCTAACTCCGAGCAAACCAAAAAACCCGGCATGACCATGGAGCGGCGCAGGAGCCTGACCGGCTGGCTATTCCTGCTGCCCGGCTCGGTGCTGATCGTCTGGATGAGCTTCTATCCCATGGTCCGCGCCTTCCTCGTCTCGCTGATGCGGGGCAAGCCCACCGCGCTGGAGTATTCCGAGCCGCTGTGGCGCAACTATCAGTATATGTTCAAGGACAAGGTGTTCCTCACGTCGCTGAAGAACACGTTCACCTACCTGATTATACAGGTGCCGGTCATGCTGGTGCTGGCGCTGATCTTCGCGTCGCTGCTGAACCAGAAGGACCTGAAGCTCAAGGGCCTGTTCCGCACCTGCATCTTCCTGCCCTGCGCGACGGCGCTGGTTTCCTATTCCATCGTGTTCCGCACGCTGTTCGCCTATGACGGCTTCATCAACGCGATCCTGGTCAAGGCGAACCTGCTGAAGGAGCCGGTGAACTGGCTCAACGATCCCACCGGCGCGAAGGCCGTCATCATCCTCGCGCTGATCTGGCGCTGGACCGGCTACAACATGGTGTTCTACCTGTCGAGCATGCAGTCCATCGACTATTCGATCTACGAGGCCGCCCGCATCGACGGCGCCAGCCCCTTTACGCAGCTGACGAAGATCACCATGCCGCTGCTCAAGCCCATCATACTGGTCACGGCCATCATGTCCACCAACGGCACGCTGCAGCTGTACGACGAATCCGTGGCGCTGACCAACGGCGGCCCGGCGAATGCGTCGATCACCATGTCCCACTACATCTACAACACCACCTTTGTCACCAGCCCGAACTTCGGCTATGCCGCCGCCATGTCGTTCATGATCCTGATCATGGTCGCCATACTGTCGGCCATCCAGATGAAAGTAGGTGACAAGCGATGACAAGCAGCGCAACGGGCGAGAAGATCAAGCGGGTACTGATGTACGCCTTCCTGGTCATCATGTCCTTCATATCGGTGTTCCCGCTGTACTGGTGCTTCGTCTCGGCCTTCAACACCTCCCAGGAGGTGCTGGGCGGCAAGCTGGTTCCCGGCGGGCACCTGGCCGAGAATATACAGCACCTGATGGAACAGCAGCAGGTGTTCACGGCATTGAAGAATTCCTTTGTCAATACCCTGCTGGTCGTCGTGCTGAGCCTGACCTGCTGCTCGCTGGCGGGCTACGGCTTTGAAATCTACCACGACAAGTGGAAGGACCGGGTGCTGGGCATACTGATGCTGTCCATGATGGTGCCCTTCGTGGCCCTGATGGTGCCGATGTTCCAGATGTTCTCGGCCATGGGCCTTCTGAACAAGTACATCGGCTTTGTGCTGCCGAGCATCTCCACGCCGTTTCTGATCATGCTGTTCAGGAGCAACGCCCGCGCCTTCCCGAAGGAGATCATCGAGGCGGCGCGGGTGGACGGACTGAATGAGATCCAGATTTTCTTCAGGATGTTCGTGCCGACCATGCGGCCCACCTACGCCGCCGCGGCCACCATCACCTTCATGAACAGCTGGAACTCCTTCCTGTGGCCCCGCGTCATCATGAAGACCAACGAGTCGATCACGATGCCGATGCTGGTCAACAACCTGACCACCGGTTACATCATCGACTACGGCGTCGTCATGGCGGGCGTCACGATCTGCACCCTGCCCACGGTCATCATATTCTTCTTCCTGCAAAAGAGCTTCACCGAGGCCATCGCGGGCTCCGTGAAGTAAACCCCAACCAACATAAGGAGGTAAGGGGCTGTCTCAACCCGATGAGGCAGCCCCGTTTGTTCAATATGAAATTTGATTACAACCGAATCAAGGACCCCGGCTATTTTGCCGAGAACCGGGCGCCGGCCCATTCCGACCACCTGTGCTACGCCTCGCTGGAGGAGCTGGCGGCGGGGGAGAGCAGCCTGCGCCTGTCGCTGAACGGCCCCTGGAAGTTCCACTACGCGCTGAACATCCACCAGGCCCCGGAGGGCTTTGAACAGCCGGATTACGACTGCGGCGGCTGGGCGGACATCCCGGTGCCGGCCCACGTGCAGATGGAGGGCTACGGCGTGCCCCAATACTGCAACATACAGTATCCCTGGGACGGCTCTGAGGCCCTGGAACCCGGCCAGATCCCGAAGGACTTCAACCCGGTCATGAGCTACATCAAGCGCTTCTACCTGCCGGAGGGCTTCGCCGGCAAGCGGGTGTTCGTGTCCTTCCAGGGGGCGGAGAGCTGCGTGGCGGTGTGGCTGAACGGCCACTACATCGGCTTTTCCTCTGACAGCTTTACGCCCCACGACTTCGAGCTGACGGAGTACCTCGCGGACGGCGAGAATCGCCTGGCCTGCCGCCTGGTGCGCTTCAGCGCCGGCAGTTGGCTGGAGGACCAGGACTTCATGCGCTTCTCGGGCCTGTACCGCGAGGTGTTCCTCTATGCCAGGCCCGCGATTCACGTGGAGGACCTGTGCGTCACCACGCCGCTGGCGGACGACTTCGCCAGCGGGACGCTGAACGTCGGGGCCCGCCTGGAGGCCCGGTCCGACTGGCGCGTCAGGCTGACGCTCAGGGACGGTGAAGCGACGGTGGCCCGGGCGGAGCAGCGCGGCTCGGGGGAGGACGTGTCCTTCTCCATTCCCGTGGACGCGCCGAAGCTGTGGAGCAGCGAGCATCCGAACCTGTATGACCTGCTGATCGAGGTCATGGACGGGGAAGGCGCGACGGTCGAGGCGGTTGCCCAGAAGGTGGGCTTCAGGCGGTTTGAGATCGTCGACGGCATCATGAAGCTGAACGGCGTTCGCGTGGTGTTCAAGGGGGTCAACCGCCACGACTACTGTGCCGAAACGGGTCGGGCGGTGCCGGACTGGAAGTACCGGCGGGATCTGATGACGATGAAGCGGCTGAATATCAACGCCGTGCGCACCAGCCACTATCCCAACGCCAGCCTGCTGTACGCCCTTTGCGACGAGCTGGGCCTGTACGTGATCGACGAGAACAACATGGAGACCCACGGTATCTGGGACCGGTATATGCATGGGTACATCGGTATCGATGGCCTGCTGCCGGGCAACCGGGCGGACTGGAAGGACATATTGCTGGACCGGGTCAATTCGCTGGTCCAGCGGGACAAGAACCATCCCTGCGTCGTGATGTGGAGCTGCGGCAACGAATCCATGGGCGGCGACGTGATCTATGAGATGAGCGCGCTGTTCAAAAGGCTGGACCCCACCCGGCCGGTGCACTACGAGGGCGTGAGCCATGACGGACGCCGCCCGGAGACCAGCGATATCTACAGCCAGATGTATACGCCGGTGAAGCAGCTGCGCGCCTTTATCGCCGAACACCGGGACAAGCCCTTGATCCTCTGCGAATACACCCATTCCATGGGCAATTCCAACGGCGCGATGCACTGGTACACCGAATACGCCTACGAGGAACCGCTGTACCAGGGCGGCTTCATCTGGGACTACCTGGATCAGTCCGTGCGGGGCAAGGACCGCTATGGGCAGACCGCTTTCCACTACGGCGGCGACAACGGTGAAATGCCCCACGACGGCAACTTCTGCGGCAACGGCATACTCTACGGCGACGGCGAGCCCTCCGAGAAGTGCCAGGAGGTCAAGTACAATTACCAGAACATCGTCGCCGAGGTTTCCGAGGACGCGGTGCTGGTGAAGAACCGGAGCATGTTTACGAACACCGACGCCTTCGACTGTGTGTTGCTGCTGGCCCGGAACGGCGAGACTGTCGCCCAGGTGCCGTTGGAGACCCACGTGCCACCGCTGTCCGAGGCCTGCTATGCCAACCCCTTCGCCGGACAGACCCGGGGCGGGGAGTACGCGGTGACGGCCTCCTTCCGGCTGAGGGCGGATGCGCCGTGGGCGGAAAAGGGCTACGAGGTGGCCTTTGGCCAGGGCGTATGGCAGGTGGCCGGGAAGTCCTGCGCGGCGAAGCACGCGCCGCTGCGCGTGGTCATCGGCTCCAACAACATCGGCGTCCACGGCGAGCACTTCACAGCGCTGTTCGGCAAGGTGGCCGGGGGCCTGATCGACTACAAATACGGCGGCGTGGACATGATCCGCACGACGCCCATGCCGAACTTCTGGCGCGCGCCCACGGACAACGATCGCGGCAACCGCATGCCCCAACGCTATGCCCAGTGGAAGCTGGCCTCGCTGTACGCATACATCCAGCCGGATATGAGCAAAGGCTTCCCGGTTCTGGAGGTGCCCGTCACGCGCAATGACGACGGCTCGGTGTCGCTGCGCTACGTCTTTTCGCTACCCACGATGCCCGTGGCCGCATGCGCGATGACCTATACCGTGCAGCCCTGCGGCCGGGTGAATGTGAAGCTGGAGTACGATCCGGTGGAGGGGCTGAGCGAGATGCCGGAGTTTGGCGTGATGTTCACGCTGAACGCGGATTTCGACCAGCTGCGCTACTACGGCCTGGGACCGGATGAGAACACCATCGACCGGCACGAAGGCGCGCGCCTGGGCATCTGGCAGCGGCCCGTCAAGGACGCCATGGCCCGCTACCTGATCCCCCAGGAGTGCGGCGGGCGCACCGGTGTGCGCTGGGCCGAGGTGACTGATTACAAGGGCCGCGGCCTGCGCTTCATCGGCGACGGCATGACCTTCTCGGCGCTGCCCTGGACGCCCCACGAGCTGGAGAACGCCCGCCATAGCTATGAGCTGCCGCCGATTCACAACACCGTCGTGCGCTGTATCCTGCAACAGGTCGGCGTCGCCGGCGACGACAGCTGGGGCGCGCTGCCCCACGACGAATACCTGATCGACGTATCGAAGCCCTTGCGCTTTGAGTTCGCCTTTGAGGGAAAGCTGTAATATTAAAACGGGGTTTCGTTTAGCCGGGGAAATTCTGATTTGTCGCGTTGCGACAAATCAGAATTTCCTACCCTCAAACAGCTACAAAAACGAAAGGAAGTGGGATGCCGTGCGCAGGATCCTTGTCTGGACGACGCTTTTGATGATGCTGGCGGGCATGACATGCCGCGCCGAAGGGCGCGGGATCACGGCCATGACCCGCGTGACGAAGTGGGGACAGCTGCCCGTGCGCTTTGAGATCACGGGCCAGGCGCTGCCCGGGGGTGTATCGGCCTCCGATTTCGCCATCACCGGCCGGGCCGCCGGGTGGGAGAACACGTCGCTGCACGACTTCTCCTGCGGCGTGGCGGCGATAGAGGAAATTGAGGGCGGCTGGGCGCTGATCCCGGAGACATTTCCGGAGAAGTATTTCTACGTGCGGGAGCTGACGGTGTCCTGCGCCGCCCATCCCGAGCTGGACTTCGGTCTGTCGGACATCGGCCGGACGCTGACGGCCACGGCGGATGACTTCACCGACGTGGAGGATCACGACAGCCGCTTCACGGCCCACGTGTTCATCCCCGAAGCCGGTGAGCCGCTGCCGCTGGTGCTGGTGTTCCACGGCTATGGCGACGACCACAACCTGCTGTCCTACCGCACGGCCACCGCGTGGGCGGAGCCGGAGAGCCAGGCCGTTCATCCCTGCGTGGTGGTCGCGCCGGTCATCAATACGACCTACTACGGCTCGGAGATCGCCCGCTCCCGCATCTACGAGGGCGTCGTCCACTACATCGACGCCCTGATCGACGCCGGGAAGGTGGACCCCAGGCGCGTCTACGCCATGGGCAACTCCTTCGGCGGCATGGCCGCGCTGGAGATCGCCGAACAGCATCCGGGGCGCTTCGCGGCGCTGCTGGCGCTGTGTCCGGCGCTGAGCTACGGGCCGAACGCGACGGCGCAGCTTCCCCTTCTCCGGGATGTGCCCGTGGCCATCGCCCTGGCGGAGAACGATGAGACGATTCCCTCGTCTGTGGGCATCGCCGCCGCCGAAGCCATTGAGGCCGCCGGCAACGACCGGGTCTGGCTGCGCGTATACACCGACGATGAGATGATTGCCGCCGGGGCGACCCTGGGCCGAGAATACACCTACAGCTTCCACCACGTCGAACTGGCGGTGATGGAGGACGAAGCCTACGCCTCATGGCTGTTCTCGTGGACAATGGAGAGATAATCCATATGAAGATTGACAACAAGTCCTTTTACAGCAGGCTGGGCACACTGGCCCTTCCCATCGCCTTTCAGAGTCTGATGCTGGCCTCCGTGGCCGCGGGGGACGCCCTGATGCTGGGCCGCATCGCCCAGGAGCAGATGACCGCGGTCTCGCTGGCGACCCAGATCCAGTTCGTCCAGAACATGTTCATCATGGCGGCCACCGGGGCGGGGTCCATTCTCGGCGCGCAGTATTTCGGCAAGGGGGACCGGCCCACGGTCCGGGAGCTGTTCAGCCTGATGCTGCGGGTCAGCGGGTTGATTTCCCTGGCCTTTTTCCTGGCCTGCGAGTTCATCCCCGGCCTCCTGATGCACATCTTCACCCACGATCCCGCGCTGATCGCCATCGGCAGCGCCTACCTGAGAATTGCGGGCTGGTCCTACCTGATCACGGGCGTGTCCCAGTGCTATCTGACGATGATGAAGGTCACGGATCACGTTCGCGCCAGCGCGATGATCAGTACCGCGGCGGTGCTGAGCAATATCGCGCTGAACGCCGTGTTCATATTCGGCCTGCTTGGCCTGCCGGCGATGAACGCCCGGGGCGCGGCGCTGGCCACGACCCTGGCCCGGGTCATCGAGCTGGGGCTGTGCCTGGCGTACATGTGGCGGGACGATTGCGTCCGTCCGGCGTGGAACCGGCTTGTCCGGGGGGACCGGCTGCTGGCCCGCGATTTCGCCAGGCAGTGTCTGCCGCTGCTGGGCGGCTCGCTGTTCTGGGGCGTGGGCTTTACATCGTATACGGCCATCATCGGCCACATGGGCTCGGACGCCGCGGCGGCCAATTCCGTGGCGGCGGTGGTGCGCGATCTGATCTGCTGCGTGTGCAATGGCATCGGCAGTGCCGCGGGCATCATGGTGGGCAACGCCCTCGGCGCAGGCGACCTGGAGCGGGGCAAGGCCTACGGCATCAAGCTCAGAAACATCTCCTGGGTGATCGGCTTTGGCTCCATGGCCCTGGTGCTGGCGCTGACGCCGCTGGTAGTGCGGCTGGTGGTGCTCACCGACGCGGCCCGCCAATACCTGACCGGCATGATGGTGATCATGGCGGTGTATATGATCGGGCGCAGTGTCAACACCGTGACCATCAACGGCGTGCTGGATGGCGGCGGCGATACGCTGTTCGACATGTACAGCCTCGCCGTATGCATGTGGGGCATCGCCATACCGCTGGCATTGCTGGGCGCGTTCGTATTCCATTGGCCCGTGCTGGCCGTCTATGCCTGCACATGCCTGGACGAGGTGGGCAAGATCCCCTGGGTCATGGCCCGCTTCCGGAAGTACAAGTGGGTCAAGGATCTGACCCGTTGACTTATCTATAGACAAACATCGTGTTACCATGTTATAATATACACAGACAGCGCCAAGCTGTATCGGCATCAACCGACGTGATGCCCGCAGCAATGGCGTTGTTTTACGCGACTCGCGGTGGCATTAATAACAGGGTTTGGTTGGTCGGGTAAATTCTGATTTGTCGCGGGCTTGCGCCCGTTTGAAGGGGGACAGGTCCCCCTTCAATACATCCTCCTCAGATTTGCCTGAAATCGCAGGCGATTTCCGGGCGGCAAATCTGCAAGGAAGCCTTTTTTGCTCTGGTCG
>JAFWEL010000025.1 GCA_017512905.1 Clostridia bacterium
AGTTAGTCCTTTAGGGCGACACGAAGTTAGTCCTTTAGGGCCGCTACAACTCGTACAATATCGAAATGTTCGCGGCAGCCGCCATTCCTGTTCCCTGTTCCCTGTTCCCTGTTCCCTCGTCTCCCCGACAAATCAGAATTTATCTGTCTGGATAGGCACTCCCTTGTTATGTATCCACGCCGTCAGCCCGCTAGCGCCGCAATTCGAGCATTGCCTCGATTCCCTCCGCCGCCAGCAGGGCGCTGCTCCAGGCCCATTGCAGGTTGAAGCCGCCGCAGTCGCCATCCACGTCCAGCACCTCTCCGGCGGCGAACAACCCGTCCCGGCGCAGGGAGCCCATGCAGCGGATGTCGAAGTCCTTCAGGCTCGCGCCGCCGCCAGTCACCTGGGCCTGGTCGTAGCCCTGAGTGCCGGTGACGGGCAGCGTCCAGCCCGAGAGCGCCCCGGCCAGCGCGTCGATCTGCTTATCCGACAGCTTCCCTGCCGCCACATTCAGGGGCAGCCCCGCAGCCTTCACCAGGGTCTGCCCCAGCCGCCTGGGCACGATACCGTTCAGGAAGTCCTCGAGGCTCCGCTTCGGTAGGTCCGCCGCCCGCTTTTTGAGCATCGCCTCCGCGTCCATACCCGGTGTAAAATTCAACCGGACGGCGCAGGGCTTGCCGGCGAACAGGGCGACGTTGACCATGTGCGCCAGCTGCATCGCGGCGATGCCTGAAACGCCGGAATCAGCAAACAGCATCTCGCCCCGCTCGCGCCTGACGGCCTCGTTTGCGCACAGCAACGCGATTTCCGCCTCGGCGCGGATGCCCTTCAGCCCCCGCACCGGCTCAGGGGGCGTGATCAGCGCGGCGATGGCCGGAAAGCGGGGCACGATGGTATGGCCCAGGGCTTCCAACAGCCGGTAGCCGTCCCCACCGGCCCCCAGCTTCGGCGCCGCCAGCCCGCCGGTGCACACCAGCGCGCAGCGGGCATATACCCGCTCGCCGCCCTCGGAGACCGCCTCAAAGCCGCCCTCGCCCGGGTTCAGCGCCGTCACCCGGAAGCCGGTGCGCGTCTCGACCCCGGCCTCGTCGCAGCCCAGGCGCAGCGCGTCCAGCACCGAGGCCGCCTGCCGGCTCATCGGATAGACCCGCTTCTCCTCGTCCGCCACGCAGGGGATGCCCAACCCCTCAAAGAAGGCGATCACCTTCTTCGGCGGCCAGGCCTTCAGCGCCGCCCGCACGGCCTGCCTGCCGCCATGGTAGTTCTCCGTGCCGGCCTCTAGGTTCGTCAGGTTGCAGCGCCCGTTGCCGGTGCTCAGCAGCTTGCGGCCCACCCGGTCCTGCTTCTCCAACAGCACCACGCGCCGCCCCCCGCGGGCCAGCGCGACCGCAGCGATCAGTCCAGAGGCCCCGCCGCCAATGATCATCGCGTCGTAAATGTCGTGCATTCGGTTTCTCCTTTGGACGTGGCAAATTCTGATTTGTCGCAACGCGACAAATCAGAATTTCCCCAACTCCCTCACCAATCCCTCTCCCCCCAGCACGGCCAGCGCGTGGAGGGCCCTGGAGGCGGCGGTGTACAGCCTGCGGCGCTCGTCCTGGGTCAGCTCGACCTCGGGCCAGACGACGATCACCGCGTCAAACTCCATGCCCTTGGTCAGGTGGTAGCAGGCCACCACGTTGTCGCCGGTCTCGTAATTCAAATCGGCCTCGCCGCCGTCCAGCCGGTAGACATGCTCCAGCTTCGTGGACAGGGAATCCGACTGGGACTGGCTGCGGGTGATCACGGCGATGGACTTGTGGCCCGCGGCGCGGAAGGCGTCGATGGTCTGCTTCAGCAGCGCCTCGGAATACCGGGCCACGACGGGCTCGGCCCCCTCCCGGCCGAAGGGCTCCAGCGCCTCGCCCTCGGGCAGTATGCGATTGCACAGCTCGGCAATGGGCTTCGTGGAGCGATAGCAGCGGGTCAGCGGGAACACCGGCGCGTCGGCCATGCCGAAGCAGGCCCCCCAGCGGGACGGGTCGCAGGCCTCCATGCCGGGGGTCGTGCGCTGCTTGGGGTCGCCCAGCAGCGTCACCCGGGCGTTGGGATAGTGGCAACCCAGCATGGCCAGGGCCGTGTCGGAATAGTCCTGGCACTCGTCCACCAGCAGGTGATAGATCTGCTTGTCCGGCGCCGAGAAGCCCAGCCTCGACAGCAGGTACGCCTCGGCCACGGCGTCCTCCCACCAGGTCACCCCGACGGCGCGGTTGTCCTCCAGCGCGGTGAGCATGGGCTTCGGCGCGGCGCGCATCGCCTGCCGAAGCAGGTCGTAGCCGGAGGGCTCCAGCATCTGGCGCAGCTGGGCGCGCACAGGCTGCAGGCGCTGGGCCACGGCGATGTTGCTCATCTGCCGCAGATCCCGCATATTGTATTTGCCGGAATAGCTCTTCTCGTACTGCTTGTACAGGCGTTCCTCCCAGCCCTCCAGCCGGGTTTGCAGCGTGGCGCTCATCCGCTGGAGCTTCTGGGCCGGGGACAGCAGGTACAGCTCGTTTCGGTACATCCGCGCCAGCTCGTCCCTGCGTATGAGCACCTGCCGGTCCATCTTCACGTCCCGGAAGGCGGGCCCATAGGCGGCGAAATCCATGGCAAAGCGCTCCAGCAGCCCCAGGAACGCCTCGCCGCCCTTGTAGCCCACGGACTGCCTGCGCAAATCCCCGCCGGCATCCAGCAGCGCCTCCAGCTGGCGATAGGGCTTTTCCACCTTGCGGCCCAGCAGGCCCTCCACCACCTCCCGCAGCGTGCGGGCGCGGATGTTCTCCTCCCCCAACTGGGGCAGCACCCCGGAGACGTATTCGGAGAAGGCGGTGCTGGGCGAGAGGATCATGATCTTGCTGGCGTCCAGCACGTCCCTGCGCCGGTACATCAGGTAGGCGGCCCGGTGCATGGCCACGCTGGTCTTGCCGGACCCGGCGCTGCCCACCACCGACACCACCCGCGCCCCCTCCTGGCGGATGGCGGCGTTCTGCTCGGTCTGGATCGTCGCCACGATCTGGCGCATGTGGCGGCTGGTGGCCCCGGATAGGATGTCCAGCAGCATGGAATCGTCGATGGACAGCGAGGTATCCACAAAGTAGACCAGCCGCCCGTTTTCCATGCGGTACTGGCGCTTCAGCGTCAGGCTGCCCGCGATCTCGCCGGAGGGGCTGTCGTACTTTGCCGGGCCGGGCATGGCGTCGTAGTACAGGCTGCACACCGGGGCCCGCCAGTCGTGCACCACCAGCTCGCCCTTCTCGTCCTTCAGGCTGTACAGGCCGATGACGATCTTCTCCGGCGCGCCATCGTCCCCCTCGGCGAAGTCCACCCGGGCGAAGAAGGGGTTCATCAGCATCCGCTCGGAGCGCTGGGCCAGGCTGTCGGCGAACTGGCGGCGCACGACGAAGCGGTCCACCTCGGCGGAAAGCTGCTCCAGGTCCTCCTCGGAAAGGGCCGTGGGCTTGACCCGCAGGTCCTCCCAGGCGTCGGCCACGATGGCCTGTATGGATTGCAGGTGGTCCGTGGATATCACCCGCGCCTGCTCGATCAGGGCCAGCAGCAGCTGCTGCACCCGCGCGGTATAGGCCTGCTCCTCGCGCAATTCATTGGATTGATTCATGGATAACCTCCGGGTTGGACAGATGGCGGAACTCCGCCCATATTGATTGGCTTACATTGCCATGTCCTCATAGGCATAGCTGTTGCGATAGACCGTCTCCGGCGCGACGTCGATTTCCCCGTCGTTCCAGGTGATCACGCCGTGGAACAGCACGGGATGGCTGAAAACCGCTTCATCCGCAAGCGGCGCAAAGGCCGGGCCCTGCAGCATGGTCGTATCAAACAACCGCTTTTCGCCGGTGGAGAAGGTGACCAGCAGCATACCGCCCCGCAGAGGCTTTGCCTCCGTCACCTTGATGCCCTCCTGTAGCTGGCCGGCATAGCAGATGTCGTTTATAATATACACTATCTTCACCTCAATTCATGGGCGGGATCTTTTCAAAGTGTTCGCCCCTGACAGCGAGATTCCATGCCTTATAAGCTTCTTCCTCATGAAAGGCAAGCCAGCCCGTGACAATCTTCAACTGCTTGCGGGGCAACGCGCCTGCCAGCAATTCCCCGTCAATGGCCACCGCTGCCTCATATTCGCCGTAATAGACGTGAACATGCGGCTTGTTGTGCTGCCCGATATCATAGAACAGCATATAGATAATCATGCCCCCGAAGCGGCTCAGTTCAGGCACGTTCGCTCACCTTCTTCATGGAATGCAGGTTGCCACTCAATTCAAGATATTCTATTATAGCACAGGGTAATGAAAAAGAAAAGACCCCGTGAAAAGGTGTTTCACGAGGAAAAGAATATCTCATATTCTATCTTTCAGGAATCGTTACTCCTTGCGCGGCAAGATACTCTCCAATGACAATAATAAACTGGATAGGTGTCATGCGTATCCGGTCCTCCCGGCCTTATAGCGAATCCCTTCCGCAGCGATATTCCGATAATATGGAAGCGCCTGACGTTTAAACTGCTCCTGTGAACGAACCGTCACGGAGATGGTCACATCATGGTCGATGCACATATCCCCGACGATCTCCGACACCTGCCAGCTTTTCGATGATATCTCCTTTTCTCCGAGAGATGATATGAGCATGATATCCACGTCCGAATATGGGCGATAATCTCCCCGGGCATAGGAGCCGTACAGATAGGCGTCCCTGATCGGCAACACCTTGGAACAGCGCTCAACCGCTTCATCAAGAATGGACAGGGCTTCGTTCCTGTCGCACATGGTTGACACCTCCCCGCTGTCCATAGCTCTGATTCTGGTTTTATCTTATCATAAGTTGTGAAAAAAGGCAAGGAGCAGCATACAAGCAATTGTCGCATAAAAAACACCCGCCGCAGTCCGCGGCAGGCTGTCATTTGTCGCCCCTCCAGGGGCAGGGGCGGTTGGGATAGAGGGGCGCGGGGCGCTTGTCGATGCCGGCGATGTAGTTGAGGGAGACGTTGTAATAGTTGGCCAGGCGAATGACCAGGGCGAAGGGGATTTCACGCTTGCCCTGCTCATAGTTGGTATAGGTGGTCTTGTGCATACCGAGAGCCTCCACAAGCTGCTCCTGCGTCAAATGACAGGAATACACCATTCCCAACCCCCCTAAACCCAAAACCAAAATACTGATTTATCGGGCAATCGCCTGATAAATCAGTATTTTCACTTTCAGTCATTTAATTACAGGGTATTCATATCCTCATCAGTCTGCGCCGCGGGCGCTTCCTCGGGCGCATCGGAAGGCGTTTCCCCGGCTTCCTGCCCGGCCTGCTCATCGCCCTCTGCCGCCTCGATCTCAGCGGTGGCGGGCTGCTGGGCCTTTCCATCCTCGCCGTTGTTCGCGAGGCCCGCGGTGACCACGTAGTTGTCCTTCATCCACAAGGCGTTGGTCAGCGAGAAGTTGGTGGAGCGGCTGGCGATGGCCTTGAGCATCGCGCCGCCCTCCTTGGCCGGCATGATCGTGGGCTGGAAGTCGTTCAGGTTCTTCACCGAGGACACCGTGCAGGGGATGATGTTGATGCCCGCGTCCATGATGTTGGCCTGGGCGATGCCCATGCCGGGGTTGAAGCTGAAGGTCTGCTGGAAGATCAGGCAGCGCTTGTCGTTGGGGTTGGCGTTGCCCGCGAAGCAGAAGTTGCCCAGGCTGTAGACGATGTACTTGCCCTTGTACTTCTCGATGCCCTGGTAGACGTGGGGATGGGTGCCGATCACCAGGTCCGCCCCGGCGTCGATGATGGCGTGGCCGATGGTCACCTGCTTGTGGTCCTGCATGGTGTTGCCTTCGATGCCCCAGTGGATGTTCACGATCAGCAGGTCGCAGTTGGCCCGGGCGTTCTGGATCGCCTGGGCGATCTCCTTCTTGTCGTTGTCCCACCAGGTGAAGCCCAGCGCGCACACCCGCACGCCCTTGATGGCGGTGGTATAGGTCTTGGAATAGCCGCAGTAGCCGATCTTGGCGGTCTCCAGCACGTTCACGGTGTCCTTCAGGCCGGTCTTGCCATAATCCATGGTGTGGTTGTTGGCCAGGTTGCACAGCTCCACGCTGGAGCCGGCGAGGATGTTCACATACTCCGGGTCGCCCTTGAACACGAAGCCGTGCTTGTTGCTCTTATCCCAGTTGGTCAGCGGGCCCTCCAGGTTGACGATGGTCAGGTCGTCGTTTTCAAACACGTCGCGCACGCCGTCGAAGAAGTAGTCGTAGCCCTCCTTGTTGGCCAGGTCCACGAAGCGTCGGCGGCCCTTGGAGCCGACCTCGCCGCCGAAGGTGCAGTCGCCCGCCGCGGTGATCTTAAGCATCACCGTGCCGGAGCTGTCCGCCTCGTCGCCGGCCATTTCGATTTCCCCGATCTGCGGGTCGATGTCCGACAGCTCGTCAAACACTTCGGAGGCCTGGTCGCCATCCCCATAGACCTCGCCGTCGCCGCCTGCGGAGGCGGTATCCCCCTCGGGCGCCTCGGTGACCAGCGCCGGCGCCATGGTGGGCTTGATCGTGGGTCTCGGGGTGACTTCGCCGTCGATGACCGCCAGCACCGGCCCATTGGCATTGCCCCGCTGGGTGGTGGCGGCATAGCCCGCCCCCGACGCAGGGGCAGCCACCTGCGCCTGGCTGTCGCGCACATACCATTTCATGTCCCGCTGGGGCCTGGCACTGGCGTTGAACATGGCCATGCCGACCATCGTGCCCAGTCCCAGAACCACCAGCAGCCCGAGAATTCCCGCGCGAAGGTACCTGCGCCGCTGCCGCGCCTTGTTTTTTTTCTTTGTCACATTTTTGCCCATATTTTCCTCCACTGCCCGCCAGTGAGCGCAAAACAACACACCCGACCCCATGGCAAGGCCAAATTAAGGTCATACTCTTGCCTTAATATGTCATTTTGAAACATTATAAAACAAATATGAAAAAATTTCAAGTGCAAATATGATTTTTCTATGACAATTTTTTATAGCTCAAACCGATAACCTTCCGATTCGATGGCGCAGCCAGTATTTGAGTATTTAGTAGTTAGTATTTAGTGGTGGTGCAAATCCTGACAGATTTGTTATGATTCAAGGGAAACCGCTGAGCTATCAGCGCTTCCAGGGCTTTGTAAAAAAGAAATCTTCAAGGGTTTTCGACGCGAAGCCGGTCCTTCAGGGCTCCTCCACTAACCGCTAAATGCTAAATACTCGATACTGAATTCTGATTTGTCGCATCGCGACAAATCAGAATTCCTCTTCCTCCACCAACCCGTTCTCCACCAGGTAATTGTCCTTCATCCACAGCGCATCGGCGGCGTTGAAACCGTCGGAGCATTCCGCCACCTCCTTCAGCAGCGCCGCGCCCGCCTGGGCGGGCATGATGGTGGGCACGAAATCGTTCCTGTCCTCCACGGAGGAGATGCTGGCGGGGATGATGTTGATGCCGGCATCCAGTATGTTGGCCTGGGCGATGCCCATGCCGGGGTTGAAACTGAAGGTCTGCTGGAAGATCAGGCAGCGCTTGTCGTCGGGATTGGCGTTGCCCGCGAAGCAGAAATTGCCCAGGCTGTACACGATGTACTTGCCCCTGTACTTCTCGATACCCTGGTACACGTGGGGATGGGTGCCGATCACCAGGTCCGCCCCGGCGTCCACGGCGGCGCGGCCCATCTCAACCTGCTCGTGGCACTGCTGGTGCTGGCGCTCCCAGCCCCAGTGCAGGTTCACGATCAGAAGGTCGCAGTCCTGTCGGGCCTGGGCGACGGCCTGCGTCACCTGTTCGACGGTGTGGTCCCACTTGGTAAAGCCCAGCGCCGTGACCCTCACACCCTTCAGCTCGGCGCTCCAGGCCTCGGTGAAGCCGCAATAGCCGATGCCCCTCTCCGACAGCACCTCCGCGGTCTGCTTCAGCCCGGCCACGCCGTAGTCCAGGGAATGGTTGTTGGCCAGGTTGCACAGCTCCACGCCGGAGCTGGCCAGGATCTGCACACACGCCGGGTCGGCCTTGAACACATAACCGTGGGCCTTCGGCTTCTCCACCGTGGTCAGCGGACCCTCCAGGTTCACGATGGTCAGGTCGTCCGCCTGGAACAGCTCCCGCACGTTGGCGAAAAAGTGGTCGTAGCCCTGCTCCTGTACCGCCTCGAGGAAGCGCACGTTGGACTTGGAGCCCGCCTCGCCGCAGAAGGTGCAATCCCCCACCGCCGTGATCGTCAGCGTCACGGTGCCGGAGGCGGCCTCCCCCTCCCCGAGGGCAAACGCGCCGGACAGGGCCGTCACCATCGCCAGCAGCAGCCAAAATCTTCTCCTGAACGCAGTACGCGGCATAGCAGCCTCCCGTTTTTCCCAGTGGATGATTGCCCCCATATTACACGCGCCGTTTTGAATGCAGATAAGCAACGTTTGAAATCATTTCAACATTCCCGCGCCTTCCCGACAAACCGCTGCTGCACCGCCTCCAGCGCCCCGAGGCCGGTCAGGCGGACGCGGACGTCGAACCCTCGGGCCAGCAGGCGGGACCTCCAGGAATCGGGAGCGTCCCCGGCCAGGTCGTTCATGGCGTGGTCTCCCGCCACCAGCATCAGCGGCATCAGCGTCAGCGCCTTCCCGGGTACGGCCTCCAGCGCGTCCATGATGCCGTCCAGCGCGTAGCGGCCCTCCACGCAGGCCAGCTTCACCCGCCCGGTCAGCATCCCTCGAAGCCGCTCGTAGGTCGCGTCGGCCGCGTGGTCGGTGCCGTGGCCCATCACCAGCAGCGTGCGTCCCTCTTCCGCCGCGATGCCGTCCAGCAGGCCGGCCATCCACATCAGATCCTCCTCGATATCCAGCAGCGGCGCGGACACCGGCAGGCCGTCCGCCACCGCCGTCACCCGCTGGTATTCCTGGCCCCGGATCATGTGGGTGGGCACGAAGAGGATGTCGTCGAACCCCTCTCGCCGCAGACGCTCCAGCACCTCCACTTCGTTCTCCACGGCCTCGCCCCGGGCCGCCAGACGGCGGGCGATGATCCGCGACGTCCACGCCCGGCGGACCTCCCGGTCCGGAAAGGCCGCGGCCAGGGCCCGCTCCACCGGCCGGATACAGCTCGCCTCGGCCTGCGCATGGGTGGTGCCGAAGCTGACGACGATGATGGCTTTTTTCATGGGTGTGTCCTCCGTGTGCTTGATTTTTTATCGGGTGGGGCAGACAAATTCTGATTTATCGGGCTGTTGGTGGAAAAGCAGAGGGTAGTACAAAGGGAACAGGGAACAGTCAACAGGGAACAGGAAAAGCCGCGCACGGAATGTTGCAGCCAGAACGAAGGGAACGTTCCCGCGACGAAAATGAAGTAT
>JAFWEL010000178.1 GCA_017512905.1 Clostridia bacterium
AAGCTACATTGTCCAGCACCATCAACGGCCTGTCTGATTTTGTCAGTACCGTCGCCGGCAAGCTGAAGGATGCGCTGGAAAATATCTGGAAGAAGATCACCAGCTCCGGCGCGGCCACGGGCGGCGTGATTACCAACGGCGACCGGCTGCGGCCCTTCGCCCGGGGCGGCGTGATCACCCACGGCGGCATGGCGAACTACCTGTCGAACGTGCCCCACTACGCGGGCGGCACGGCCCGCGCCCACGGCACGGTGTTCGTGGCCGGGGAGGCGGGACCGGAGATCATGGGCCACATCAACGGCCGGACGGAGATCCTGAACAAATCCCAGCTGGCGGCGACCATGTACAGCGCGGTGGTGGCGGGCATGAGCCAGGCCGTGAGCGCGCTGGGGACGTTCCTTTCGGGGCAGCTGGCGAACTGCACCAACGCGATTGTGGGGACCCTCGGAAACATCGGAGGAGCAACGGCGCTACACGGAATAGAGTATCATGAGCCGGTGATGGCTTCTGGGTCTGTATTACCTTATGATGTTGCAGCCCAAATCGCCCTGACGGGAGAGGACATCCAGAACACTCTAAATTCTAACACTGAGGATTTGATTCAAACCATTATTTCGGTGGCAGGGCAGATTGTGGCGGCGGTACAGGCATCTGGTCGTAACCAACAACCCGCTAACTCAGGTGGTGGGTTAACCGCACAGCAGATTATCGACGATATCAATCGACGGGCACAGATGTTCGGCAGCTCGCCGCTGCTGAGTTGAGGAGGCGTGGATTATGGCACAACCTGTACTGATCATCAACGGCCACGATTACGCGCCGCTGGTGGAAACGTTGGAGATTTCCAGAAACGACCTGGATGCCGAGGGTAGTGGGCGTGACGTACAAACCGGACTGATGCATCGGACAAGGATTGCCAGTAAGATGAAAGTGGGGGTGAAGCTGCTGCGTTTGCAACAGACGCAAATGCAGCAGCTCGCTGCTGACATCTCGGGAACATTTTACAACGTCACAATTGTTGATCCAGCTACAGGACAGCAAACGACAATAAACTGCTACACGTCAGAGATCCCCTTTGGAGCGCAAAGGTACAACCGTGAGACCAGGACACCGTACTACGATGGGGTCGCCTTTTCTATGATAGAGAGGTGAGGTGGGTTGAAGGACGAAAAAATCCGAGATAAGTTTATTTCTGTGCATCGCCAAACAGAGAATGGGAAAACGTGGTACAGGATGTGCGACATATTTGACGCATTAGGTATTCCTAATAAGCCGTATTCAAGAAAACGGGCCTCGAGACTAATCGATAAATCCCATAAGAAATACATATGGCAGATGAAAAGGTCAAGAAGTGGCAAGTTGTACTATGACAAACGCTATGCATATATCGATTACACTGGCGCTGAACGTCTTGTAATCGGATATAGTAAATTCTATTCACGGGCTGAACTCATGTCATATTTAACTGCTGTGCCTCTGTATAATCTATTGACAAAGTGATAGCTGGGTACGGTCAAGTACAGCACGGTAGGGTAAGAGCGAAGTAATGTAAGAGCGGAGTCCAGTAGAGTTTCTATGAGTGCAGTAGTGAAATAGCACAATTTGGAAGGAATGTTACACATGGCAAATCTTAGAGTAGAATCCAGGACATATAGGCTTACTGGATTAACACCTATCCTCGGTAGTCTTCCGGCTATTAAGGACATTCGGACCCGTATTGTTACGTCAAAAGCAATCGATGAAGAAGCGACGAAAGAAGAAACTGCTTCTTCATTTGATGTTGACGAGCGCGGGTTAACCGTATTTGCCCGCGACAAGCAAGGACACCTTTGTGTTATGGGTTACCAGGTCAAGGGCTTTTTCAAAGCGGCCCTTTATGCGCTCAGAGGGCAATATAATATCGCTGCCTACAAATCCAAGGTTGACCTACTTGTGTTTGTTGAACCCAGATTTGTCCCCATAAAACGTGAGGATGCCTATGTATTTTATGAGGATACTATACTTGAGCGTCCTTTAAGAAGTAGTGGACCACAGGGTGAAAGAGTGGCTATTGCATCCTCTGAGCAGATAGATGATCCCTGGAACGTTACCGTTGAAATATCATTGCTTCCCAACTCCACCTCAAAATCAGCCAAAGGTGAAAGCCTGACGTGGGATATTATTGAGGCAGCTCTTGATTACGGTGCTTATCACGGTTTGGGTCAATGGCGTAATGCGGACTATGGACGTTTTATTTGGGAACGCATAGAGGATTGATCTAAAATGTATGAGGAGCTATATGAAGAGAACAAAGAAACGCTACACGCGATAGCATGGCATTTTCGAGGACTGTGTGATAAAGACCACGCTGTTAGTGTTGAGGATTTGGCTCAAGCGGCCTTTATTGGGCTTGTAAGGGCAAAACAAGCCTATAAAGAAGATTCCGGGAAAAGCTGGGCGATATGCAAGAAACAATACATAACACTGGAGATATATTCAGCTCTTGGATTAAGAAATGGCAAACTCAAAAGCAATCATCCAACATCGGTTTCATTGGATGCGCCATTGTTAAATGATACAGAGGATAGCATGACATTGGCCGATACACTTTGGGACGACAGCTTGCCGGATTTAGATGATTCGTTATTGCACGAAGAGATACAGCAAAATGTACGTGAGTCGATCAATCGTCTTTCTGATCCGAGGCAACGACAAGCGCTTGTGCTACACGGAATAGAAAGAAGAAACATGGATGAGGTTGCAAGTATTCTCGGCGTAGATACCCGACATGCCGTGTATATTTACAATTGTGCGCTGGCAAATCTCTCACGAGACAACAAACTTATGGCATTAGCTGACTTGGATGATCAGACTTGTTTTTACAGTCATAAAGGCGTCAGGGCGGTATTGAGAGACAGGACCAGTGTTACAGAAGAAGCGGCGCTCTGGAGAATTGATCAAAAAGAAAAAATAAGCCGAAGATTTTCCACCCGATCATAGGGTGGTTTTTTTATGACAGAAAGGAGTTGGCAGACAATGGCACGGAAGCCCTACTACGAACCCGAATACGAGGAAGGGGTTGAGTGTGACACCGTTATGGTCATGGTCAACGGGAAATTGACGGAGGTGACTCAGGATGATCCTGAAACTGAACAGCAAAAGTAACTCCAAACAGGCGGTCAGAGCCTACCGGCTGTTGATGGGGTTCCCGATGGAGGATGAGTTTACCGTTGCCCTCCAAACCGCCACGAAGAATTTCCAGCGTGAAAAGGGCCTGACTGTGGACGGCAAGGCTGGCCCTCAGACCTTTGCCGCGCTGGTGGAAACCCTGCCTGATGTGCTGTACAAGGACTACTCCGGCAGCGTATACGTCAAGGCCGTTCAGGCCCTTGTCAGCACCACCGCTGACGGCAAATACGGCAAGAACACCCGAGCGAACGTCATAGCGTTTCAGACTACGGCGGGGCTGGAGGCTACGGGCAACGTCACAAAAAACGACTGGCTGGCGCTGTGGGGGTGCAGCTACACGCGCACGGCGAAGGGTTCCGGGACGAACACCGTCCAGCCCGTGGACTACAAGCAGGGTGATCCCCGCTGGGGCAAGATCGTGTATACCTCCACCAATAACAAGAAACAGACCATTGCCAACAGCGGTTGCGGGCCTACCAGCATGGCCGACATCATGGCTACGTGGATCGACGCGGCCCTGACCCCCGTGGAAATGTGCGATTATGCCGTCAAGCACGGCTACCGCACGAAGAACAGCGGCACGGCATGGGGCTTCTTCCAGTCCATTGCCAAAGCCTACGGCTTCACCGGCTTTGTCCAGACAAAGAGCATGGCGACGGCGAGGGCCGCGATCAAGAACGGGGCCTTTGTTGTGGCGTCGATGGGGCCGGGTTACTGGACATCCGGGGGCCACTACATCTGTCTGTGGAAAACCGACGACACCTATATGTACGCCAACGACCCCGCCTCAAAGAAGCGCAAAAAGCAGAAGCTGGCCGCTTTCGAGAACGAACGCAAGCAGTTCTTTATCTTCTACAAGCCGGAGGCTGCGGCGGCTTAATGGACGTGCTGGAGGCCCTGCGCGTTGCCGTTGCACGGGCTGATGTAGCCCTTTGCGGCGTGAGGGAGGCCATCCCCCGCGCCGCGCTTTCCCTCTTGCTTGCGGCGGCTCTGCTTTACGTCGTGAACAAATCGAGGCGGTAACAAAGTAAACGTGAAAGGACTGGTCTGTTTTGAGTGTTTCTACTTTTCTTTCGTCAATAGGTGTTGACGCCGGGGAGCTGCTGGGAAAATGCGGCTTTTGGCTGATCGTCGTTTTTACCGTGCTGCAAATCGCCCCCATAAAGGTCAACCCGTGGAGTTGGATCGGGAAGATGTTGGGGCGGTTTTTCGGTTGGCTCGGGAAGCGAATAGGCAAGGCCATAAACGGCGACGTGATTACGGAGCTGGAGAGCATCAAAGACCGCTTGACGAAGTTGGAGGAGCATGACGAGCAGCAGGATGCTACACGGGACAAGGACAAGGCCCTTGACGCACGACGGCGAATCCTACGATTTGCCGACGAGATACGCCGGAAGGAAAGACATTCGGAGGAGCATTTCAATAATGTCCTCGATGACATTACCTTCTATAAGGGCTACTGCGAGACGCACAAGGATTTTGCGAACGACAGGGCGCGGCTCAGTATCAAGCGGATAGAACAGGTCTATGAAGAGTGCGCCCTCAATGACAGTTTCTTGGGAGGATCACATGACGAACGAAAAGAAGATTTGGAATTACCTGATCGGTAGGGGCTTGTCCCCGGCTGGAGCTGCCGGTCTTATGGGAAACCTCTATGCGGAAAGCGCATTGAAGCCCACCAACCTGCAAAACAGCTTTGAGAAGCCGCTGGATATGAACGACGCGGAATATACCGCCGCCGTTGATAGCGGCAGTTACAAGGGCTTTGCGAAGGATGGCGCGGGCTACGGTTTGGCGCAATGGACATACCGCACCCGGAAGGCGGCGCTGTTGGCCCACTGTAGGGCCGTAGGCGCGTCCATAGGCGACCTTCAAGCGCAACTCGACTTCCTGTTCACCGAGCTTTCCGAACGCTACAGCGGCGTCCTGAACGCCCTGAAAACGGCAACCACTGTCCGGACCGCATCCGACCTTGTGCTGACAAAGTTTGAACGCCCCCGTGACATGGGCGAAAAGGTCAAGATCAAACGGGCCGGGTACGGTCAGAGGTATTTTGACCTCTACGCGGAGGAAACGGGCAAAGATGAAACCGATCATCCCGTAAGCTGGAAAATCGGGGACGAGGTGGTTTTTACCGGCAACGTCCACTATGCCAGCTCCAGCGCAAAACGAGGATTGCCCTGTAAGGGCGGCAGGGCCACCATTACGGGCATTTTCCCGAAGGGGAAACACCCCTATCACCTGATCCGCAAACCCGGCAAAGGCGCGACTGTGTACGGCTGGGTTGATGTGGAATACATTACCAACCCCTGAAAGGAGAATCTACCATGAAGAAACTGCTTATCCTGATCTGTGCTTTCCTGCTGGTCTTTTCCGTCTGCGTCCTGCCCGCGTTGGCAACCGACAACGGTGCCGATGCCCTGATCGACGCGGGGGAGGTCGTGAGCGGCCCCGGCGACGAAGCTACACCCGGCGAGTTGCCGAACGAGTTCACATGGAAATACCTCGTCACCACGGGTGGCGCGGCGATCCTGGTCTTTTTCATCGTACAGTATATCAAGGCCCCGCTGGACAGGGTGGGCCACATCCCGACCCGGCTGCTGGTGTACGTTCTCGTTCTCGCCACGCTGCTGACCGCGAATACATTCCTGAATCATGGGCTGAACATTGAAACGGTTGCGCTCTGCGTATTTAATGCCCTGATTGCGGCTTATAGCGCCTACGGAATGTACGAGGTATGGGTGAAGAAGCGCGAATAGGCACACCGACGACGGCGCACAGGCTACGGCTTGTGCGCCGCTTTTTTTTGTGCCGGAAAGCATCAACAGATTACGTCAACACTTGCGCAACACTTGGTTTTTTGGTGTTGAAGTGTTGATAAAGGGAATCAACAGATTTTCGGAGTGTTGCGCAAGTGTTGATGGGTGTGTTGATGGTCAAAACCCTTGTGTTATCGGGCTTTTCTCCTATATATCAACAGTTCAACACTTTTTACTGTTAATAGACCTAAATTATATGTATAGGCGTAAGCCAAAACGCCTAAAACGCCTAAATGCGCATACAAGTACACGCGCGCGAGAGTGTACATTTTTGGGCGGTAAAAAGTTTTTTACTGAATTTGGTAAAAAGGTATTGACAAGTCAAAAGGTTTATGATATTATTGCTTTAGTCAAAAGGTTTTGACTTTTGACACACCGCCGCAAGCGGCAATCCACCGGGGCTGAAATAAGAAGCCGGAGCCGAACACAAGCCTGTCGGAAGCGTCAGAGGGCGTCACGAGGGGTCGGGAAGCAAGGGGAATCCCACGGGGCTACGCTAAGATCAACCGCAAGCGGCGATACACAAAACGACACGCGACAAGCGAAAGGAGAAAGAATCATGGAGAACAAGATGCAGGTTATCATTTCGACGGCGATCCGCTTCACCACCGAGGCCGACGTTGCGGCCTACAAGGCCCTGTCCTTTGAGGCCCTCCCGCTGGAGGACATGGAGTACAACGAAGTCACCCGCTACCTCGTGGGTTGGGAGCATATCGTCCTGTTCGGCGCGAATGGTCGGCGGCTGGCGGTTCTCAAGCGCAAGGCGATCCGGGGCATGGCGATCAACGACAAGCCCGTGACGATCACCGGGGACGATTTCAAGCCCTTCACCTTTGAGGACGACGAGCTGGACGCTCTGAAAGCGGAGCTGGCGGCGCTGGGGCATGGCGGTGATTCCCGCCACAACCTCAAGAGGTATTTGGAGGTCAACAAGTCCGGGTTGCCCGTCGTGGTCTACGACGAAGTGACCGACGAGGAAAAGGTCTTTTCCAACCTGACCGAGTTGTTCAAGGAATGGCCCGCCGTGGATGTCAGCATTGACGACGAGCCGAAGGATGGCCGCTGGGAGGTCGGGATCAGCGACTAAGCCGAAACGCCCCTCCGGGGGCGTCGCCGGGAACCGCCCTACCCGGCCTGATGATGGCAACGCGACAAACGACAAGCGACAAGCGGAGGTGCTGGAAATGTTCAAGGTTACGGGTAATGAGTCTTTCCGGGAAGGTTACGCGCTGCTGGCGATCCTGAACAATCCCGATTTCGGCAAGGACGCCGATAAGAAGCTGCTGGAGGAGTACACCATCGAGATCAAGCGGGAGTTGCGCAAGTGGGCGCACAGGGGAACCGCCGTTGATGTCGGAATGGGCTTCATGGTAGAGCGCCGGGCGTTTGGCGGGGACTATGACGGCTATACGGAGCTGGTAACGATCCCGGAGGTGTTCGACACCGAGGAAAGCGCCGACGAGTTTTTCAACGACTTTATCAAGATCAACTATCGCCCGTCGATGTACGACTGTACCGGGCAAGCCTTTACCAGTTGGTATCACCTGTTCAAGCGCAATGGCAGATTCTACGCCTACCATCGGGTAGCAATGGACGTTTGAAGGGAGGGCGCGAACATGACTAAGCAGTTTTGGCGGGGTTGGAGTGGCAAGACCTATTGGTTCACGAGGCTAACTGGAAGCAACAGCATCTCCGAGTCAGACTTATCCCGTGGTTTCCGGCACGGTACGAAAAGCCGTCCTTATAGGACGACTGGCGGGCATTTGATTTACGGTAACGGGGATCACGTCATTCGGATTTACGCCACTGGTGAGCCGAAGATCATTGCAAACGTAACGATCAAGTAAGACGGCACAAGCCGAAACGGGCGAAAGCCCGTCGCCGGGAGTTGCCCTACCCGGCCTGATGATGGCAAAGGAAGGAGGCTGAAATCGTGATTAGGCATATCAGCACCTATGTAGAGGGAGGCCGAACGTTCTACATCTGCAAGGAAATAGGCGCAGGGCTGGCAGACGGCTATTGGGCCTTTGAGGATAAGATGCTGGATGAAAACGGTTGTCTTGCCTGTAGGGTGAATGGTCTGGAAGGACACCACCGGGAAACGTTGGGTGAGACGATTCAGAGCGTAAGCTGTCAGGTCAAGTTTGACGCAATGCTGGCGGCTGGTGTGGACAGGTCGGAGGCTATGCGGACGACGTATCGGCGGGAGCTTGAAAGGCTGGGGGTGCTACAGAATGGCTAATAATTCGCTTGTCGAGAGGATCAATCAGGAGATAGCGTTTCAACGCAAGATGGCGAAGGAGTACGAATCGGGCATTTACAAGAATGACATTGTTTTTGCCCGGTACGATCAGGCGGCAAAAATCCTTGAATGGGTGAACGGCCTTGTGGCGCAGGATCAGGGGAAACCCGACGACGCGCCGGAGATCAAGGCCAATGAGGGCGGTATGCTGGAGAACAAGATCAAGGCCAACGAGGGCTATAAGATCACAGTCTCCGAAACCTATACTGCGTCCCGTTCGGGGCAGGAATCCCGCATAGTGCTGGCTGAAAAGGAAACCTCCCTCGGCAGAATGTTTGTAACGTGGGAAAGCACGGCATGGCTGCTGTCCAACGGCAGCGAAAAGGCCGATTACTATTGGGGTCACTACTTCGACGATGAGCGCAAGGCCCGCGCTGACTTCCATCGGCGGCTGTTGGAGAAATACGAAGGGTATAGGAGGTAGGATCATGGAGAAATACGATTATGTGATTGCGGTTTTCACATGGCAGGGTAAAGACAAGGGTTATACCACAAAGTTTGTCACCGGGACGGAGGGCACAACGGCATTGTGGGAAGCCGGAAAGCCCGCAAAGCGTTTTTCGCAGGGAGTGGCAAAGGATATTGTGTATGGCCTGACCGTCAACGGGTTCACGGCTGGCGTCGTTGCCACGATGGCAGGGGTAACGACCTTTGTAAATCCCGCCTGATGATGGCAAGCCGGTAACTTGCCGAAACGCCCTCCGGGGCGTCGCGGGAAACCTACACAACGCGGGGGAGGGAGGCACGGGATCATGTACGAGATTATTTATGACTGTGATGACGGCTGGACGGAAAGCCGCAATCTCAGCGAAACGTTCAAAGGGACGTGGGACGAGCTGCAAGCCCACCTCAAGATCATGCAGCGGCACGGCTGCTATAACATCACGGCAGACGCCATAGACGGCGAATAAGGGAGGTTCGGGGCGTGAATATCAAGGAGCTGCGTTGGGACGCGGAAACGGTCATACCGAGCAGACTTGTTTCCTCGCAGGTGTGGACAAACCGGGGCTATCGTATTGACGGAGCCAACCGGGGAGATCGGCACGACTACGGCGTGTTGATGATGCGTCCCGACACCGTGGAACGCAAAAGCCGGGGAAGGCTGCTGCACAGCATGACGGTTATCGTCAATGATGCAGACCGGGAGCGCGTGGAGTACATCGTTGCCGACTACGGCACGTACCCGGAAAAGCACGAGGTCATTTATACGCCCTGAAAGGAGGCGGCAAGGGTGAAAACCAAGGAAAAGTTGAAGCTCATGCGCAAAATCGAACAGGCCAACGGGCGGCACGTCCGGGACTGGAAAGCGACGCAGAGGAGCGCCAAATCGGATAAGGAGGGCAAGCATGAACAGGCTGGTAAGAATGACCGAAAGTGACCGGGCGCGTAAGACCTTCTACCCCACGCCCGAGAAGCTGGCTGAAAAGCTGCTACAGGGCTTGAGGTGGGACAGGATCGAGAGCGTACTGGAGCCGAGCGCGGGTAAGGGCGACCTTGCCCGCTACGTGGCGGGGCGGCTGCACTACAGCCGTAACCGCTATCCCGCCCACGATTCTCGCACATGGGCCGAGGCGATCAAAGAGGCCGACATTGATTGTGTGGAGATTGACTCCAATCTGCGTAACGTGCTGGAGGGCGAAGGTTTCAGGGTCGTGCATGATGATTTCCTGACCTACGAAACGCAAAAGCGGTATAGGCTGGTCGTTATGAACCCGCCTTTTGACAACGGCGCGGCCCACCTGCTGAAAGCACTGGAGCTGATGCAGCGTGGCGGAACAATCTGCTGCATCCTGAATGCGGAGACGTTGCGGAACTGCTACACGGAGCAGAGGCGGGAGCTGGCGGCGAAGCTCAAGGCATACGGCGCGGAGATCGAGTTTGTGTCCGGGGCTTTTGCCGATGCTGAACGGCGAACCGATGTAGACGCGGCGCTGATCCGGGTACATATCCCCACCGTGAAGGTGGACAGCACCATAGTTGATGATATGCGCAAAGCGCCTACCTACAAGACGCAGAAAGTCCCCTCCGAGTTGACGGAGCTGGTACAGTATAACGTCATTGAGGAATGGGTGAACCGCTACAACTTTGAGGCGGCTTGTGGAATCCGACTGATCGAGGAACACGATGCTATGCGGGAAATGCTGCAAAATGACATCGACGACACCAACAGTCTGCGATCCCCGATTCTTGAGCTGCACATCAACGTAGGCGGGCGAAACCGTGAGGCGATCATAAACAACTACCTCAAGCAGACACGCGGGAAATACTGGCGTGCGATCTTCCAACAGCCCGTGATTGTAAACAAGTTGACCGGGAATCTTCAAAGCGAGCTGTACGACAACGTGGAAAAGCTCAAGGATTATGAGTTTTCCGTCTACAACATTCTGACCCTGATAATCAAGATGAACGGCAGGATCATAACCGGCATTGAGGACACCATTATTGGACTGTTCGATGATTGGACTGCGCGATCCTACTACGAAGAAAGCCCGAACCGCCATTACTACAACGGCTGGCGAACCAACGACTGTTTCAGGGTTGGCAAAAAGGTCATTTTGCCGTTTTACGGGGCCTACGATAGCTGGGACAAGAAATTCAGGGCCTACAACGTTATTCAGAAATTCCGGGATATTGAGAAGGTCTTTGATTTCCTCGACAGCGGGCGCACGGACTGGCCCGGAACCCTTGACGCCGCCTTTGCCAAGGCGCAGGAGGAGCAGATCACAAAGAACATCGACACCAAGTATTTCACGGTGACGGTCTACAAGAAAGGCACGGCCCACCTCGTTTTCAAGGATGAGGACTTGCTTGAAAAGTTTAACCTGTTCGCAAGTCAGAAAAAGGGCTGGTTGCCTCCTAACTACGGTAGAAAGCGCTACCGGGATATGTCCGAAGAGGAAAAGGCGGTTGTCGATAGCTTTCAGGGCCGGGAGAAGTATGAGGAAGTCATGGCCCGCGCTGATTACTACCTGAACGCCGGGGCGAATCAAATGCTGATGCTCGGAGCGCCGGTCGCCTGAGAAGCGACACGACAAAGCTACACGGAAGGGAGGCGGGAGCTGTGGCGCAAGCGTTACTGCTGCTGATCCACGATGTACTTGTGGTGGTATGTTGGGAGCTGCTGCGATCCGGCAGCAGGAAAATCGACAAAGAAACGGAGGCAGATGAATGAACATCAAGGACAAGATTGCCAAGCTGCTGGCGTTGGCAGAAAGCCCGAATGAGAACGAGGCAAAGGCCGCGCTGCTGAAAGCCCGTGAGCTGATGGCACAACACAAGCTGCGCCCCGAGGATTGTTCCAAGGAAACCAACGTCAAGGTGCGCCGGGAGCTGCTGGACGTGCAAGTGTCTAAGACTAAATACCATTGGGCTATTGCCCTGTCCGCTGTCATAGCGGAGCATTACTGCTGTCGTGCTTTCCGTAGTCATCAAAAAGGAGCGCGTATGTACACTATCGGTTTTGTCGGGTTGGAGGATGATTTCGAGGTCTGCAAAAAGATTTTCCTCTACGCCTTTGACTGTGCCAAGCGGTGTGCTGATGATATTTTCGACTACAGTCATTATTACGACGCAGGGTATCGTCGTTCGCTGGCAGAAGCCTACGGAAGAGGATTCGTAGAGGGCTTGAAGTCGGCATTTAGGCGGCAGGATGTGGAGAACGAGCAGGAATGGGGCCTTGTGCTGGTCGTGCCTAAAGCTGTTGAGGATGTTATGGCGACGATGGGAAAGCGACGTTTTAAGAAGCGGTTGGAGCTGGAGGACTGGCAGCAACGGGACGCCCTCGCAAAAGGCTATGTGGATGGAGAGAAGTTCGACCCGTCTACGAAGCTGGAGAGCAGAGCTACACCCGGCAGTGTTCCCGCGTTGCAGGGGGTGGGCTGAATGTCGGAGCTTGCGATCAAGCGGGCGTTGAATGAGAATACCCGGAAACAGGGTATTCTCATTGACCGCGTTTTGTATTCCCTTCACATCACGAAGAACAGGGAGGTCATTATTACCGACAACAGGGATTATAGCAAGGTCTACGCGGTGATGTCGCTGGACTTCTATAACCGCATGGAAAGGGAGGGTGTATCATGAGCCAAATCTACAACCCGGACGCCGTACCGAATTTCATACGGACTTTGAAGCCGTGGGACGATCCTGACACGGCTAAGACGCTGATCGAGCAGACGCAGGACGAAACTAAGCTGATGGTTACGCCCTGCCCGCGCTGCGGAATGAAGCGCATGAACCCGGCGAAGGTCAGAAACGCCTTGAGCCGTTACGCCCATGTCTATATCTGCCCGGAGTGTGGGACGGATGAAGCCTTGCGGGATATGCGCAACCTCGTCCTCCCGCTTAACCGCTGGTGGATCATCGACAGGTGGAAAGGGCTGTTTGCGCCCGATAAGGAAGGAGGCGGGACGCCGTGAAGATCATTCCTATCTACGGTAAGATGGTCGGTTATCTTGTCGTTGAGGTGGGCCGACTGGACAGGCCGAAGGTTGAAAAGGACGTTGCTATCTGCCTGACACCTGAAAAAGCCCGCAAATACATTGCGGTTTGTGGACATATTCATGCGGATTACCGTGTGGGTGAAGTCGAGTTTACCATCCCGTCCGGTTGTCGGCTGGTGGAAAACGGGGACGGCAGTTTGAGCGCAATCCATACAAAGGAGGCGTTGATAGGTGGATAAGGTCAGGGTTTTCAAACCGAAGCAAGCGGCGGTTATCATGCTGCCAAGCATGGGTGATTTCCATGTGTCTATAAGTTTGCACCCCCATCAAAAGTGGCGGCTTGAAGAAGGAACAGCCTATAAGCTCGTACTGACAAATGGCTGCGTCAGAATGATAATAAGCTGCAATGCGCTTTCCAATTACTTCAAGGAGGTGGAGTTTTGAAACGTGAAACCTACTACCACGGAGCCGGGATGAAATGGGGCATCTATAACACGGCTGCAAAAGAATTTCAGTTTGGCATCTGCGAGGATTCGCCCATGCTTGCGGAGGCGCGTCTGTTCTTCAAGATCGGGGACAGCGCCCGGAAATACCGCTTTGAGGCGCGATCCTTGCCGAAAAAGAAGCCCGAACCCAAAGAAAAACCCTGTTATGTGAAGCGTTACGAATACGAGCGTGATACATACAAAGGGTTGGTGTCCGAAGAAGAGTTCAAGGACTGGTATAACGAGCATTGCGTTGGCTGCGAACACAACAGCGAGATTTGTATGTTCGGAGAGGAGACGTAGCGTGAATTTGAACATCGACAAAGTACGGGCCAAATTCCAAATGTGGATGAGGTCAATAGCTATGGCGGCATCGGTGCATTGCTACAGCCCTGACAGTATCTACTATGGCCCGGAAGGGGCTAAACGGCTGGGCCGGGAGTGCGGCCCTGCGCTGCTGGATTTCGGGGAGTTCGGGATCGGCAATATCGGCGCAACCTATTCCGCTATCTGCGTGATTGCCTATCAGCTCAAGCCTCCGATTGATGCAAAGGACTGGCTGGCTGCTGTCCGGGAGGGCTATGATCGGGCGAAAGCATGGCGGGATCGGCGGGAGGTGCCGGAGCTACACAACGAGGAAAGTGAGGACTAAGAATCATGGTTCACGAGATTACCGGGGACGCTTTGGCTTTCAAGGATGGTATCATTTGCCATCAGACCAACTATCACGGGGTTATGGGCGCGGGAATCGCCGCCGCTATCCGTCACAAGCTGCTGACCCGGCAGCAATACGCGGAGTACGTCAACACCTGTTTGGTGGAGGGTCGTGACCTGTTGGGACGCGTCCAGTATTTCAAGTGCAGGAATGACGTTATCGTGGCAAACTGCTTTTGTCAGGATGAGGCACGGCAGACCACCGAGGACGACGACACGATCACCAGCTACAGGGACATGCGGCGCTGCTTGAAGCATGTACGCGGCATGGCTGAACGAGGCAGCAAGCGCGTCTGTATACCCTACAAGATGGGCTGTGGTATCGCGGGCGGCGATTGGAACAAGGTACGATCCATCATTGAAAGCATCTTTGGCAAGTCCGACGTGGAGGCCGTCATTGTGAGGAGGCCGGGAGATTGATTCACATTCAGAAATCGGGAAAGTGGCGGCGGTGTAACGTTTGCGACGGGGACAAAGATGTGATAGAGATTTATTTCCGTAGCAACTTTACAAGTCAGGGCCACGTTATCGCGCTTTGCGGAAAATGCGCGGCAGACCTGAAAAACCTGCTGCGAGAAAGGCAGGATTACTAACAATGGCATCTACGGTTTATGTCTACGGTATGCGACTGAGGGGATTTTCCCTCGGTTGCCAACCGATGCAGGGCCTTGTCGAACGGCAGGACGACCCGACAGGGAAATACCACGACTTGCTTGTGTATGAGCGCAAGCTGACCGACAAAGAGCTGGCCGATTACGAGTTGGACAGCCTGACCGAACCCAAACAGAAGTACATCGAGTGGGAGCTGGAGAATCTGCCGGGGGTGTATGACAAGCCCCGCTGTGACGAGTTCATAGACCGACAGACCTTGACCCACGTCATTTGTAATGTGGATTGCCCGGAGGACATTGACCATGATGTGTTTGTCCGGGTTGTTCAGGAAATTGCAGACAGCCTTGACCTGTTCCCGTGGTTCAAGGGCAGGATCGAAGCTACACCCGGCGAGGAAGAGAAAGGAGTATCGAAGGTATGAGGTACAGACCTATCACGTCGGCGCAGTTCGACACTATGGCCCATCAAATCGTCAACTATCTCAACAGCATTAAGCCGTTGGAGGACGACGGGAACAAGAGCCGGATTTTCTACAACGAGGATCGGCTGTATACCGTCCATGACCGCGAACATGGCACGGTGACGCTGGTTGTCGCGGACAGCCCCCGCGAGGCGCGGGACAAGGTTTTGAAAGGGGTGAATCGGGATGTTTGAGCCGGGAGATAGGGTGAAGATCAAAGGGGATCAGTCTAACAAGGCGTGGACGGTTCTCAGCTATCCGTGGAAGTGCTGGCACGAGAAGATGGTGACTGTAGGCGACGAAAACGGGCAGGAAAGGGCCGTCAACGTCGATGACTTGGAGAAGGTCAAGGAACCCGCCGTGCAGCAGGGCTTTAGCTGCAACGGCGATTACTGCGAAATCGTAAGGGAGGAAATGCGCCTTGAGTGATCGGATTACAAGCAAGAAGTCAGAGGACGTTATCGCTGCTGTCGCGATATGCGACAAAAATCAAGATGGCGTAGTGTGTAAAGAATGTGCATACAGGGATAAAAGGTGGGATGGCGCGTGGAAGAACGACAGAACCGGGGAGTGCTGCTATGATATGTTGCGGCGTGATAGCCTTTCCCTCTTGAAAAAGCAGGAGCCGCAATACCCAACGCACAAGCAAGGAAAGCACGGTTGGTTTTCCTACTGTCCGAAATGTGAAACGATACTAAATGAAATGGCAAGGCCAAAGTATTGTGACAGATGCGGACAGGCGGTGAGATGGATTTGAGAAGCCGAAGCTACACCCGGCGAGGGATCAACGCAGCGGACGCCTGGTTTTTCTCAAGCTCCCCGAAACGGAAACGTCCCATAGCTGGATCGACTATCGCCACAAACGATTTCCTTGTCTACCTCCACGAAGAACACCCGGATTATACGATTAATCAGCTTCGCGCCCTGCCGATGGATAGGACACAGTTTCTCCCGCAGCCGGAGGCCGTGGCGGTGCTTGATGCGTATATCAAGATCGGGGAGGGCAACACCGTTCCACGCTGGTGCTGACTGTTTTTGAAATACTTGCCAAAGTCAAAAAGTTTTCTCTTAAGAGTCTTGACAAGAGCTACACCGCTCGAATATAATGGTTATGAGCAGAGATGCTTGTCGGCCATGACGGCGAGAATATCATGGACGTGTATGTTTAGCCTCCGGGAGTGACGGGGTGCCGCAAGGCGTAGAGTATCACTCACTTGTAAGTCGGGGCATCCGAAAGGTTGCCCCATTTTTTGTATCGGGGTACATAAGATGAAACTGATTTCTATTAAGCCTGAATTGGTCGAAAAATTCTCTAAGTTGGATTCTGAGGTTTTGATTAAGGAGAAGCGTCCAACTGTGCTTGATGCTTACATAGGGATCGGGGAGGGTGATACCGTTCCACGCTGGCACTGAATCTTAGTTTTCAAAAGATAAGTGAAAGTTACCAGCAACTTAGAAAAGCCCGTGTTTACGGGCTTTTCTTGTGCTATTTGGTAGTTTCAGGGACAGCTTTGAAAGTTAATCACGAGATAGAAAAATACCGGGGCGGTTAATATCGCCTCGGTATTTTGAGGATAAGCGCAAACACGTTCTCATAGAATACGAGTTCGTATCCGCGCTTTATGGCGCACCCAAAGGGATTCGAACCCCTGACCTACCGCTTAGGAGGCGGTCGCTCTATCCTGCTGAGCTATGGGTGCATGTGCGTTTTTCAGCACCTGTTTATTATTACACGAACTCAGGCGGTTGTCAAGTGCTGAATTGTTTCGTTTTTTCTTCCTTGAATCTCATCCCCGGATATGCTATGATGGGATTCCAGATCGCAAGAAAGGTCGTTCTCCCCATCCATGAAGCATTCAAAATTCTGGGCCCGCTTTTTCCTGGTCGCCTCCATCGTCACCGCGGCGTTGATCTTCTGGTTCTCCGCTCAAAAGGGCGCCGCCTCCCAGGCGCTGAGCGACCCGCTGACGATGCGCCTGGTCCACATCCTGCGGCCCGATTACAGAAAAATGTCCAGCGTCGCCCGGGTCAATTACCGGGAAACGCTGAGCAACATCATCCGCAAAAACGCCCACTTTTGCGAGTTCATGCTGCTGGGCTTCAACCTGATGGGCGCCATGCGCTTTGGCTTTTCCCGCCTTTCGGAGGGCAGGTGCCGCTTGCGGGCCATGGCCGTCGCCGTGGCCTACGCAGCCTCCGACGAACTGCACCAGCTCTTCGTCAGCGAGCGCGCCGCCCGGCTGACGGACGTGCTGATCGACAGCGCGGGCAGCCTGACCGGCACGCTGGTGATGACGCTGTGCCTGGCCATACTGCTCTGGCTGCAACAGCGGCGCGCATCCCGCCATTGACGCTTCCGTCAACCGGCCATTGCTTTTCCACAACGCCCCGGCATCAAACTTGTAAACAAATTGTAAACGTTTCTATGAGTGCCTTGAAAAATGCTTATACCTTCCTTATAATCAAATCACACTGATTAAGGAGGTTTTTCCCATGAAGAAGCGAATCATCTCATTGCTGCTGGCCGTATTGCTGCTGACAATCAGTGCCGTCCCCGCCCTGGCGGCCGCCCCGAAGATCAAGAGTGTGGAATACGAGGGCAACGGCGTGGTGGATGTGGATTTCACCACCAAAAACGTGCGCTACAAAAGCGCCAAGGTCGTGGTCAAGGATTCCGCCGGCAAAAAGCTGACCGCGAGGATCATCGAGAAGGACAGCGACGACATCAGCTTCAAGGTCACCGGCCTGAAGGCCGGCAGGAAGTACACCTTCACCATCTCCGGTGTGCGCGTGGGCAAGTCCGGCAGCTACGGCAAGGTGAAGGGCAGCTTCAGGACTCCTTCCAGCAAGCCTGAGATCGTCAAGGTGTCCTTCGACCCCGCCCACGACGACCTGGAGATCGACTTCGCCACCAACGTGGAGTACAAAAACCTCAAGATCACCGTCCGGGACGCCGACGGCAACGAGCTTCCGGTATACAACATCGAGAAGGACCCGGACGACCTGGACATGGACGTCGAGGGCATGATCGAGGGCGAGACCTACACCATCACCGTCTCCGGTGTGCGGGTGAAGGGCGTGGGCAGCTACACCAGCGTATCCAAGACCTTCGTGGCGTGATTCTGTAAATCCTTCGCAAATTCCCGTCAAACGACTTGACAACCACCCGGCGATGGCTTAAACTTTACTAAGCTAAATTACAGCAGTAAATGCGATGAAGGCATTATGCCCGCTGCGGTCCACTCCAGAGAGCCGGCGGTCGCTGTGAGCCGGTGTGCGCGCAGGTGGGCAGTCTCGTGCCAGAGCAGATTACCCGAAAGGACGCCCCCGGGCGCTGAGTAAGGCAATCCGGAAGCCCCGTTACCATGGCTAAGCGCTTGTTGGAGCGCTGATGAGCGGCCGCGCACGCGGCAACCCCGGGTGGTACCGCGGTTTGATTGAATTCGAATCGTCCCGAGAGCACAAACCTCGTGTTTGAGCTTTCGGGGCGTTTTTTTCACCGCCCCGCCCCTCCATAGCTACGCACAAAACGCCAATCCAAACAAGGAGTGACACGATGAAAACCATCAAATTGATTGACATGACGCTGGCCCTGCTGCCCACCCTGCGGGAGGGGGCGCTGACCTTCAAGGAAAAGCTGGAAATCGCCCGGAGCCTGGACCGGCTGAAGGTGGACGGCATCGAGCTGGCCCCCATTGACGGCGGCAAGGCCGACCAGCTGGCTGGCAAGACCATCGCGGCCATGGTGACCTCCCCGCTGATCGCCGGGGTGGACGTGGCCACCGGCGACGTGGCCGCCACCTGGGAGAGCGTGCGCGGCGCGAAGCAGCCCCGGCTGAACCTGCTGGCGCCCCTGTCCCCCGCTCTGATGGAATACACCTGTCACAAGAAGGCCCCGGCCATGCTGGAGGCCGTGCGCGCCCAGGTGAAGGCCGCCCGCGGACTTTGCGAATACGTGGAATTCACCGCTGTGGACGCCACCCGCGCCGAAAAGGACTTCCTGTGCCAGGCCATCGCCGCGGCCCTGGAATGCGGCGCGACCCGCGTCACGCTGTGCGACACCGCCGGCGTGCTGCTGCCGGACGAATTTGCCGCCTTCGTGGCCTCTGTTCAGGCCGGTGTGCCCGCCCTCAAAGGGGCCGAGCTGCTGGTGCAGCCCAGCGACAGCATGAGCATGGGCGCAGCCTGCGTGGCGGCGGCCATCCTCAAGGGCGTGTCGGGCGTCAAGTGCGCCGCCGTGGAGGCGGGTTATCCCACCCTCCAGCAGCTGGCACGGCTGGTGGAGGTCAAGGGCGCGGCCATGGACATCGCCTGCGGTCTGCGCACCACCGAATTGAACCGGGCGGTGGGCCTGCTGAACCGCATGCTCCAGCCCAAGGACGAGGGCCAGTCCCCCCTGAGCAACATCGCCGTGGGCGACACCGCCGGGGTCACCCTGGACGAGGGCGACGACATCGGCGAGGTCATCAATGTGGTGCGCCAGCTGGGCTACGACCTGTCCGACGAGGACAACGCCAAGGTCTTCGAGGCCTTCCGGCGAGTGGCCCGGCGCAAGCACTTCGTGGGCACCCGGGAGCTGGACGCCATCATCGCCAGCACCGCCCTGCAGGTGCCCAGCACCTATCACATCGAAAGCTACGTCATCAACAGCGGCAACGTGATCACCGCCACCGCCAACATCCTGCTGGGCCGGGGCGAGGAAAAGCTGCGGGGCGTGGGCGTGGGCGACGGCCCCATCGACGCCGCCTTCCTGGCCATCGAGCAGATCATCGGCCATCACTACGAGCTGGACGACTTCCAGATCCAGACCGTCACCGAGGGCCGGGACGCCATGGGCAGCGCCCTGGTGAAGCTGAGGTCCGCCGGCCGGGTCTACTCCGGCAACGGCATCTCCACCGACATCATCGGCGCGTCCATAAGGGCGTATATCAGCGCGCTGAACAAGATCGTGTACGAGGAAAACTGAAAATGGAATAGGGGACGGTTCCTTATTCCATTTCTCCTTCCCCCAAATGTGGAATAAGGAACCGTCCCCTAATTCCACCAGAGGTGCAAAACATGAAACTCTCATTTTCAATCCAATATTGGAAATCCCTTTCCTGGCCCGAAGCCATGGCCGCGGCCATCGACGCCCATCTGGCGGGCGTGGAGCTCTATGACGTAAACGGACCCGCCTTTGCCGGCAAGGACAGCCCCACCAATCCCGAGCTGGCCGCCGCTACCCGGCGCCGCCTGACCAACCAGGGCTTGTCGCTGCCCTGCGTGGACAGCGTGGGCGACTTCACCGACCAGGGCTTCGCCGCCGAGCTTGCCGAATGCGTACAAGTGGCGGTGAACCTGGGCGCGCCCTACGTGGGCGTCCACACCGACTGCGCCAGCCAGGCTGCCTGCGTGGAGCGCATGACGGGCCTGTTGGAGGTGCTGGGCGACGCCCCGGTCACGCTGCTGATCGAGACCACCGGCGTCTACGCCGACACCGCCCGCCTGCGCGACCTGCTGAACCGCTTCGCCGACGACCGGCTGGCGGCGCTGTGGAACATGCACTCCACCTGCGTCTTCGGCGAGGACGCCGAGGCCACCATCACCAACCTGGGGGCCTACGTGCGCCACGTCCACATCCACGACTTCCGCCGGGAGGGCGAGATCTATGTGCCTGAGCTGGTGGGCGAGGGTGGCCTGCCCATGCGGGACCTGATGAACGCGCTGCGCTCGGTCAACTATGACGGCTTTATCTCGCTGCAGTGGAACCCGGACTGGATCGACGGCCTCTCCGATATTGAAATACTGCTGACCCACTTCGCCAGCTGCATGTCCCGCTTCGAGGGCACCCGGCTGAACCGCAAGCACCTGTACTGGAACAACAGCCACACCGGCAAGTACGTCTGGAAAAAGGAGACCCTGATCGACAAGACCTTCCCCCAGGTGCTGGACACGATGGTGGAGAACTTCCCCGACCAGCAGGCCATCCGCTTCACCACGCTGGACTACACCCGCACCTACAGCCAGTTCCGGGACGACGTGGACGAGTTCGCCCGCGTCCTGGTCTCCCTGGGTGTGCGCGCCGGCAGCAAGGTGACCATCTGGGCCACCAACGTGCCCCAGTGGTTCCTCACCTTCTGGGCCACCACCAAGATCGGCGCGGTGCTGGTGACGATGAACACCGCTTACAAGATCCACGAGGCGGAATACCTGCTGCGCCAGTCGGACACCCACACCCTGGTGATGATCGAGGGCTACCGGGATTCCAACTACCGGCAGATCATGAACGAGCTGTGCCCGGAGCTGGCCGCCAACAAGCCCGGCCGGCCGCTGCATGCCCGCCGGCTGCCCTTCCTGCGCAACGTGATCACCGTGGGCTTCCGCATGCCCGGCGCGCTGACCTGGGAGGAATCGCTGGAGTACGCCCCCCGCACCCCCATCCAGGAGATCCGCCGCATGGCCGCCGCCGTGGACGTGAACGACGTGTGTAACATGCAGTACACCTCCGGCACCACCGGCTTCCCCAAGGGCGTGATGCTGACCCACTACAACATCGTCAATGACGGCAAGATGATCGGCGACGGCATGGACCTGTCCACCGCGGACCGGATGATGATCCAGGTGCCCATGTTCCACTGCTTCGGCATGGTGCTGGCCATGACCGCCACCATGACCCACGGCGGCACGATTTTGCCCCTGCCGTACTTCAGCCCCAAGTCGTCCCTGGCCTGCATCCACAACGAGCACATCACCGCCTTCCACGGCGTGCCCACGATGTTCATCGCCATGCTGGCCCATCCGGACTTTGAAAAGACCGACTTCAGCCACATGCGCACCGGCATCATGGCCGGCAGCCCCTGCCCCATCGCCGTGATGCGCGATGTCGTTGAGAAGATGCACATGCCCGAGATCGTCATCGTCTACGGCCAGACCGAGGCGTCCCCCGGCTGCACCATGAGCCGCACCACCGACCCGCTGGAGGTGCGCGTGGCCACCGTGGGCAGCGCCTTCCCGGAGATCGAGTGTAAGATCGTGGACCCGGAGACCGGCGAGGACTGCCCCGACGAGGTGATCGGCGAGTTCGTGGCCCGGGGCTACAACATTATGAAGGGTTACTATAAGATGCCCAAGGCCACCGCCGCCGCCATCGACAAGGACGGTTGGCTGCACTCCGGCGACATCCTGCTGCGCCAGCCCGACGGCTACTACCGCGTCACCGGCCGCCTCAAGGACATGATCATCCGCGGCGGCGAGAACGTGTACCCCAAGGAGATCGAGGACTTCCTGTATACCTTCCCCAAGACCAAGGACGTGCAGGTCATTGGTGTGCCCGACAAGGTCTACGGCGAGGTCGTCCTGGCCGAGATCATCCTGGCCGAGGGCGAGACGGCAACCGAGGAGGAGGTCAAGGACTTCTGCCGTGGCCGCATCGCCAAGGAGAAGGTGCCGCAGTACGTGCGCTTCGTCGACGGCTTCCCCATGAACGAGGCTGGCAAGATCCAAAAGTACAAGATGCGCGAGGAGGCCGTGGAGCTGCTTGGCCTGCAGGACGCAGCGGCCATCAAGACTGCCTAACAGAGATTGGGAGACGGTCCCTATGTTGCAAGCGGGGACCGTCTCCCCATAGGAACTACTCGTGGCAGAGGAAGTGCATGACGAGGCTTACCATGGCTTCCTTCTC
>JAFWEL010000026.1 GCA_017512905.1 Clostridia bacterium
CGACAGGCTCCCTGCCGCAAAAAAGGCCCCGCCCGCGGCGTACACGCCGCCGCGTACGATTAAAGATCGGGGCGCTACCGCCCCCGATACCCCCGGTAAGTTAGCCAAAGGGGAGTTCGTCATCAGCCCGACAAATCAGAATTTATCCTTCCCTCGTCAAATCCGCCCCGAAGTACTTTTCCGACAGCGCGGCGAGGGTGCCGTCCTGGCGCTTGGCTTCGAGGATCTCATTGATGGCGGCGATCAGGGTGTCGGTGTCCTCGCCCTTGCGCACGGGATAGGCCACGGGCTCGCCCTGGGGCAGGATCTGGGCGATGCGGATGTTGGCCTCGGGGTGCTCGCTGAGATAGTCGTCGATGGAGGCCTTGGCGTTGATCGTGGCGTCCACGCGGCCTTGCTCCACCAGCATGATCGTCTGAATCAGGTCGTCCACGGGCGTCACCGTCGCGCCGTACTGCTCACCGATGGCTGCGTAGGTGCTGGAGGCGGTGTTGGCGGTGGTCCTGCCGTTCAGGTCCTCCGCGGTGTTGATGGCGTCGTTGTCGCCCTTCACCACCAGCGCGATCTCGGTGTACACATAGGGGGTGGAGAAGCTGTACTTCTCGGCCCGGGTCTTGGTGTAGCCCACGCCGTTGCAGGCGATGTCGAAGCGGCCGGCGTCCACGCCCGCCAGTATGGCGTCCCAGGTGGTCTCCTGGAAATCCGGCTCCACGCCCAGGCCCTCGGCCAGCAGTGTGCCGATCTCCACGTCAAAGCCGGTCAGCACGTCGTTTTCGTCGTGATAGGTCCAGGGCTGCCAGTTGCCCTCGGTGGCGATGACCAGCGTGCCCCGCTCCCGGATGCGGGCAAGGGCGTCGCCCCCCTCGGCACAGGCCGACAGGGCCAGGGCGGAGACGAGGGCCAGCAACAGCGCGATGGTAAGCAGTTTCTTCATAATGATGACCTCCTTCACAGGTCCATGAATGGGGCATGAAACGCCCAGCTCGGCGAATCGAGACTATCATACCATAGAATTCCGACCATTTCAATAAAGATTACAATAACTTTCAAAAACAGGAAGCGCGATCCGCTTCAGATCGCGCTTCCATGCATATTTACTATAATGACAGATTCGCAAAAAAAGAGTGGGGACAGTGCTACTGCTTTTCCGCGGCGCTGTCGGGGATTGCCACTGTCACCACGGTGCCGCCGCCGTCGTTGGGCGTGATGGTGAGGCTGCCGCCGCACATGAGTTCAAGCCTCTGACGGATGTTTTTCAGGGCGATATGCGGCTCGCTGTCATCGGTGGGATCATAGCCGCATCCGGTGTCGGCAATCGTTATTTCGCTTCCGGTTTCGGTTTTCCGGGTCCGTATGGAAATGCGCAGCGGACCTGCATCGGGGTTCCTGCCATGCTTGACGGCATTCTCCACAATGGGCTGGAGAGTCAGCGGAGGCACACGGAAGACAGTATACGGCGTGTCGAAGTCAACGATGAGGCTTTTGGAATACTGCGCCTGCTCCACGGAGAGATAGGCACGCGTGTGCTCCAGCTCCGAGGAAAAGGGGATCGGCGCGGCGCTTGCCACGGCGGTGAAGTTTTTGCGCAGGTAGGTGGTGAAATCCAAGACCACCTGCTGGGCCTTCTGAGGATCCTGGCTGCAGAGGCAATAGATGCTCGTCATGGTGTTGTAAATAAAGTGGGGCCGCATTTGCAGGACCATGATGCTGGCGCGCTGCTGGGCAATTTCCCGCTGCCGGCAGAGATCCTGCTCGATCTGATCGGACAGAATGAGACCGTACATGGACAGGGCGGAGAGGACCGTGCAGATGTCAAGGAGCAGAAACGCATTGACAAACATCTGAACCAGCACCGTGACCGTCATCGGAAGCAGGGCGATCAAGAAGCTCAGACAGACCTTGCGGGAAAGCAGCCTTCGCCGCCTGATCGCAGCCGTGTCATTGAGCAGCATGATCGCGATTGACGGCAGCAGCATAAGCGGATACCAGTGTCCCCGGTGAACCTGCCTGTCCGGTGTGACGAAGTAAAAAGCGCTGCTGATGAGACCGCTTATGACCAGTAAAAAATAGACGGCCCACAGCCCGAGCACAGCCTGAAGGAGCCTGCTCTCCCGCATGTTTTCTCCGCAGCAGTGCAGCAGCAAAACCGTCAGCATCGGCAGCGGCAGAGCGAGGAGCAGGCATTCCAGAACCTGCATGAAGCGAATCACCTCGCTCGGGGCGGAATATGCGCGCAGGGCAATATCGGTCAGGACAGTGCAGACACTCGACATCAGTACGATAAAAAAGCTCTGGAAAAAGCGCTTGTTCCAGCGATCAATACCGGGCATGATGGCGGTGAACCACAGCCCCAGCGCGCTCAGCAGCAACGTCGCCCCGATGATGAAATAATAGAAAAAATCGTTCCAGCCGTTCACTCGTCCGTCCCTCCCGTCGAAAACGGGTAGCGCAGCTTTTTGAGCTGCTCCCTTACACCCTCCGGAGTCAGGGGCTTGAGCATGAAGCCACTGGCCTCGGTTTTCCATGCGTCAAGGGAGTAGTCGGCGTAGGCGGTCAGAAACACAACGTTTGTGCAGGGATTGATTTCCAGCAGCCCGCGGCAAAGCTCAAGTCCGCTGGCCGTGCCCAGCTCGATATCCAGCACCGCCAGGGCGACCCGGTTCATTTTTGCGTATTCGATCGCTTCCACAGACCTGGTAAAGCCCGTGATCGTGGCGTTCGGCATGACCTTCCCCAGCACGGTCAGCCCATGAGAGAGGACGACCTCGTTGTCGTCCACCATGATGACGTTGGGGATCTCATCGCTGTCTGCCGCGAGATGAAACAGCGTATTGGCGTCAACGCCGAGACATTTGGCAAGCCGGGGGATCATCGCAGCGTCCGGCAGGCGGATACCGCTTTCCCAGCGGGCAATGGTGGAGTGGTATACAAACAACTGTTTTCCGAGCTGCTTTTGAGAAAGTCCCCTTTCTGTTCTCAGCTTGCGCAGGGTTTGGGCAAACAGCGTGTTCACGCAAATCACCCCCATTTTATCTTTATTTCATGATAACCTGTTGCGTCGGTAAAAGCAAGCGCTTTATCGTTTTTGATTTGCCAATCTGGAAACCCCCATGTACAGGGCATGAAGTATTTAGTAAAATAAGATAAAAGCGGAGAACGCCCCACGGAATATTGATGAAATAGACATTTCATAGAAGGAGAACAGCAATGAAGGCAGATCAGATCATCAAAAACGTGAAGGTTTACACCTCGGACAGGGACAGGCCGCTGGCAAGTGCCCTTGCGGTGAAGGACGGGAAGTTCGTCTATGTGGGCGACGAGGCCGGGCTTTCGGCGTATGAGGGCCCCGTCACCGACCTGGGCGGCGGATTCATTATGCCCGGCATCATCGACAGTCATGTCCACGTCACCTGGCCCATCGGCTTTGAGTACGCGACGATCGACGGGTTCATTGACGGCTGCGGAAGGCAGGATGCTCTGGACATCATGTCGAAGGTGATCGCGGAAAAGCCCGGCCTGGAACGCTACAGGTTTATCATGGAGAAAAAATCCCTGAACGGCGAAGAGCTCACGAAGGAGGATCTCGACGCGATCTGCCCGGACAGCGAGCTGCAAATCCAGGAAACGGAAGGGCACAGCATCTGGGTGAACTCCAGGCTTCTGGCCAGACACGGCATTACGGAAGACACGCCGGCCCCCGTGCCCGGACTGAGCTATTATGAGAAGAAGGACGGACGCCTGACCGGATACATCATTGAATGCTCGGCCGAGATACCCATCATACTCGACACCTCCATAAACCTGACCGACGAACAGATCGACGCGGCGCTGAATCGTTGGATCACCTTCTCTCTGGATGTGGGCGTGAACGCGGTCTTTGATGCCGGCATTCCGGGCTATGCCGCGTTCCACGAGCGGGTCTACACCCGCCTGCGCGAGCTGGACAGGCAGGGGAAGCTTCCCATCTATGTCGACGGCTGCTATGTGATCGCGGCGCCGTCGCAGGCGAAGAAGGGGCTGGAGGAGCTCAAGCGCTTCCGCCGTGAGTTCAACACGGAGCACCTGAAGGTCCATACGATGAAGATCTTCATGGACGGCACCAACAAGATCCATACCGCCGCCATGCTTGAGCCCTACACGGACACGCAAGAGGTCGGCGCTTCGACCGCCTTCAATAAGGACGAGCTTGCGGCGCTGCTGAAGCAACTGAACGAAGAGGACCTGGACCTTCATCTGCACACCGTGGGCGACGCTGCGTCCCGCGCGGTCCTCGACGCTGTGGAGCTCGTCCGCAACGAGCTGGGAGACCGCTTCCACATCAGGGTCACCTGCGCCCATCTCGAGGTTCAGGCCGACGCAGACCTGGACCGCTTCGCAAAGCTGGGCGTCTACGCCAACTTCACGCCCGCCTGGCACAGCGGGAATGGCACTGGCGACGCGCTCAAGCCGCTGATTCCCCTGCTCGGCGAAAGGCGCGCCACGCATATGTACCGCTGCAAAACCCTTTGGGACAGCGGCGCCTTGGTGACCTGGTCCAGCGACAACACCATTTTCATGGATTTCTCGCCATGGAACCCCTATCTCGGCATGGAGATCGGCATGACGCGCTGGACCACCGAAAAGACCAACGCATCCGAGCTCACCAGAACCTTCAAGCCGTTCCCGCCCGAGGACGAAAAAATGAGCATCGACGAAATGCTCACCGGCTACACGATCAACGGCGCGATACAGCTCGGCATTGAAGACAAAAAGGGCTCCATCACCGTCGGCAAGGACGCGGACTTCCTGGTATTCGACAGGGACCTGCTCACGGCGGAGCACGAGGGCTTCAGCTTCAACGCGCCGAAGGCGGTCTTTTTCTGCGGGAAGAAAATGAAGTAACGATACCAATTTTATGGAGGAAACAAACATGAGCAAGTTTTCCGCAAAGCTGACCCCGGCCGGGTTCTCGTTCAACCTGGTCGCGGACAACAACGAGGTCATCGCCACCTCTCAGGTTTACACCTCGAAGGGCGGCTGCCTCAAGGGCATTGAGAGCGTGCAGGCAAATGCCCCCTATGCACCCGTCGAGGATCAGACTGTCGCCGACTTTGAGCGCCTTGAAAACCCCAAATATGAGGTCTTCACCGACAAGGCCGGCAAATTCCGCTTCCGCCTCAAGGCTGCCAACGGCGAGATCATCGCCGCCTCCCAGGGCTACAAGGCGAAGGCCTCCTGCCTCAATGGCATCGAGTCCGTGCGCGCCAATGCGCCCTGGGCCGAGGCCGTTGCAGAGGACGTGTACGCCGAGAAGGTCATTTACGGCAATTTCTACACGGTGGACAAGAAGCAGCCCCGGGCCGAGGCCGTAGCGATCTTCGGCGGCCATTTCGTCTACGTCGGTGACGCGGAAGGCGTGAAGGAGTTCATCGGCAAGAACACGAAGGTCGAGCGCTATGAGGGCGGCCTCATCGTCCCCGGCATGTCCGATGGTCATTGCCATTGCTCCGTCGGCGGAACGGTAGAGCTTTTCGAGGCAAATCTGCTGAAGGTCTTCGATATTGACGAATTTAAGGGCCGGATCAAGGCGCTCATTGAGAAGCACCCGGAATATGAGGTCTACCAGGGCTTCGGCTTCGCTCCTCTGACGGAATTATACGGAGACAACGGCCCCACCGCGGATATGCTGGATGGCCTGTCGGACAAGCCCATTGTCATTGCGGACATGGGCCTTCACTCCTACTTGGTAAACCATGCCGCCATGAAGCGCCTGGGCATCAGCAAGGATACGCCCGATGTCAGCGACGGCATCGTCGTGCGCTATGAGGACGGCACCCCCACCGGCTGGTTCCGCGAGGGCGCCATGGCCTACATCAAGCCGCTGGTCGTCTTCTCGGTGGAGCAGTATAAGGAAGCTTACCTGCGCTACCAGGAGGAGTATCTGGCCCATGGCATGACCATATTCATGGACGCGATCATCAACTGGGACTACACCGACAACGAGGTGCTGGCGCTGCACGAGCTCGACAAAGAGGGCAAGCTGAAGATGCACGCCTTCGGCGCCTACCAGGTGTTCCAGGCGGCGGGTCACGACACCATTGCCGAGGTCGAGCACGCCGCGGAGCTCAGAGCGCGCACGAAGGGCCCCATGTTCGATCTGATCAACACCAAGATCCAGCTGGATGGCACGATCTCGCCGACCCACGGGACCGCTTATATGAAGCAGCCCTACTGTGATCCCGAGTCGCAGAAGAGCGGGAACCAGGGACAGCTCCGCATGGATATGGACACCCTCACGGCGGTGTATAAGAGATCCCACGAGCTCGGTATGCCGGTGCACCTGCACGCCATCGGCGACGGGGCGCTGGCCATGGCGCTGGACGCCATGGAAAAGGCCAATGCCCAGACCGGACCCCATGATCTCCGGGACGCCATCGCGCACCTGGAGGTCGTGGATCATGCGGACATCCCCCGCATGGCAAAGCTGGGCGTTGTGGCTTCCACCGATCCCTTCTGGATCCCCCTGCCGCCTGAGCTCGCTGCCATCCAGAGCTATGGTCTGGGCAAGGAGCGCACGGAGGCGATGCATCCGATAAAGTCCTTCTTCGACGCAGGCGTCGTCGTGTCCTCCGCCAGCGATTACCCCATCACCTACCCGGCCTATGCGTTGGAAGGTATTCAACTGGGCGTGACCCGTCAGAAACCGGACCTTCCGAATTCCCTGCATTGCCCCTCCGAGTGCGCCACGGTTGATCAGATGATCCAGGCCTGCACCCTGAACGCGGCCTGCCAGTTCCAGTGCGAGGATCGGTTCGGCAGCATCAGCGTCGGCAAGGAGGCGGATCTCGCCGTGTTGGAGAAGGATATCACCGCCTGCGATCCCGGGCAGATCGAGGACACTCCGGTCCTGCGCACCATGGTGGGTGGCGAATGGGTGTACACCCGCGCATAAAAAGGAAAACGGCAGACGAAAAAGGCATCGGCAGCAAGGCGCCCCCGGCATGGGCGGCGCGGAGCGAATAACTGAGCACGGCAAAGCACCCCGCGCGCAATAGCCACATTTCTTTATCCCATAACAGATAGTAACGGACGCCTATTGTAGTACAATAGGCGTCCATAGTTTTGGTGCGGCAGGCGGGACTTGAACCCGCACACCCATGGGGTATCAGATTTTAAGTCTGAGGCGTCTGCCGATTCCGCCACTGCCGCACGCAGAGACATTATAGCATATTTGACGGAGAAGCACAAGCCCGGAAATCGAGTAAAACAAATACTGATTTATCGAGCTGTTGGTGGAAAAGCAGAGGGTAGTACAAAGGGAACAGGGACATCGAGCGCCCGGAAAACAGTCCTGTGGACTGTTTTTAGCGAGATGGGGCCGGCAGGCCCAAAGAACAGGGAACAGGA
>JAFWEL010000179.1 GCA_017512905.1 Clostridia bacterium
GTCCTCCAAGGCGACGCCCGTGGGCGCGGTGGCGCAGTTTGCGGCCTCCGGCAAGAAGCGCCCGAAGAAGGACCTCGGCGGCATGCTGATGACCTATGGCAACGTCTATGTGGCCCAGGTGGCCATGGGCGCGGACAATGCGCAGCTGGTGCGGGCCATGCGGGAGGCGGAGGCCTTCGAAGGGCCGTCGGTCATCATCGCCTACGCGCCCTGCCAGAGCCACGGCCTGAAGTGCGGCATGGCGAAGGTGCAGGATGAGATGAAGCGCGCGGTGGAGGCGGGCTACTGGTTCCTGTACCGCTACAACCCGAACGCAGAGCCGAAGTTCCAGCTGGATTCCAAAGCGCCGACGCTGGATTACGAAGCCTTCCTCGACGGGGAGGTGCGCTACGCCTCGCTGCGGCGCACGTTCCCGGAGAATGCGCGGACGCTTTTCGCCGAGGGTGCGCGGCTGGCGAAGGAGCGCTATGAAAAGCTGAATAACCAGTAGGATTCGGGAGGTCGTGGGGTTGTGAAGCGGAGAATGGCTGTGCTCATCTGCCTGCTGCTGGCGCTCTGCGCCGGCGGTTGCGCCGAGACCTTCCTGATCTCGTCAGACCTGCATCTGACGGCGGACGGGGAGGCGCACGAGATGGCGCTGGCCGCGCTGCGGGCGGCAGCACAGAGCGTGGACGCCGTGATCCTGCTGGGCGACAACACGAACAACGCGCGCGACCTGGAGCATGATCGGGTGAAGGCCTTCCTGGCCTCACTGGGCAGGCCAGCTTATGTGATCCCCGGGAACCACGACGTCACGCTGGACATATCGGATTTCATCGGGCTCTACGCCGATTGCGGCTGGAGCCAAGCGTTCAGCCGGGACGAGGCTTCGGCAAGCTGTGCCGTGATGACCGGCGGCGGCACCTGCCTGCTCCTGCTGGACACCAACGACATGCAGGGCTGCGTCGCGCCGCTGGGCGACATCTCGGAGGGTACGTGCACGTGGGTGAAAGACACCCTGTCGCGGCTTGCGGAGGGCACTCCGGTGGTCGCCTGCGGCCATCACCCGATACTCCCCGCCGAGCGCTGGGAACGGACGCCCGTCGCGGCCGGGCTGGTGGACGCGCTCAGCGGCGTGCGGCTGTACCTGTGCGGCCATGATCACGGCTTTGCCGCCGTGAAGGTGGATGGGCTTCAACAGATCACCGTGGGCCAGCCCCACGCCTATCCCGGCTGGGCGGGACTGCTGGAGGTCACGGAGGATGCCCTGCGCTGGCAGGTGCTGCCGCTGTACAGTGACCAGGTCCGGCGGGAGATGCGGGCAGACGCCATCGCCCTGGCAGAGGGCATGGCGCGGGGCACGCTGCGGGACACGCCCTATGCGGACGACGAGGACGCCATACAGTGGTTCGTCGATGCGTTTGAAGCGGTGATGACCTCGCAGTTGCGCGAGGACACCTGCGCGGCCATGCTCAGCGCGCCAGCGGCGCGAAAGTGGCGCAGAGTCGAGACCAGGACGGTCGTCAAGAGGTGGATAATGGGCATTCTGGAGGACTGCCCCCAGGATGTGCGGCGGGTGGATATTCGATTATCGGATCGCTGATATAACCGGACAGGCAGGTTGTCCGGGCGCTGAGACATTGTCCTCGTCGCCCGGGAGCATTGAACGGATTATGAACGACAGGAGGACAATTCCATGGCGGATATCGCAAACATCTATGCGGCCAGCGGCGCGCGCTACGACCAAATGGAGTACAACCGGGTGGGCAGGAGCGGCCTGAAGTTTCCGGCGGTCTCGCTGGGCTTCTGGCACAACTTCGGCTCCAACGGCAAGTTCGACAACATGCGGGCGATGTGCCGCACAGCTTTCGACCACGGCATCACCCAGTTCGACCTGGCCAACAACTACGGCCCCGTCTACGGCAGCGCCGAGACCAACGCGGGCAGGATCCTCCGGGAGGACTTCCGGCCCTATCGGGACGAGCTGGTGATCACCTCCAAGGCCGGGTACGACATGTGGGACGGCCCCTACGGCAACTGGGGCAGCAGGAAGTATCTGATCGCCAGCTGTGACCAGAGTCTGAAGCGGCTGGGGCTGGACTACGTGGACATCTTCTACCATCATCGCATGGACCCGGAGACGCCGCTGGAGGAGAGCATGGAGGCGCTGGCCCACATCGTGCGCAGCGGCCGCGCGCTCTATGCGGGCATCTCCAACTATGACCGGGAGCACACTGCTCAGGCCATCGAGATCATGCGTCAGCTGCGCTGTCCGCTGATCGTGAATCAGCGACGCTACTCCATCTTCGACCGAACCATCGAGGAGGACGGCGTGAAGGACTACTGCCGGGAGGCGGGCATGGGCATCATCGCCTTCAGCCCGCTGGCCCAGGGACTGCTGACCGACCGGTACCTGAACGGCATCCCCGAGGACAGCCGCATCGCCCGGGACGGCCGCTTCCTGAATGCTTCCAGCCTGACGCCGGAACGCCTCGCGCAGATTCGGGCGCTGAACGACCTGGCGCGGCAGCGCGGACAGACGCTGGCCGGCATGGCGCTGGCCTGGATCCTGAAGGACGGGGACGTCTGCTCCGTGCTGATCGGCGCCTCCCGTTCCGAGCAGATCCTGGAGGATCTCAAGGCCCTGGAAAACCACACCTTCACCGCCGAGGAGCTCGCCAGGATCGACGAGATTGCCGGTCGCTGAAGAACAGGGAAAAAAGACACAGTCCGCCGCGGCCATCGCTCCGCGTCGGACTGTGTCTTTGGCATTTCTGCGCCTACGCGCGCACGAACTGGGCGATGTCTCCCAGATCGACGTGCAGTGCGCCGCAGATCTTGCCCAGGACGTCGAGACTCACGTTTTGCCCCGCCACCATGTTCCGTACGGTCGTTTCGCTGATGCCCGCTCTGCGGGCGAGTTCCTTCCTGGTGATGTGCCGCTCTTCCAATAGCTTCCACAAGTGCTGGTAGGAGATGACCATGCAGACGCCTCCGATCTGTTCAAGCTGGGTATTCAGTATACCATATGGAAGGGCGGGATTTGGTGACAGAAAAAAGCGGTTTGTGGAAAAATAACTGGACAGTGCGCGGTTCGCGAGGGCCGGCAGCATGGTTATATTTCCCGCAGAACCGCATATCGGAGGCAGTTTGGTATTGCCATTGGCCCGATTCTGTGATATAATCGGTTGAGATTCATGATACATTGGTATAAAATCGTGGTGTGATCTGCGATGCTTGTGGAGGCAGCGTGTCGAGAAACCGCTATGTGGGCGACTATCGCCTGATCGAGTCCATCGACGGCCACGGCCGCATCAAAACAGATTACGAATACATCGGCGCGGCGTACTGTTTCGCCGAGGGTGCGGTGACCGCGAGGCGCCTGCTGAGGCGGGCGTTGCTTTTGTGTGCGCTGGGCTGGCTGGCCTTCGTCGGGGCGCTTGTGCCGCTGTCTGCGGCTTCGCGCACGCTGTGGGTGTCCCTGCCCTTTGCCTTTGCAGCGGTGCCGCTGGCACTGATGACGGCCACCCTGTTTCGGACGCAGCGGACTGCAGAGCCTCTGGAGCATCGGCACGCCGATCAGCTGGAGAACCGCTGTCCCGCCTGTTCCTTCTTTGTCGCGCTGCTTTCGGGCATCGCGCTGGCGGGCGAGGGCGTGAATTTGCTGCGGCGCACGGCGCTGCTGCGCGGCGACATCGCCTTTTCGCTGGGCGCGGCCGTGCTGCTGTCTGTCGGGCTGTGCTGCCACCGCCTCTGGAAGCGGCTGAAGTGCCGAAAGGCGGAATGATCTGTCTGTTATGCGAAGTCCAATTCGTATAATAATATTATTCAAGGAGGAAAAGTAACATGAGCACCCTGAACAAGCTTCTTGCGCTCGTTCTCGCGCTGATCCTGGCCTGTGCGCTGACCCTCAGCGGCGTGGCCGAGGAAGCGGCCGAGGAGCGGACGGAGGGCGCGATGGTGTATGCCACCTCGACCTTCGGCCAGAAGTTCAGCCCCTTCTTCGCGACGACCGCCTACGATATGGAGGTCGTTGACCTGACCCAGGCGCTCCTGCTGGCGGCTGACCGCGGCGGCGCTGTGATCAACAACGGCATTGACGGCGAGACCGTTGACTACAACGGCTCCGATTACGAATACAAGGGCATGGGCAATGTCGAAGTCGTACAGAACGACGACGGCAGCGTTGACTACAACCTGACCATGCGCGATGACATCGTCTTCTCCGACGGCGAGCCCGCCACCATCGACGACGTCATCTTCGGCATCTACGTGCTGTGCGATCCCACCTATGATGGCTCTTCCACCATCTACGCCCTGCCCATCGAGGGCATGGAGGCCTATCGCAGCGGCATGGAGAGCCGCGGCAGCAAGATCTTCGCGGACGGCGAGGGCGAAGGCTATGTGGCCAACGACCTCTACACCGAGGAGCAGTACAACGAGTTCTGGAAGTTCTACAACGAGGAAGCCGGCGCGGCCTTCGCGCAGGAGATCTGCGACTACTGCATCTCCAACGGCTACAACGCCGCCGACGACAGCGTGGCCGCCTGTGCCGCCAACTGGGGCTTCGAGCTGGCGGAGGACGCCACCACCCATGATTTCTGGGATGCCATCGTGGCCGCCTATGACACCGTGGAGGAGGCCGAGGCCACCGAGACCGCCGGTTCCGACCGTCTGGGCCTGACCATCGCCGCGCTGGGCGCTGACTACGAGGTCGGCGTGAACACCGGTGAAGGCGCCGCCAACATCGCCGGCATCATCCGCACCGGCGACTACAGCCTGACCGTGCACATGACCGAGTACGACGCCACCGCCATCTACAACATGGCCTTCACCGTGGCGCCCCTGCACTACTACGGCGACGCTTCCCTGTACGACTACGAGAACAACAGCTTTGGCTTTACCAAGGGCGATCTGTCCGGCGTGAAGGCCAAGAACACCGAGCCCCTCGGCTGCGGCCCCTACGTCTTCGAAGGCTATGACAAGGGCGTTGTCACCCTGAAGGCCAACCCCTACTATTACAAGGGCGAGCCCAAGGTTCCGGTGCTGCTGATGCAGGAATCCGTGGACTCTGACTACGTGCCCGGCATCGTGACCGGCAGCTTCGACATCGCCGTGCCGTCCATCAGCGACGACACCGTGAAGGCCATCAAGGACGCCAACGGCAACGATGATCTGGTGGGCGACAAGATCCACACCGTGCTGGTCGACTACCGCGGCTACGGCTATCTGGGCATCAACGCCGACCTGGTGAACGTGAACGGCGAACCCGCCTCCGACGCCTCCAAGGCGCTGCGCAAGGGCTTCATGACCCTGCTGGCCGTCTATCGCGACACCGTCATCAACTCCTACTACGGCGACCGCGCCTCCGTCATCCAGTATCCCATCTCCAACACCAGCTGGGCCGCTCCCAAGCCGGCGGACGAGGGCTATCGCAATGCCTACTCCGTGGACGTGGACGGCAACGACATCTACGACGCTTCCATGAGTGAGGAGCAGCGCTACGAGGCCGCCAAGCAGGCCGCCATCGGCTACTTCAAGGCTGCGGGCTTCACCTTCGACGAGGCGGAAGGCAAGTTCACCGACGTCAACGCGACCTATGAGGTCATGATCCCCGGCCAGGGCCAGCAGGATCACCCCGCCTACGGTGTGGCCGTGGCCGCCAGCAACGTGCTGGCTGAGCTGGGCATCACCCTGCAGGTGAACGACGTCGGCACCAGCGTGTGGAACAACGCCCTGGAGGGCAACACCGCCATGATGTGGGCCGCCGCCTGGCAGTCCACCGTCGACCCGGATATGACCCAGGTCTACTCCGGCGCCAACGCGCACGGCAACGGCACCAACTCCAACCACTACTCCGTGGACGACGCCGATCTGGACGAGCTGATCAAGGCCGGCCGCAGCAGCGCCGACACCGAGGAGCGCAAGAGCATCTACAAGGATGCCATGGGCATCATCATGGATTGGGGCTGCGAGCTGCCGCTGTATCAGCGCAAGGATTGCACCACCTTCTCCACTGAGCGCGTGGACATCGATACCATTCCGCAGGACATGACCCCCTACTGGAACTGGTATGCCGAGGTCGAGACCCTGGCTCTCAAGTAAGCCTTCGGGGAATCGAACGCGCATAGCTTAACAGCTTTGACTCTGCATGAACGGAGGGCTTTCCCTCCGTTCATGCAGATGGTTGTTTTTTTATTCCGGGAAATGCGGGAGGTTTGGACCGCGGATCCCTGACAGAAAGTGGGAAGCACGATGCTCAAGTATACGGTCAAACGTCTGCTCTACAGCGTATTGATACTGTTCTTCGTCATGTTCATTATCTATATGCTGATGTACAACATGCCGTCCGGCTATGTGGAGACGAAGGCGCGCGAACTGGCGTCACGCCCCGGCGCGACGAAGAGCTACGCGGAGTGGCTCGAGGACCTGAACGCGCAGTACGGCATGGACAAGGGCGTGGTCGGCGGCTACTTTGTGTGGCTCGGAAACGCCGTCAGAGGCAACTGGGGGGACAGCTGGGCCTGGACCATCCCGGTGACCAGGGAATTCCACAACACGGTTTGGTACAGCTTTGCGCTGGGCTTTGTATCCTTTATCTTTGAAATTCTCATCGCCATACCGCTGGGCATTACGGCGGCAAGAAAGCAGTACAGCTTCACAGACTATTTTACCACCGTGGTGGCCATGGTGTGCATTTCAATGCCCACCTTCTTCGTCGCGACGGTGCTGAAGTACGTCTTCTCGGTCAAGCTCGGCTGGTTTGATCTCTCTGGCATGCAGGGCCGCGACTACATGACCCTGTCCCAATTCGGAAAATTCCTGGATGTGGCCAGGCACTTCGTGATGCCGCTGATCACGCTGGTGATCATCAGCATCGGCGGACTGATGCGCTACACCCGTACCAATATGCTGGAAGTGCTGAACGCCGACTACATCCGCACCGCCCGGGCCAAGGGCGTGCCGGAGAAGAAGGTCATCAACTATCACGCCTTCCGCAACACGTTCATTCCCCTGGTGACCATGCTGGGCGGCACGCTGCCGGGCCTGTTCTCCGGCGCGCTGATCACCGAGACGCTGTTCTCCATCCGCGGCATTGGCTACGCCTCGTATACGTCGATGACCCAGGCAGACATCCCCTTTATCATGTTCTACCTGGCCTTCATATCGATACTGACGCTGCTGGGCAACCTGATTTCCGACCTGCTGTATGCCGCCGCGGACCCCCGCGTGCGGCTGAGCTGAGGAGGTGGCGACATGAGCGACAATCGCTACAACCTCAATGAGGTACTGAAGGCCCGCAAGGCCGCCAGCCAGGACAAGCAGGTCCAGAGCGGCGAGGTCAAGCTGGACGACCTGTCCCGCGTAAAGGTGCTCTCCCCCGGACGGCAGGTGTTCAAGCGGTTCATTCGCAACCGCCTGGCTGTGTTCGGCTCGGTGACACTGATTTTAATGTTCCTGTTCTCCTTCGTGGGGCCGCTGTTCTACCCTTACGGGCAAAAGCAGATCTTCTATAAATATGAGCCCCGCAATGTCGATTACGGCATGGTCAAGGAGAACACCGCCTACAGCGGCTTCGACATCGACGGCGGCGCATCGGTGGAGCGCGCCGTCAACAACAAGATGAACTCCATCATCAAGAACATGCTCTCCGCCGGCGCCGACGTGGACTACATCCAGGGCGAGGAAAAGGCCTATCGCATCGAAAAGCTGGCTGACGACGTGTATCTGGCCTCTGCCGCCGACAGCCAGGAGGTCTGCTTCTACGGCAGCGGCGAGGCCGAGATCGGCACCTACAGCATGGTCGGCAAGAAGCTCGACTACATCCACGACCCGGTGGAGGGCCTGGAGGACGCCGTCAGGGCCGCCATCGCCAGCGACGCCAAGGGTGGCACCTTCGAGCTGAACGGCACGACCTACACCTACACCCGGGGCAAGGCCAAGTCCTACGCCATCACCGCATCCTTCGACGGCGTGCAGTACGTGGGCGAGCCCCTGGACGCGGGCTTCGAGGCCGCGCTGGATAACGAGATCCACCTGGACGGCACCGGCTTTGCCTATAACGGCGAGGACTACGCCCTGGCGAAGGACGGCGGCGCCTGGCACGCCTACCGGCTTGTGGAACCCCAGCGGGCGAAGGTGTACAGCCGCCTGACCAACAGCACCTACGAGTCCGGCGCATCGGTATCCCCGGCGCTGAACCTGGCCGCCCTGCTGGCCACCGCCACCGGCGGCAGCTTCGAGGCCGACGGCCAGAGCTGGACCCTGTCCAAGGAGGAGGGCGCCTGGCTGGTGCGCAACGCCGCGGGCGACGAGTTCATGGAGATGACCCCCTTCTCGGTGCGCCGCTATGACGGCGCCGACACCATGGAATACGGCCTGAAGAAGGCGCTGACGGAAAAGGCGCTGGAGATGGCCGCCAGCAACGCCAAAACCGGAACCCTGATGTACGAGCTGCCCATGCAGACCGAGACCGGCGAATATGTGACGGACGAGGCGGGCAACGTCTCCACCCAGCAGACCGAGCTGACCCTCAACCGCAGCCAGACCGGCGAGTACGTGGTGAAGTGCCAGCAGATCATCTACGTCATCAACATGTTCGACGCCCCCTCCGCCGAACACATCCTTGGCACCGACGGCGACGGCTTCGACGTGTTCGCCCGCATCATGTACGGCGGCCGGGTGTCGCTGATGGTGGGCTTCGTGGTCGTGTTCCTGGAGACCTTCCTGGGCGTCATCATGGGCGGCCTGTCCGGCTACTACGGCGGCTGGGTGGACATGCTGATCATGCGCCTGGTGGACATCTTCTACTGCCTGCCCTACATGCCCATCATGATCATCATCGGCGCGCTGATGGACGCCATGCGCATGGACACCTACATCCGCCTGATCGTGATGATGGCTGCGCTGGGCATCATGGGCTGGGCCAGCGTGGCCCGCCTGGTGCGCGGCCAGATCCTGACCCTGCGCGAGCAGGAATTCATGGTGGCCACCGAGGCCACCGGCATCCGGGTGAAGGACCGCATATTCCACCACCTGGTGCCCAACATCATGCCCCAGCTGATCGTGCAGGCCACGATGGGCATGGGCAGCGTCATACTGACCGAATCCACGCTGTCGTTCCTGGGCCTGGGCGTCAAGCACCCGCTGGCCACCTGGGGCACCATCATCAACTCCGTCTCATCGGCCTCGGCCATGCAGCATTACGCCTTCATCTGGATCCCGGTGGGCCTGCTGATCTGCATGACGGTCATCGCGTTCAACTTCGTGGGCGACGGCCTGCGCGACGCCTATGACCCCAAGGCCAAGCGATAGGAGGTGCCGAACATGTCAAACGAAAAGAAAAAGAGCTCCTATATCTCCGGCCGGGAATCCAGGCGCATCACCCGCTTCAACCGCCGGGTGACCCGAAAGCTGGAAAAGGCCCGGGCCGACGCCGCGAAGGACGAGGCGCTGTACACCACGCGGATGAAGAACCCCGACAACGTGGTGGAATTTGACAACGTGTGCACCTACTTCTTCTCCGACGTGGGCGTGGTCAAGGCCGTGGACGGCGTCAGCTACGAGGTACCCGTGGGCAAGACGGTGGGCATCGTGGGCGAATCCGGCTGCGGCAAGTCCGTCACCAGCCTGTCGCTGATGCAGCTGCTGCAGCGGCCCTCGGGCCAGACCGTGGGCGGCGAGATCCGCTTCAACCTGGGCGAGGGCGACGGCAGGGCCTACAACATCGTCAACACCCCCAATTCCATCATGGAAAAGATTCGCGGCAACCGCATCTCCATGATCTTCCAGGAGCCCATGACCGCCCTGAACCCGGTGTTCCGCATCGGCCAGCAGGTGGACGAGGTCACCCAGCTCCACTTCCCCGATATGACCCAGGAGCAGGTCAAGGCCCGCACCCTGGAGATGTTGGAGCTGGTGGGCATCGCCAACAAGGAGGGCGTGTACGACATGTACCCCCACGAGCTGTCCGGCGGCATGCGCCAGCGCGTCTGCATTGCCATCGCCCTGGCCTGCCGGCCCGCGCTGATCATCGCCGACGAGCCCACCACCGCCCTGGACGTAACCATACAGGCCCAGATCCTGGACCTGCTGGGCAGCCTGAAGGACAAGCTGAATTCCTCGATCATGCTGATCACCCACGACTTGGGCGTGGTGGCCGGCATGGCGGACTACGTGGTGGTCATGTACGCCGGCCGCGTGGTGGAAAAGGGCACCACCGACGACATCTTCCACCACCCCGCCCACCCCTACACCATCGGCCTGATGCGCTCCAAGCCCGTGGTGGGCAAGAAGGTGGACGAGCTGTACAACATCCCCGGCAGCGTGCCAAACCCGGTGGAAATGCCCAATTACTGCTACTTCCGGGACCGCTGCGAGATGCGCTGCGAGCAGTGCGCCGGCCAGTATCCCCCGGAGATCCGCATCAGCGACACCCACGTGGTGAGCTGCTACCGCTTCATGGGCGAGGGCGAGGTCCTGGGCTATCCGAAATCTGTGGACGTGGAGGGGCTTTGATATGACTGAGACAAACGTGAATCGCTCCGCGGCGGGCGACTGCCTGCTCGAGGTGAACAACCTGGTCAAGTGGTTCCCCATCAAGTCCAGCGTGTTCAAGCGCACCATCGGCAACGTCAAGGCCGTGGACGGCGTCAGCTTCAAGATCAAACGGGGCCAGACCATGGGCCTGGTGGGCGAATCCGGCTGCGGCAAGTCCACCTGTGGGCGCACGATCCTGCGCCTCCAGGAAAAGACCTCCGGCCAGGTGCTGCTGGGCGGCCAGGACATCTTCGCTCTGAACAAGGAGGAGCTGCGCAAGCTCCGCCCCCGGATGCAGATCGTGTTCCAGGACCCCTATTCCAGCCTGTCCCCCCGGCTGCCCGTGGGCGAGATCATCGGCGAGGCCGTGCGGGAGCACAGCATCGTCGATCCTTCGGAATTTGACGACTATATCTCCCGGGTCATGGAGGTCTGCGGCCTGCCGGAATACTACAAGGATCGTTATCCCCACGAATTCTCCGGCGGCCAGCGCCAGCGCATCTGCATCGCCCGCGCCCTGGCCCTGTCCCCCGAATTCATCGTGTGCGACGAGCCAGTTTCGGCCCTGGACGTGTCCATACAGGCCCAGATCATCAACCTGCTGAAGAAGCTCCAGGCCGACTTCGGGCTGACCTACCTGTTCATCAGCCACGACCTGTCCGTGGTGGAGCACATCTCCGACGCGGTGGGCGTGATGTACCTGGGCAACATGGTGGAATACGCGCCCACGGCCAAGATCTACGCCAACCCCCTCAACCCCTACACCCAGGCGCTGTTCTCCGCCATACCGATCCCGGACCCGGACGCCCGCATCAACCGCATCATCCTCAAGGGCAGCATCCCCAGTCCGGCCAACCCGCCCAGCGGCTGCAAGTTCCACACCCGCTGCGCCCACTGCATGGAGGTGTGCAAGTACGCCGTGCCCGAGTGGTTGGAGGTGGAGCCGGAGCACTTCTGCGCCTGCCACCTGTACGACACCCCCGAGGCCAAGGCGAAGGCCGAAGAAACGATGGCGCAAATGAAGCGGGACAACGTGGCCGTGGGCGGCAAGGAAGTCCTGTAGGCCATGGCGCGGCGTGACAGGACGAGGCTGCCCGAGGGCGACGACGGCAGGACCATCGTGAACATGAACGTGGAGGGCATGCCCTGGTTTTCCCATCGGCGCGAAGCCCCCGATCCCACCCGGAGCGACTTCGAGCTGACCCCCGAGCAGCAGCGCGCCTACAAATGGGCCGCCATCAAGGCGGCCCTGGCGGTGGCGCTGATCTTCGGCGCGGTGTTCGCGGCGTTCATCGCCTTCTGCGACTTCGTGTGGTTCAAATAGCACCAAAACAGGGGCGGGGCCGGTAAATCCTTCGATTTACCGGCCCCGCCCATTGATCTGTCTATTACACCTTGTAAATCTTATCCGTCAGGTTCGGAAACTTCGTTTCCAGCCTGGGCACCAGCCACATGGCCAGCACCGCGCTGCAAATGCCGATCACCACGCCGCCCAGCACGTCGGTGGGATAGTGGATGCCCACGTACAGCCGCGACAGCGAGATCAGTATGGCCAGTATCAGCGCCGGTACGCCGTACTTCTTCGGCGTCTTCCTGAACAGCACCCAGGCGCAGGCCAGCGAATTGGTGGCGTGGCCCGACGGGAACGAATAGTCCTTCGCCAGGGGAACGATGCACTGCAGGCCGGGAATCAGCTCATAGGGCCGTATCCTGGCCGCCCAGTTCTTGATGATCAGGTTGGTGACGAGCAGGCCGATCACCATCGACGCCGCGCAGATCACGCCCAACCGGCGGGTCCTGCGCACGATCAGCAGGGCCAGCGTGATCAGGATCCAGATCATGCCCTTGTCGCCCAGCATCGTGATTGCCTTCATGATCGGGTCCAGGAACCCGGTGCGCAGGTTGTTCTGTATCCACAACAGAATCGAACTGTCAAATTGAAAAACCGCTTCCAATGCCATCTCTCCTTTATCCAGGCGCGCCGCGCCACTCCTTCATCGCTGCTCAATTGTACCACAACTCAGGGATAAACTCAACTTCATTCCTGTGAATTTGCGTAAATTGCGGGAATATGATAGAATAGACAGTGACGAGGAGCAAATACTGATTTGTCGCTGCGCGACAAATCAGTATTCAACATCCAAAGGAGGTCCTCCCATGCAACGCCTGAATCGCGGCATGCTGTGCCGCTACGAGATTCCCGAGCACATTCCCTCCGCGGTCCGCGCCGTGCAATTCGGCCTGGGCGAGGTCCTGCTGGGCGTGGTGGACCGGCTGCTGGACGCCGCCTGCCCAGAGCTGGGCATCGCCTGTGTGCCCACGGGAACACCCTGGCAGGGCGAGGGCAAGGACCCCGCCGCGCTGCTGCGGGAGCAGGATTGCCTGTACACGCTGCTGGTGCGGGGCTACCGGGACGAAACGCCGGTGAAGCGGGAGATCGTGGTCCAGTCCATAATATGCGTGGCGGAGGGTCCGGATGACCCGGCCCGCGATCCCGCGCTGGTCCTGGGCCTGTTGGACACCGAGGGTCCCCGGGCCGACCTCCAAAACGCGGCGAAGCTGCTGTCGGCGCGATGCGCCGCCGGCCTGGACGGCCTGTGGATGATTTGTCTCGGGGAGGACGCCCACTGCGCCGACCGGGTCCGGGATGCCATCGCGGCGCTGAGCCCCGACCCGGGCTTTGCCCGCTGGCTCACCGACGCCTGTGCCTTCTGCCCCGCCCTGGCCGACGGATTGGCCTTCCGGGCCGATGCGAAGGAGGCCGCCCGCCAGTGCGCCGAGATGAACTACGCCGACGGCATGCTGCACCTGGCCGAGCCCTACGCCCGCCTGACGATCCAGGCTCCGTCGGGACTGCGCGAGGTCCTCTCCCCCGGCGATCATGAAAGCATCGCCCTCGTGGACGACCTCGCCCCAGCTTTGGAAGGCAAGCGGCGCGCCTTCGACGCGGGTCTTTTCACCATGGCCGCCCCGGGCTGGCTGCTGGGCTGCAATACCCTGTCGGAATGCATGAAGCACGAACGCCTGCGGGAATACGTGGGCCGCACCTACAACGATGAGCTGCTGCCCTCCGACCCCATCGAACGCGCCGCCCTCGCGCCGCTGGTGATCCGGGCCTTCGAGCGCTTTGAAAACCCGCTGAACGACAACGCCCTGCTGCCCTCGGCCAAGCCGCTGCTGGCGCGGTTCCGCCGGGCGGCGCTGCCCGTCATCCGCGCCTGGGCGGAGGAAAACTTCGAGCCGCCCCGGCGGCTGAGCTTTGCCCTGGCGGCCACGATCATGCTGTACGCCGGGGCGCGTCCCAACGCCGAAGGGCGCTACGAGGTCTACCGGGGCACCCAGGTCCACGCGCTGGAGGACGACCCCGACGCGCTGGCAGTGTTCGCCACCCTGTCCCACGACATGCCCCCCGAGGCTCTGGCCTACGCCGCCCTGGCCGACCGGGAGCTGTGGCACGGCGAGGACCTGCGTCAGATCGACGGCCTGGAGGCCCGGGTGGCGCTGGACATCGCCAATCTGCAGCGCAAGCCGGATTACCTGCCGGAGTGATATGAAAAAGATATTTCGCATCGTCGCCGCCGCCCTGTCCGTATTGCTGGCCCTGGCGCTGTGCGCCGTCGGGTTGAACCTCGTCGTCTACGGCCGCTCGCTGAAGGCGACGCTCTACGAATACAGGCTCCGCCGCCAGTTTGCCACCGACCGCACCGCCGAATCGGAGATCCAGCGCCTTGCGACCAGGCGGTCTGAACCGGAGCCCACCGCCACCCTGCCCGAAGGCCTGCGCTTCAGCGTCCCCGTCGGTGAAACCGACCGGGATGGACTGCGGGTGTTCACGCTGAACGCCGCCGGAAACGGCGCCCTGGTGCTGTATCTCCACGGCGGCGCGTATATCAATGGCTTCAACGCCCACCAGTGGCGCTTCATGGACCGGCTGGCCCGGGAAACCGGCTGCACAGTGATCGCCCCGGCCTATCACCTGGCCCCCTGGGCGGACTACACCCGTTCCTACGACGACCTGACCGCCCTGTATCGGACGCTGCTGGAGGAAAGCCCCGATCGCCGGATGATCCTGATGGGCGATTCCGCCGGGGGCGGGTTGGCCCTGGGGCTGGCGGAAGCTCTCGCCGGCGCGGGGGAAGCGCTGCCCGAGCGGCTGGTCCTGTTCTCCCCCTGGGTGGACGTGTCCATGGACAACCCCGACATCGCCGGCTATATCGCCGTGGAGCCCATACTGCACTTCGACCTGGTGAAGGTCCACGGCCAGTGCTGGGCCGGGGACGCCGACACCCGCCACTGGCAGGTAAGCCCCCTCTTCGGCGACATGACCGGCCTGCCGCCGGTGACGCTCTTCTGCGGCACCCGGGAGCTGCTCTACCCCGACATACTGCTGACCCGGGACAAATTGTCCGCCGCCGGGGTGGACGTCACCCTGCGCGTGGGCCAGGGCCTGAACCACGACTGGCCCCTGATGCCCATTCCCGAGGCGGACAGCGCGTTTGATGAGATCGCGGGGCTGGTTGACAAATTCTGATTTGTCGCGTTGCGACAAATCAGAATTTATTGCGTTTTCGCATGGCATCCACAAAAGGGGCTGCCTCAAATGATTCTTTCAAATCATTGAGGCAACCCCTTTTACAGTTGCTTCGTCCGGAAAGCCTGACAAGCCTATTGCTTGCCAATGTACTTCAGGCAGAGCATGGTGATGTCGTCGAACTGCTCGGCATCGGCGACGAAGGCGTTGATGCCGTCCATCACGTTTTTCAGTACGCCCATGGGTTCGGCGTCCGGGTCGCGGTTCAGGGCCTCCAGCATCCGCTCCGTGCCAAACAGCTCCTTATCGGCGCTGGTGGCCTCGGCCACGCCGTCGGTATAGACGAACAGGCTGTCGCCGGGGTTGAGCTGGAAGGTATGCTCCTTGTAGGGGATGCCCTCCAGGGTGGCGACGGCGGGGGAATGACGGTACACGACCAGTTCGTACTGGCCGTTGGCCCGGCGCAGCGCCGGATGCTCGTGGCCAGCGTTGACGGCGATACCCTTGCCGGTGGAGATCTCCAGCACGGCCACCCAGGCCGTCACGAACAGCTCGGCGTCGTTGCCTTCGCACAGCTGGTCGTTCACGTTCTCCAGCGCCTCGCCGGGGGTCTCTCCGTTCTGCAGGTGGGATTTGATCAGCACCCGGGAAATCATCATGAACAGCGCCGCGGGCACGCCCTTGCCGGATACGTCAGCCATCACCAGGCCGATGTGGTCGTCGTCCACCAGGAAGAAGTCGTAGAAGTCGCCGCCGACCTCCTTGGCTGGGGTCATGCTGGCGTAGACGTCAAACTCGGGCCGGTTGGGGAAGGCGGGGAACAGCCGGGGCAGCTGGCTGGCCTGGATGTCGGTGGCCATGCTCAGCTCCGCGCCGATGCGCTCCTTCTCGGCGGTGACCCGCTGCACCTGGTCCACATATTGCAGCGTCCGGGCCGAGAGGGTGGCGAAGGCGTCTGCCAGCACCTCGATCTCGTCGCCGGTGCGGTAGGCGTCCTCCATGAAGAACTGAAGGTTGTTGCCGCCCAGGGACTGCACTCGTTCGGTCATGATGCCCAGGGGCTTGACGATGCGCTTGGACAGCACCAGCGCGCCGGTGATGCCCAGCACCAGGATCACGGCGAGCAGTATCAGGATCGTGATCCTGGCGTGGCCCAGGCCGCCGTTGAAGGCCGCCATCGCCTCTGAGAGGATGCTGTCGTACTGCTGCTCCAGCATGTCGGTGGGCTGGCGGGTGGTTGCCTGGCTCACGGCGGAGATCACGGTCCAGCCCACGGATTCCACGGGCGCGCCGGTCATGTAGTAGGCCTCGCCGTCCACGTTGACGGCGGTCACGTCGGTGAAGCCCTTCAGCGCGCTGCTGACGAAGGCCGAAAGCGTTTCCTCGTCGGACTGGCGCAGGTCCTCCGCCTCCATGGGCGGGCGCACCCGAAGCGAACCCTCCGTCAGCGGCGAGAACACCACGTGGCCGTACTGGTTGACGATGAAGGTGAAGGCGCCGTTTTTACCGGTGCCGGCCACGGCCTCGGACATGTTGTCCAGGAACAGGTCCGCGCCCACCACGGCGGCCAGGCGGTTGCCCTGGTACACCGGCAGCGCGCACATGATGCCGATCTGGCCGGTGAACACGTCCTGCACCACGTCGGTGTAGAACAGGCGGCCCGTCTCCTTCGCGCCCTTGTACCAGTCGCGCTCGCGGATGGGAATGGGCATCAGGCTGCCGTCCTCGTTGAACTTGCCGGCGGAGTGGTCGTCCGCCAGCAGCATCGCGCCCTCCGGCAGGGCGATGTAGCAGGAATTGACGTTGCCGTTGGCGTACAGCGCCTTCATCATGTCGGACATGTTGGCGACGAGCCCCAGCTTTTCCGCCAGGGCCGGGTCATTCACGTTCAGGCCGGCTTCGGTCAGCAGCTGGATGGTGATTTCGCCCTCCTTCGCTGGGTCGGGCAGGGCGTAGGGCAGGGCGGTATAGCTCTCCGGGGCGCGGAAGATGTTGCCGGCGTAATCGCCGAGCATCTTCACCGTGTCCGCCAGGTCCTCAAACAGGTCGTTGGCGATGTACGCCTCCATCCGGGTGCTGCTGCCCATGCTTTGGGAGATCACCGCGTCCATGGTCTGCCGGGAGCTCTCCGATATGGACTGCCTCTGCTTCTCGTTGGTCTCGGTGACCAGGCTGCCGATTCTCCCGGCCTGGTGGATGATGACCACGGTGTAGGCCGCCATCATCAGCAGGATCACGATCAGCACCAGGTTGAACACCTTCTGCTGAATGCCGCCGATGACGATGTTCTTGATCTTTTTCATCGCTGCCTCCGATTGATTTGTCGCGTTCGGTGAACCGTTCTCCGGGGTGAAAACCGCAATGACCCCGCAATGACTCAGGCAGCAGTCTGATGGGTGGCCCTCAGTCTGCTGCCCGACGGGGTTGGATTGTAGAGAGTGGGGGGATCAGACCTCAGCCTTCTGGCAGGCGTCCAGGAAGGCCAGTATGTTCGCCTCGGGCGTGTTCACGTCCATGCCCACGCAGGAGATGGAAATATTGCCCCGGTCGGCCCTGCCCTCCCTGAGCATCCGGGCCACGTTTTCGTGGATCTGCTCCGGGGTCTCCTTCTGGATGAGCACCGCGCTGTAGCGCAGGTTCAGCCAGGTATTCGGCAGGTGCTCGCGCACATAGGCGATGTTCGAGCCCGCGCCGACCTCGGCGAAGGCCAGGTTCTTCACCTTGGCGTAGCCCTCGCAGACGTGCTCCATGCTCTTGCCGCAATGGTGGATGCCGAAGCAGGGGAACTCCGCCGCCAGGCGCTGGTCGTGGGGCAGCAGGAATTCCTCGTAGCAGGCGTTGGAAACCATCTCCACCGAGCAGTTGGAGGTGAGGTAGTTCTCCGGCATGACCTTGCGCACGATGCCGGTGACGCCCCCGGAGATGTCCCGGCTGAGGGCGTAGAAGCGCCTGCCGATTTCCACGGTGAGGTCGGTGATTTTGCCCAACAGCTCGCTAATCTCGTCAGGGTCGGAGTAATAGGCCATGTACATCTCCTGGCCCATCAGGTCCAGCGCGATGTTCTGGATGCCCTGGAGGTTGATGTAGGTCTCCACCCGGCCGAAGTCGGACAGCAGGCCGTCGATCTGCCTCTGGGTGCGTGCCCATACGGGGTCGCGGTCCAGCTCCGGGACACGGACCTGGTCCAGGTCCTCGGCGGTGAGGTTCCGGCAGACCACCTGAGGGGAGTTGTCCGGCTGGTAGACGATGTCGCAGCCCATCAGCTCGGAATAGAGGTGGCCGGCGGCCAGCAGGTCGGTGCCGATCAGCGGCCGGGGCGCGGGGTCCTTTTCGCCGATGCCATAGGCGCCGAAGTGGTCATAGAGCGCCCGGCGCATGCGCACATCGCAATCCATGCGGTATTTGTAATCGTCAAAGAACGGCTGGGAAAATAAGAATATCACATTTCAATTGAAGCATAACACAACCGACTATTTCTGTCAAGAAAAAATAACGAATAGATTGCACGGATTCGACGGATTGAATTTTTACTGTTATGCCGTGGATTTTATGAATTAAAGTGTTTATTTTTTCTTAAATTATGATAGAATATAGATGGAAGCCGCCGGCTTCTCAGTTTAGGGCCTGGAGGTAGAGGGCTTATGAAATAGATTCGTGATGCAAGGGTGTGGCTCTGCGCGCTGCTGGCGCTGGCGCTGGTGGGCGACGCAGCGATGGCGGAGGCCGGGGACGATCCCGTCGCCGTGCGCGTAGGCGCGTTCAGCTATACCCGGAGCATGCTGCAGCAATCGCTGACCCTGGCCGCCACCCAGGCCGACGACTGGAGCGATGACCTGGCGGCGGCCAAGACGGCCTATGACGAGGCCGCCGAGGCGCTGAACGAGGCCCAGAACGACTACCGGGAGGCGCTGTCGGCGGCGACCCTGCCTCTGGTGCGGGACACGGTGGACGAGATCAAAGGGCAGTATGAGGCGGGCATCGACTTTAAGTCGCTGGTGAGCCGCTACAGCACCGACCGGACCGAGCGCAATATATCCGGCGACGGCTATCCCTTCCATCCGGAATCGCAGCAGTGGCCCGACGGGTTCCGGGAGGCCGCCGCGGCCCTGGAAAAGCCGGGGGACCTCTCCGCGCCGGTGGTCACCGAGCAGGGCGTGCACATCATCTGCTACGATTCCGACGTGCCCGCGGGCGCGCACGTGCTGACGGAGGAGGAGCGTGAGATGCTCAACGCCGCCGCGCTGCGCTACTACCAGCTGGAGAAGCTGAACGGACTGATCGAGGAATGGAAAGGGGATTACGATATCGAAACCCATCCGGAGCTGCTGAAATACTAATTATCCCGTGAGGAGGTTTGCATTATGAACACCATCATCAATACCGACAGGGCGGCCGCGGCGGTGGGCCCTTACGTCCAGGCCATCCGGGCGGGGAACACCCTGTTTTCCTCCGGCCAGCTGGGCCAGGTTCCCGGGACCGGCGCGCTGCCGGAGGGCGTTGAAGCGCAGACCCGCCAGTCCCTGGCCAACATCCAGGCCATACTGGACGAGGCTGGCTTCGCCAGATCGGACATCGTCAAGACCACGGTGTTCATCAGGGACATGAACGATTTTGCCGCCGTCAACGCCATCTATGCCGATTTCTTCGGCGAGGCGCGGCCCGCCCGCTCCTGCGTCGAGGTGGCCCGCCTGCCCAAGGACGGCCTGGTGGAGATCGAGTTCGTGGCGGTGAAGGGATAAGGAGCGGCCATCATGTGCGGCAGGTACTGGATCGACGACGGGCGGGATGCCGTCGAGCTGGGGGAAATCATTGAACAGGTCAACCGCCGCCCTGTTGACGGGCCGGTCAAGACCTCCGGGGAGATCTTTCCCGCGGACGTTGCGCCCGTGGTGGCCAGCAGCAGGCGCATGACCCCCGCGGCCTTTGCCATGAGCTGGGGCTACGCGCTGGGGGATGGGAAGCGGATCATCAACGCCCGCAGTGAGACCGCCGGCGAAAAGCCCCTGTTCCGGGACGGCATGAACCAGCGCCGCTGCGCCGTGCCGGCGAGCCGCTACTTCGAGTGGGAGCGCTCCGGTGGAACAAAGATAAAATACGCCATCCGGCCGGCGGAGGACGGGCTGTTCTACCTCGCGGGGCTCTACCGCGTCGTGTCCGGCCGCCCCGAGTTCGTGATACTGACCCGGCCGCCGGCGAACAGCATCGCCTTCATCCATGACCGGATGCCGGTGATTCTGCCGAAGGCGCTGGTGGCGGACTGGACGAACCCCCGCCGCAGCGCCGGGGACATCCTGGACCGCGCCGTGCTGGCCGTGACCCATGAAAAGGTCCGGGAAGACGGACAGCTGGAGATGGTGTTTCACTGAATGGTACTATTCAACCCAAATATAGACAATCCTGCGGCGTCTTTTCCTCCGCGCCTGTGTTGAAGCCCCTTGACTTGCCACCATCAAGCCTGCGGTTCTTCGCCTTGGCGCAACGAATAATCCACTCACATTATTCAGATTGAGAATAGTATGCCAACCGCCCGCCGGCGGAAAATGCCGGCGGGCGGTTGGCGTTGGTTCACGATGCCTGTATGATCCTGCATTCCATCAGCAGCGTCATGTAATCCACGGCGTCCAAATTGGCGATCTCATGCGCGTCCCGGTCGGTGGTCTGTTCCAGCGCTGTGACGGTTTCATGCTCGTTCATGGCGGCTTCCTCCTCGTTGTTCGTTGGCAATAATGCCATTATACGCCCTTCGGACGGTCAAGTCCAATGTTGGCAGGAATTGAAAAGAGGTTTTAATCATTTTGCAACAGTGTTATCAGCGCCATTCGTCGAGCTGTGGGCGCGGCGGCAAACTGCCGCCGCTGCAGAGGATGAAATCGCATATAAACAAAAACATGTTCCCCTTCCGTTATACCACAACTCGCATTCCCCGGCAACAATTTACCCATTCTTCGCTTATTCCCACAACATTGCTGGTATAATCACCAAAAAAGCATGTATTGGCAGGTGACACCTATGAAAGACGCCTTTTCCCTGACCATCAAACCGGCGTTTCTGAAATCTCTTCCGGTGATGGCGGGCTACATCATCCTGGGTACGGGCTTCGGCATACTGCTGCGGGGGGCGGGGTATGGCGCGCCCTGGGCCTTCGTCATGAGCCTCCTCATCTACGCCGGATCGATGCAATTCGTGGGGGTTGGGCTGATCGCCGGCGGAGCGACGGTGCTAACGACGGTCCTGACCACGGTGATGGTGAACGCCCGCCATCTGTTCTACAGCATATCGATGATTTCCCGCTACCGGGACGCGGGGAAATACAAGACCTATCTGATCTTCGCCCTGACGGACGAGACCTATTCGCTGCTGTGCGACGGCAGCGTCCCCGAGGGCGCCGACCCCCATCTGTACCGCTTCCTGGTGTCGCTGTTCAACCACTGCTACTGGGTGACGGGCAGTGTGTTGGGCAGCCTGCTGGGATCGGCGCTGCCCTTCCCCACCACCGGCATTGAATTCTCAATGACGGCGCTGTTCATCGCGTCCTTTACCGAGCAATGGCTCCAGGGCGGCAGCCGGGTGCCGGCGCTGGTCGGTCTGGGCTGCTCGCTGGCCTGCCTGCTCCTCTTCGGTGCGGGGCGCTTCCTGATCCCGGCCATGCTGTCCATCACCGCCGTGCTGACACTGCTGCAGAGCAGGCTCTCCCCGGGAGAGGAGGCGGCCCCATGATCCACGACACCCACGCCGCCATACTGGTGCTGGCCATGGCCACCACCACCTGGCTGCTGCGCTTTCTGCCCTTCCTCGTGTTCCGCAAGCGCGTGCCCCGATACGTGCTCTACCTGGGAATGGTGCTGCCCGCCGCCATCATCGGCATGCTGGTGGTCTACTGCCTCAAGGACGTGAGCCTTGCCACCGTCCCCCACGGCCTCCCCGAGCTCATCGCCGCCGCCGCTACCGTCGCCCTGCAATGCTGGCGACGCAATTCCCTGGTCAGCATCCTCGGCGGCACGGCGGCGTATATGGTTTTGGTGCATATTTTGGGATAAGGACGCGGCTGCCCGTGACCCTATTTACAAAGCGGATGATGACTAATTCAGGATGATGTGGTATAATCAAAGCAGAAGACCAGTGCGGACGGTCAGCGCCATTGACAGCCCGCCGGGATGAATGGAAGGAGCAGGTCTGTTTTGAAAAAAATCAACCTGACGCAGGAGTCGTTTCTGTACAAGGTGGTCCTTGGCGTACTGCTCGTCGCCATACTGGCCTTGGATATGCTCACCGCCGCCCACCTCCTGGTGATCGGTACGAAGGACATCATCGAGGATCGAACGCTGAACCTCAATTTTTCGGACGGAAAACTGTACGCGGCCGCGCTCTTTTTCATCATCGCCCTGTCCCGGGGCATACAGGCCGTGGCGCTGCGCCGGACAGACAGGTGGCTGGCCCTCAAGCATCTGGGGTATTGCGGGCTGACGCTGATCGCGAGCGTCGTACTGATCGTCGCCGGGGACGACAAAATCGGCTGGCGGATCGCGGGCATGCTGTACCTGGCCGCCGCGGTATTCAGCCGGGTGATCGCGTTCCTCCACACCCGAAAAAAGGCCGGACTCCTCTTGATCCTCCCGCTCCTCGCCGCCCTGCTCTACCCGAAAATCGCCATGGGGGCGTCCCTCGTGCTGATCTTCATCCATTCGGTCATCAATATCGTGTCCATGGCCTTTTCCCGGATCCGGGCGGATATCCTCGTGGACATCCTCCGGAAGACCTACGCCGCGGAGATCCTCTTCGGCCTGCTGCTGCTGATCACCGCGTTTTCCATCATTTTGCCGGTGGCGGAGCCTGAGGTGATAGGCTCCTTCAAAAACGCCATGTGGTACTGCTTCGCCATCGTCACCACCATCGGCTTTGGCGACATCTCCGCCACCACCGATTTTGGCCGCATACTCTCGGTCATACTGGGCGTCTACGGCATCATCGTCGTCGCGCTGATCACGTCCATCATCGTCAACTTCTACGGCGAGATGAAGCGGGCGACCTCCAGCGAAACCAAGGAGGTGGAAGACCATGGGAAAGAATAGGATCCGCATATTCGACCGCACCGTGGAAAACGACATCCGCTACAGGGGGCCGCTGTCCTACCGCCACCTGCAGATCCTGGCCTGGATTTGCATCTCCTTCAAGATACTGTTCATCCTGACGAACCTGTCCCTGCGCATCGACCCCAACCAGCCCCAGTGGCTGTACTCCCTGCGGGACATCTACGACAATATCGGGGAATTTTCCCTGCCGCTGTTCCTGTTTGCCAACTTCGCCATCATACTGGACGAAAAGAAGAGCTACCGCCAGCAGCTGATCAAGTTCGCCGGCCTGACCCTGCTGATCGTGGTGCTGTACGAGGTGGTCGTCCACCGCTACATGACCGGCCTGCTCGCCGTCGCCTTCAAGGACCGCACGGAAGCGACGCAGGTCATCGACGACAGCGTGTATACCCTGGCCTCCGGCGGCGGGCTGGCCTTCAATATATTCATCGACCTGTTTCTGTGTACGCTGCTCATGTTCTTCATGAACTACGTGCCCACCCGGTTCTTCACCGGGAAAAAGCTGGTGCTGTTCCGGCTGCTGGCGCTGCTGCCCATACTGTATGAAGTGGCCTCCCTGGGCATCCGGCTCGCCATCTGCCTCGGAAAGCTTCGCCCGCCCGTGTTCATCTATCCGTTCCTGACGACCAAGCCGGCGATGAGCTTTGTGCTGTTCATGCTGCTCGTGCTGTTCATCAAGCTCCGGGGGTTCCGCTTCCGCAGGCGCGGCAAGTCCAGGGAGGCGTACCGGGCCTTCCAGAGCACGAACGTCAACTCCCTCCACTTCTCCATCTACGCCTCAATCATGATCCTGGTCACGGGCCTGATCGACCTTCTCCTCTACATCCTGCTCTCCGCCCTTCTGGCGATGCTGGGACAGGCGGACACCGCCGCCGAAGCCATGACGCTCACCGAGGAGATGATCCTGCAAAAGGGAAAGATCGTCTCCGCCCTGGGCTTCGGGCAGCACTTCCTGATGGTCCTGGTCATCCCGATCATCCTGCTGTTTTCCTACACCCGAACCCACAAGGACCGGACGGGCGACATCCTCATCCCCGTCTTCGGCATCGCGCTGGCGGTGATCGTGACCGTCGAGGCCCTCTACCAGGGCCTGCTAATGGAGATCCCCAACCTGATGAACCGGCTGGCCCTGGCGCTGAACGCCTCCATGTAGCCCGCGGAAAAGACAAGGGGCTGTCTCTAAACCATCATACCACAAGTAGAGCCACCATGAATGAAAAGCAAGCGCCATATGGCGGCAGATTGCCGCCGCTACATGTACCATAAGTCGCTATTCTACCGCTTTTCACAGCAAAGCATAAGCAAACGAAGGATATGCAATTGTAGGGGCGGCGTTGCGCCGCCCGCCGGGTACAACGACACAGTTCGTACCCTGGCGGGCGTCGCAAC
>JAFWEL010000027.1 GCA_017512905.1 Clostridia bacterium
AATCCAAGCTCTGCTTGGTTTCCGGTGACAATAGCCTGAGGGATCCACCTGTTCCCATCCCGAACACAGAAGTTAAGCCTCAGCACGCTGATAGTACTTGGCTGGAAACGGCCCGGTAGGGTAGGTCGTCGCCGGATCTCACTGAGAGTCATTCTTTTGAATGGCTCTCTTTTTTATGCATACACATTCCTATATTTCATAATGCATTTCTTCAATGACGTATGAAATGTCATATTCATTTGATAGAATAGATTCGTATAAATATGGATCGGGAGTGTATCATCATGCTGCTGAAGTACAGCTGTTGTCTGTTTGATTTTGACGGCACAGTCGCCGACACTGGAGAAGGGATACGCAAGAGTGTGGCGTACAGCCTTGAAAAAATGGGCGTTCCGATGCTCTCTGAGTCGATGCTTTCCAGGTTTATCGGTCCACCTCTGCATGACAGCTACAAGGAATATTGCGGCATGACAGACGAGCAGGCCGACATGGCCATCGCCTGCTACAGGGAGCGGTATGTGGATATCGGTCTTTATGAGTCGTACCTCTACCCCGGTATGGCGGCCATGCTCCATGGGCTGCATGAGGCTGGTGCATATGTGGCCATCGCTTCTGCGAAACCTCAGTTTATGCTGGAGCGGCTCTCCGCATATTTTAAGATAAGCGAGTATCTGGATGATATCGTAGGCATAGGGCTGGACCGGCATTCTGCCGATAAACGGGATCTGATACTCCGGGCGATGAAGCCCGGTGTAGATCTTCAGCAGACGTGTATGGTGGGGGACCGGCGCTTTGATATCGAGGCGGCGCGCGCCCTCGGGCTCATCGCCCTTGGGGCAAACTACGGCTATGCCCTTCCGGGGGAGCTGATCGAAGCCGGCGCGAATGCGGTTTTCGAGAGCGTCAGCGACCTATCCATCTACCTCCTTGGCGGGATCGCGGCGTCAGCGCAGGAACAAATGTGACAGCAATTTGAAATTTGCCAACATGAATAACACATGTGTCGCCTGTTGGCGCTTAGCTGTGAACCTCAGGCGTCGAATGTTCGTCAAATGAGCATACTGTCCGACCCGTTTCTTCATCAAAACGGATGGGGTTTCGAGGTCGCCATTCAATGATAGATTTTCCACACCGGTGAACAAGGGGTGAACTACATGGCATATGACAATCTGTGTATGTACTGCTTTGAGGAAATGGACGGCAAGTCCGTCTGTCCCCATTGCGGCAAGGATTCCCGCGCCGCGGTGCCGCAGATTCAAATGCTGCCCGGGTCGCAGGTCTACCACGGCCGCTTTTTGATCGGGCGTGCCCTGGGGCAGGATGCCACGGGGATCGTCTACGCGGCCCTTGATACAAAAAAAGAAAACCGCCTGCGCATCCGAGAATATATGCCCAGGGATTGCGCTGAGCGCCTTAACGACGGCGCGGTGGTGCCCGTGGCGGGCATGGAGGATCAGTTCGAGGCAGGCCTGAAGAAGCTGCGCGCCAGCGTGGAAAACGTGGAGGATCCCCGCAAGCGGCACTTCTTCTTTGAGGAAAACGGCACGGCTTACATCGCCCAGCGCAAATCCGCATCCACGGCCTCAGAGCGCGACCGGGAATTGGATGAGGAGGAGGAACGCGGCGGCAAGGGCCGGGTGCTCTTATTCGCTGGCATCGCGGTGGCGGTGCTGGTGGTAGCCGCTGTGCTGCTGATCACGGTGTTCAATGGGGCGGTGACGACCAGCAGGGACATCACCCAAAGCCCCACGCTGGACCCCAGCCAGGTCTGGATTCCAGTGACTACGCCCACGGCGACGCCCTACGTGTCGCCCACCTTTGCAGCGCTGGTGGACCCCGAGCTCTCATGGATGGACTATACCTATGACGGCGACGTGGAGCAGGAATACCAGGAGGCTCAGCGGGCCGCCTCTACGCCCACGCCCACGGCTGCGCCGACGGTAGACGACAAGGGGACCCAGCGCTACAAGCTGGTCAACGGCGATTCCAGCCGGGATGAGATACGCGCGTTGCAAAAGCAGCTGTATGCTCTGGGCTGGCTGGAGAAAAACCAGGTCACAGGCAAGTATGACGCCGCGACCCGTCAGGCCATCCGGGATTTCCAGGCCTATGTCAACGATCGCTACAACCCCAGGGAGAAGCTGAGCGTGGATGGCGCGGCGGGTCCCAAGACCCAGCAGTGGCTCTACGAGGCCGACGCGGCGAAGCCCACGCCCAGCCCGACCCCGAAGGTGACGCCCAAGCCGGAAGACGGCGCTGTGGACGAGGGCGCTTCGGCCAGCCAGGTGCGCCGTGTACAGCGGCAGCTGATCACGCTGGGACTGATGCCTGAGGGCTCCGATGACGGCCGCTATGGCGCGACCACGGTGGCCGCGGTACGGCGCTTCCAGAAGCGGGTCAACGAGCTGGCCGGCTACGATGTGCTGGAGGTCACCGGCAAGCTGGATGTCCAGAGCCTGGCCTTCCTGGATTACTACGCAGAGGAATGGGAGGGCCTGCGCAAGGCGACGGCGGAGCCCACCGCGACGCCTGCGCCCACCCGCAAGCCCACGCCCACGCCCACCACCAGACCCGTTGAGGTGCTGGAGGGCGTGATCAACGATCAATCGTCCAGACAGGACATCCGCAAGGTGCAGCAGCTGCTGGTGGATATCGGCATGCTGCCCGGCGGCGGCGTGGACGGCGTCTACGGCAGCGCCACCATATCCGCCGTAGCCGATTTCCAGCAGTGGGTGAACGAACAGCGCGACGAGGAAACCCTTCCCGTCAACGGCGAGGTGGACCAGATGACGCTGCTCTACCTGCAATACTGCAAGGACCACGGCATGATGCCCTATGGCACACCGACGCCCAAGCCCACCAAAAAGCCCACTCCGAAGCCCACAATGGAGCCCACGTCCCAGCCGCTGGAACAGGAGCTGGAGTTGGAACAGGAGATCGAACTGGATCAGGATCTCGCCGTAGACCCGGAAAACCCCGACGAACAGGTGGCAGATCCGGAGCAGGCCCAGGAAGGCGAAGGCGGCGAAATCACCGTCGGGCCGCGTTCCGACAGGGAATCCATACGCTATGTCCAGGAGATGCTCAGCGCGGTGGGCGCGATGAACGCCAACGGCGTAGACGGCGTTTACGGCAAGGACACCACCCGCGCCGTCAAACGCTTCCAGAAGTGGGTCAACAGCGTACAGGGCGCGGGCACCGTCCCGGAGGACGGCCAGGTGGACGACAGGACGCGACAGGCGCTGGAGTATGCCTATGAGCAGGGCCTGAGTATGAAACAGACCGCGGAGCCCACCGTCGCGCCGACGGAGGAGCCCGTTGACGAGCCCATCGAAGCCTCTACGCCCCAACCACTGGAGGTGGAGGAAGCCCCTGAAGAAGCGCTGGAGCTGGAAGAGGTCATCACCGTGGACGGGGATTCCGATCCCGAATCCATCCGCTATATCCAGCAGATGCTGAACGCCACGGGCCTGCTGGCCGGGGACGACGTGAACGGCGTCTACGACGAGGCGACTGCCGACGCGGTGCGCCGGTTCCAGGCCTGGGTGAACAGCGCCCGGGGCAAGGCGGTGCTGGAGGTCAACGGTCGCATGGACGACCTCACCCGCCAGGCCTTGGAGTATGCCTTTGAACACAAGATGCAGGCGGAACCGGAGGGGGTCGCCGTAGAGGCCGAACCGGAGCCGGAGGAAGCGCTGGATGTGGAGCTCGAGGCCCCCGAGCTGGCGATGGAGACGCCCACGCCCGAGCCGGTGGCTCAGTTGGGCGAAATCGCCATCGCCTTCGGTGACGAGCTGGCCGGCGGTGACGTCGTCAGCATTCCCGAGGGCAGGGTCAACGTGCGCTGGCATGCCGACGGCGAGGTGGACAGCTATGCCGTCTATGTGACGGACGGATCGGGAGTGGCCATCGTCGAGCAGGCGGGCATCCGGGATACCGGCTTTACCATCGACACCCGGAGGATGAACCCAGGCGAGGTGTATACGCTGCGTCTGGGCGCGCTGCCCAAGGGCGGCGGCGAGGGCGATGTCGTCTGGCAGACGGCGCGGTTCATGCTGCCCGCCGAAGAGGAACCCGAGCTGTTGGTGACGCCTGAGCCCGAGCCTGAGCCCGAACCCCAGGTGGGCCTCGTGTCCGCTCCTGAGATCGGAATCGCCGGCACTGCCGCAGGCAGCAGCCCCGTCGTCATCGAGTCGGACAGCTTCGAGATGCGCTGGCGCGCCGACGGCGACGTGGCCACCTACTATGTGCGCATCACCGATTCCAACGGCAGCGACATTGTGGAGCCCCAGTTCACCACCAATACCGCCGTTACGCTGCGGTCGATCAACATGGAAGTGGGCCAGGTGTATACGCTGTCCGTCGGAGCGGTGCCGGTCAACGGCGAGCGGGAGGACATGGTGGTCAGCCAGGCCCAATTTGTCCGGCCTGAGGAAGCCACGCCCGAGCCCACCGAGGTGCCCACGCCCGCGCCCCAGGTAGCCACCATCGGCACCCCTGTGGTGACGGTGGGCGGCTCCGCCTACCAGAAGGATGGCATATCGTATATGACGGACAGCTCCATCATCATCAGCTGGAACGCCGATGGCGATGTGGAGAGCTACACGATCTACGTGGAAAACGAGGTGGGTGAGCGCCAGGAGCTGGGCGTGACCACCGACACCAGCCGCACGGTCAATGCGCGCAGCCTGCCCGCGGGCATATATACGATTTACGTGGGCGCGATGCCCCGGGGCGGCGGCAGCGGCGACGTGGTGTGGGGTACCACCCACTTCGCCATACCCGCGCCGGAGGTGGAGCGCACGCCGGAGCCCGAGGCGTCTCAGGCCGGCGACGAGTCCGCCCCGGGTGAGGGCGGCACTCGCGCCGCCGCCGTGGATGGCGCGGCCATCGGCGAGATCAACAGCGCCAGCGATCCCGAGGTCATCCAGCAGCTGCAAATGCGGCTGTACAGCCTGGGCCTGCTGTCCACCGACGGGTTGGAGCCCGGTGTGCTGGACGCCCAGACCCTCCAAGCCGTGGCCGAGTTCCAGCAGCGCGTGAATGATCAGTACCAGGCCGGGCTCGAGATTGTCGATCCCGCGGACCCCGCCGCCGTGGTGGATGCCGTCACGGTCAGCGCGATATTCTCGACCCAGCAATAGAACTGCACAGGTATAAAGGCTGCTTCAAAATGACCGGGGCATTTTGAAGCAGCCTTTAGCGAAACAAGAAAGGGGCAAAGAGGCATGAAGATCGCGTGGTTCTGTATCCCGGCCCATGGGCATACCAACCCCACCCTCGGCGTGGTTCGTGAGCTGACCTCCGCCGGACATCAGGTCTATTACTTTTCCTTCGAGATGTTCCGGGACGGGATCGAACAGGCGGGCGCGACGTTCATCGGGTGCGACGGCTATGATTTCGAGATGGAGGACAAGGAAAACGCGGACCGGGTGGGCAAGGACAAGGTCTTCGCCACGGAGCTGCTGGTGTCCTCGACGCTGGCGCTGGACGATATGACGACGGAGAAGATCGGAGAAATCCGGCCGGATGTCATCGTCTCCGATTCCGTCGCCTTCTGGGGCAAGCTGGTGGCGATGAAGCATCGCATCCCCTATGTTTCATCCACCACCACATTTGCCTTTAACCGCTTTTCATCAAGGTACATGAAGGAAAGCCCGTGGGACATCGCGAAAATGCTGTTCGCCATGCCCCGCATCAACAGGCAGATCGACCGGCTGCGGGAGAGGGGCTACCCGGTCAAGGGCCTGCTGGACATCGTACAGAACGACAACGATACCAATACCATCGTCTACACCTCGAAGTATTTCCAGCCCTGCGCCGACACGTTTTCCCATCGGTACCGCTTTATCGGGCCGTCCATCCGCCCCATCACATCGCCCTGCGCCAAGACCGCCGAAAGGACCGTGTATATCTCCATGGGGACGGTGAACCAGGACCGGGCATTCTACCGCAACTGCATCCATGCGCTGGGAAAGACGGACTGGCAGGTCATCATCTCCATGGGGACCAATACCGAGCGCTTCGACGACCTGCCGGAGAACATCCAGGTGTATGAGCGTGTGGATCAGATGGCGGTGCTGTCCATCGCCGATGCGTTCATTACCCACTGCGGCATGAATTCCGCGTCCGAGGGCCTGTTCTTCCGGGTCCCGCTGGTGCTGTTTCCCCAGACCCCGGAGCAAGGCGCGGTGGCCAGGCGGGTGGAGGAGCTGGGCGCGGGCGTCCGGCTGAAGTCCATATCGGAGGCGGACATCATGGACGCGCTGAAGCGGGTGCTGACCGAACCGGCCTATCGGGAGAACGCCATAAGGATTTCCGACAGCTTCCGCGCCTGCGGCGGCGCTAAGGAGGCCCGGTCATTCCTGGAAGAAATCGCCCGCCCCGATTGAGCACGTAAAGTCGGGCATGCGCCGGGCCGGTATGTTATACTGTCCTTGCAACGGAGGGAGGGAACCCGTATGCAAGGCTGGATTGAAGAATTGCAAGGCTCCATCGACTTTATCGAACAGAACCTGTCGGAAACGCTGGAAATCGAAGCGATCGCCGCGAAGGCCGCGCTGTCGCCCTTCTATTACCAGCGCATCTTCGGTGCGCTCTGCGGCATGACAGTTGGGGAGTACGTCCGCGCCCGCAGGATGACGCTGGCCGCCCAGGAGCTGTCGGGCTCCGACGTCAGGGTGATCGATATCGCCGTCAAGTACGGCTACTATTCGCCGGACAGCTTTGCCAGGGCGTTTCAACGCTTTCACGGCATCACGCCGTCCCAGGCGCGGGAGCACGGCTCAAACCTGCGGTCCTTCGCCCCGCTGCACATCAAGGTCACGCTGGAGGGCGGAAATATGTTGGATTATCGCATCGTGGAAAAGGCGCCGTTTACCATCGTCGGCATCAAGCGGCGCTTCAATTCCGAAACCAGCTATCAGGAGATTCCGAAGTACTGGAGCGCGTGGATGTCGGACATGAAGGGACTGAAGGGCATGTTCGGCGTCTGCCTTGACATGGATGGAAGGGACTTCGATTACTGGATCGCGGACCTGTACGAGCCCTGGAAGGACATACCGGCAGGCTGTGGGACGCATCAGATTCCCGGTGGCCTGTGGGCGGAATTCACCTGCAGGGGTCCCCTGCCGGACAGCCTGCAGAGGGTCAACACACAGATCTGGTCGGAATGGCTTCCGGCACTGACAGGCTATCAGCTCGCGGGGAATTACTCGATTGAGATCTATATGCCGCCGGCGGTGAAGCCCGAAGACAACGTCAGCTACATCTGTATACCCCTGAAAAGGGTGTAGCGCATGACAAAAGCGCCTCATGGCGGAGGCGCTTTTGTCATGTTATTCGCCGGATCTTCTGCGGCACAGCGTCCAGAAGGCGACGGCCCCGGCAGCGGCGACGTTCAGGGAGTCCACGCCGTGGGCCATGGGAATCCGGGTGGTGAAGTCGCAGTTTGCGATGGTAGACTGGGCCAGCCCGTCGCCCTCGGTGCCCAGCACCATGGCCAGTTTTGATTGGGACAGCAGCCGGGGATCGTCGATATCTACGGAATCGTCCGTCAGGGCCAGGGCCACAGAACGGAAGCCCAGTGCGCCGAGTGTCTTCAGACCCGCCTCCGGCCAGTCGGCGGGGGTGTTTCCGATGCGGGTCCAGGGCACCTGGAACACCGTGCCCATGCTGACCCGCACGGCCCGGCGGTTCAGCGGGTCGCAGGTGGTGGGCGTCAGCAGCACCCCGTCCACGCCCAGGGCCGCGGCGGAGCGAAAGATGGCCCCGATGTTGGTGGTGTCCACGATGCCCTCCAGCACGGCCACCCGGCGGGCATGGCTGCATACCGCCTCCACCGTGGGCAGAGGCCTGCGGCGCATGGCGCACAGCACGCCCCGGGTCAGCGGGTAGCCGGTGAGGGCGCGCAGCACGTCCCCGTCGGCGGTGTATACGGGAATATCGCCCACCCGCGCCGGTAGCGCGGCGGACTTGCCGGCGATGTGCCGGCGCTCCATCAATAGCGAGACCGGCGTGTACCCCGCGTCCAGGGCGTAGCCAATCACCTTCGGGCTCTCAGCGATGAACAAACCGTCCTCCGGATGAAGGCGGTTTTTCAATTGCGCCTCCGTCAGCCGGACATAGGGATCCAGCTCCGGGGCGCGGATGTCGGTGATTTCGATGATGTTTGGCATGATGGTGTCAATTAAATTCTGATTTGTCGCGGGCTTGCGCCCGTTTGAAGGGGGACAGGTCCCCCTTCAATACATCCTCCTCAGATTTGCCTGAAATCGTCCTAAAGGACTAGCTTCGCGTCGCAGGCGATTTCCGGGCGGCAAATCTGCAAG
>JAFWEL010000157.1 GCA_017512905.1 Clostridia bacterium
AGGGCCCAAAGCCCTTCGTCGCTACGCTCCTCAGAGCTTTGGGCCCTGGCGTTCCCCCTCTCTCAAGCCTTACCTCAATATACCACTAACTCACCGTTGTCATGATACAAAACCCTTACCGATGTCCTGACACAACAAGGATAGCCTGGCTATTCACTAAATACTAAATACTAAATGCTCTTTTCGACCGAAGGGAGAAAAGCAATGGGATGGTTTGACGACCAGATTCGACAGCGGATGCGCAGCGATCAGGAGGTCTTTGAGGATTCGTTTGTGCGGGTGGCCGGCTCGGTGCTGGGGGGCCACGAGGCGCAGCGGCTTCGGGACGGGCGCATGATCGCCAAGGCGGCGCTGGACGAGATTCTGAAATACTATCATTACAAGCCGGTGGAGATGCCCGAGGAGATCGGGGACTTCGACGCGCAGCTGGAATGGGTGCTGCGGCCCCTGGGGCTGATGACCCGGGACGTGAAGCTGGAGCCGGGCTGGTACCGGGACGCCTTCGGGCCGATGCTGGGCTTTTTGAAGGAGAGCGGCACGGCGGTGGCGCTGCTGCCCCGGGGGCTGGCGGGCTATTGCTATGTGGACCCGGCCACCGGCAAGCGGGTGGGGCTGAACCGCAGGACGGCCCAGGCGCTGTCGGCGGACGCGCTGTGCTTTTACCGGCCCCTGCCCATGAAGAAGCTGGGCATTCCCGACCTGCTGCTGTTCATGAAGAAGTGCATCAGCCGGGGCGATCTGATCTGGATCGTGATCGCAACGCTGGCGGTGACGCTGGTGGGCTTCATCGAACCCCGGCTGTCCGCGGGCATGACCGGGCCGGTGCTGAAGAGCCACAACGTGTCGCTGCTGGTGGGCACGGCGCTGTTCCTGCTGTCCTCAGCGCTGGCGAACCTGCTGATCGGAGCGGCCAGGGGGCTGCTGATGGAGCGCATCTCCACCAAGACCCAGCTGGCGGTGGAATCGTCGGTGATGATGCGGGTGCTGTCGCTGCCGGTGAGCTTCTTCCGGCGGTTCTCCTCCGGCGAGCTGTCCAACCGGGCCGGCTCGGTGGGCTCGCTGTGCGACATGCTGCTGGACAATATACTGTCCACGGGCCTGACCTCGCTGGCGTCGCTGCTGTACATCTTCCAGATCTTCGCCTTCGCGCCGGCGCTGGTGGTGCCCTCGGTGCTGATCGTGCTGGCCACCTTTGCCCTCAGCGTAGCCACGTCGCTGGCCCAGGTGCGCATCTCCCGGAAGAAGATGCTGCTGACAGCCAAGGAATCGGGCATGAGCTACGCGCTGGTCAGCGGCATCCAGAAGATCCGGCTCTCCGGCGCGGAAAAGCGGGCCTTCGCCCGGTGGGCGGGGCTCTACGCCGAGAACGCCGAGCTGGAATACAACCCACCCATGTTTTTGAAGCTGAACGGCGTGTTCACGAAGGCGATTTCGCTGGTGGGCACCATCGTGCTGTACTACCTGGCCGTAAAGACCGGCGTGAAACCCCATGAATACTACGGCTTCAGCGCGGCCTACGGCGAGCTAATGGGCGCCTTCACCGCGCTGGCGGGCATCGCCGTGTCGGTGGCGGCCATCAAGCCGGTGCTGGAGATGGCCGAGCCGATCCTGAAGGCCGAGCCCGAGGTCAGCGCCGACAAGGCCCCCGTAAACCAGGTGTCGGGCAGCATCGAGCTGAGCCACGTGTCCTTCCGCTACGAGGACAACAGCCCCTGGGTGCTGCAAAACCTGTCGCTGAAGATTCACGCCGGCGAATATGTGGCCGTCGTGGGGCGCACGGGCTGCGGCAAGTCCACGCTGGTGCGGTTGCTGCTGGGCTTTGAAAAACCCCAGAAGGGGGCGGTGTACTACGACGGCCGGGACCTGGACACCATCGACCCCCGTTCCCTGCGGCGGAAGATGGGCGTGGTGACCCAGGACGGCCAGCTGTTCCAGGGCGACATCTTCGCCAACATCACAATCTCCGCGCCGTGGCTGACCCTGGAGGAGGCCTGGGCGGCGGCGGAGATCGCCGGTATCGCCGACGACATCCGGGACATGCCCATGGGCATGCAGACCATGATCTCCGAGGGCCAGGGCGGCGTTTCCGGCGGGCAGAAGCAGCGCATCATGATCGCCCGGGCCGTGGCCCCGAAGCCGAAGATACTGATCTTCGACGAGGCCACCAGCGCCCTGGACAACGTGACCCAGAAGCAGGTCTCCGACGCGCTGGACAGCCTGAAGTGCACCCGCATCGTCATCGCCCATCGGCTGTCCACCATCAAAAACTGCGACCGGATACTGGTCATGGACGGCGGTCGGATCGTGGAGCACGGCACCTATAAGGAACTGATCGATAAGAACGGCATGTTTGCCGACCTCGTCGCCCGACAGCGGCTCGAGGGGGAGGATTGACGCGGGGTCAGGGAATCAAATCATGTCGCGGCGTCTGTGAGGCAAGAAATTCTGATTTGTCGCGGGCTTGCGCCCGTTTGAAGGGGGACAGGTCCCCCTTCAATACATCCTCCTCAGATTTGCCTGAAATCGTCCTAAAGGACTAGCTTCGCGTCGCAAGCGATTTCCGGGCGGCAAATCTGCAAGGAAGCCTTTTTTGCTCTGGTCGACAGGCTCCCTGCCGCCCTGAAGGACTAGCTTCGCGTCGCCCTGAAGGACTAGCTTCGCGTCGCAAAAAAGGCCCCGCCCGCGGCGTACACGCCGCCGCGTACGATTAAAGATCGGGGCGCTAC
>JAFWEL010000180.1 GCA_017512905.1 Clostridia bacterium
AAGTTAGTCCTTTAGGGCGACACGAAGTTAGTCCTTTAGGGCCGCTACAACTCGTACGTTATCGATATGTTCGCGGCAGCCGCCATTCCTGTTCCCTGTTCCCTGTTCCCTGTTCCCTCGTCTCCCCGACAAATCAGAATACTCCATCGAAAGGAGGCCGCTCCATGGCCAGCAACAAACCCCGGGACCCGAACCTGAACGCGCCGGACATCGACACCTCCACCGGCACCGCGGCGGACGTGGAAGCCGTCATGCGCAAATACGACCGGGAATCCAACACCCGCGTCTGGGAGGGCACCCCCAAGATCGTCGTCGGCTGCATACTGGCCGCGTTTTCCCTGTTTTGCATCTATGTGACCCTGTTCGCCAACATGCTGGAGCAGGCGCGCATGACCTCGTTTATGGGCCTGGTCATCATCATGGGCTACCTGACCTATCCCGCCCGCAAGGGTGAGATGAAGCCCAACACCCTGCCCTGGTACGACATCGTGCTGATGGTGCTGGGCGGCGGCGCGTTTTTGTACTACGCCTTCAACGCCCAGGCCATCCTCACCGCAGGCACCCGCGTGCTGCGCACCGAGCCCTTCTACATCATCCTGGCGGTGGTGGGCATACTGTCGCTGGCGGAGCTCTGCCGCCGCAGCGTGGGTGTGCCGATACTGTGCGTGGCCATATTCTTCATCGCCTACACCTTCCTGAAGGGCAAAAACCTCTCCCAGGTCAGCTATGAGATGTTCTACGGCGAAAACGCCATACTGGGCACGCCGGTGAACGTCTGCTCAAAATACATCGTGGTGTTCATCGTGTTCGGCGCGTTCCTGGAAAAGACGGGCGTGTCCAGCTTCTTCATCAACCTGGCCAACAGCCTCACCGGCCGGTTCGCCGGCGGTCCGGCGAAGGTGGCCGTCATCTCCTCGGCGCTGTGCGGCATGGTGTCCGGCAGCTCCGTGGGCAACACCGTCACCACCGGCTCGGTCACGATCCCGATGATGAAGAAGACCGGCTACCGGTCCGAGTTCGCCGGCGCGGTGGAGGCCGCGGCGTCCACCGGCGGCCAGATCATGCCCCCCATCATGGGCGCGGCGGCCTTCCTGATGGCCGACTACCTGGGCGTGCCCTATTCCAACATCATCGTGCGCGCCATCGTGCCCGCGGTGCTGTACTTCCTGGGCATATTCATCGCCGTGCACCTGGAGGCCAAAAAGCTGGGCCTGAAGGGCATCGACCGCTCGATGCTGCCCCGGTTCACCTCCCTTTTGAAGGACACCTACCTGCTGCTGCCGCTGATCGTGCTGATCGTGCTGGTCTGCTCCAACACCCGCACGATGCAGTTCTCCGCCGCCGTGGCCATCGTCACGGCCATCGCCGTGGGCTTCATCAACAACCTGACCGGCTACTATAAGCGGGCCGCCGAGGCCAACCAGTCCGGCGCGGCGGGCGAGATTCCGAAGTCCTTCAACCTGAAGACCATCTTCGACGCGCTGGAGGCCGGCGGACGCAGCTGCATCACCGTGGCCGTGGCCTGCGGCATCGCGGGCTGCATCTGCGGCTGCATCACGGTGACCGGCCTGGCCAACCGCCTGATCAGCGCCATCGTGGGCGTTTCCGGCAACAGCATGCTGCTGGGCCTGTTCCTGACGATGATCTGCTGCATCGTGCTGGGCATGGGCGTGCCCACCACGGCCACCTACTGCATCATGGCGTCCACCTGCGCGCCGATCCTGATCCAAATGGGCGTGCCCCAGATCGCCGCCCACTTCTTCGTGTTCTACTACGGCATCGTGGCCGACATCACGCCGCCGGTGGCCCTGGCCGCCTACGCCGGCGCGGCCATCGCCAAGGGCAAGCCGATGAAGACCGGCGTGACCGCCACCCGGCTGGCCATCGGCGCGTTCATCATCCCCTTCGTGTTCGCCGCCTCCCCGGCGCTGCTGTTCATCGACACCGTGTGGTATGAGGTGGTGCTGATCACCATCACCGCCACGCTGGGCATGATGGGCGTGGCCGCGGGCCTGTCCGGCTACCTGCTGACGAACATGAACATCCTCGAGCGCCTGCTGACCATCGGCGGCGGCCTGGCGCTGATCATTCCCGGCACCCTGACCGACTTCATCGGCCTGGGCCTGATCGCCCTGGGCGTGGTGATGCAGGTCATCCGCAAGCGCAGCAAAGGGGCGTAGGATGATATTGGGGGGTTGGCGGAAAGACGGGGAAATTCTGATTTGTCGCTCCGCGACAAATCAGAATTCTCCCGAAAAAAGATCCCTCTCTCTGCTCTGGATGACAGCGATTCTCACTGTGTCATCCAGAGAGGAGCGAGGGATCTTTTCTTTCCTCAGATATCCTCGTACACCACGTTTTCCGCCAGGCTGCGGTTCTTGTAGGCTGGGTCGGCGCTGACATCGCGGATGATTTGAACGTAATCCGGGATGGCCGCGCCCTCGTTCTCGTGCTCCAGCTCGATCTCCAGTATCGCCCGGTCCTCCCAGAAGGGATAGATGTCAAATTCCAGGATGTGACCCTGATAGGGGATGCGGTAGCGGGTCTTGCCCAGGGGCTTGCAGCCGGGCTGCTGCTGCTGGGACAGGTGGATATATTCCAGCTGGTCGATCTCGCCCTCGTCCTCCTCGTTGGTCAGGTCGGTCAGGCGGCGCTTAAAGGCCTTGTAATATTTTATCCCGCCGTCCGACACCACCTGCCGGATGCGCCGGGTCTCCCCCGGCCCGGAGACCGTCAGGTAAATCTGCACGATCTCCCACTGCTCCAGCCCCTTCTGGGCCTTCAGCGTCCGGATATCGGGATATCGGATCAGGTATTTGCGCTCAATTTCACAGTGCTTTCCCGCGCTCATGTCAATTCCTCCTTTGGCTCAGAGTTATAAATCAATCTCCCCCAGCTCGGAATCGTCCGCGTTCAGGCGAAAATCCCAGGTCAGCCGGGTCAGCGTGGCATAGCCCCGGTCGGTCCCGCAGATGTCGCAATCCGGGTCGTCGAAGGTGTGCAGCGACGTGGGGCGAAGCCGGTAGCGGCGCTCCCCGCCGTCCTCCAGCACGTCAAAGTCAGACGGCCCCAGGAACAGCGGCGCGAGGGTGGCGGGCCTGATCCCCCGGATCTGCCCGTAGGGAATGGGCGGCACGTTCAGGTTATACATCGCGCCGATGGGCAGCGGATGGCCCCTCATCCAGTCGGCCACCCGAAGCGCCAGCCGGGCCACCGGTTCGTAGTCGCTGTGGTCCTCGCCGTGAGCGGGCCCCACGCACAGGGACACCGCCAGCGCCTGGACGCCCTGCATCGCGGCCTCCATCGCCGCGCCCACCGTGCCGGAGTAGATGCAGGCCCCGCCCTGGTTCATGCCCCGGTTGATGCCGGAGATCACCAGGTCCACGCCCGCCTCCCGGCACAGGAACAGCCCCAGGCTGGCACAGTCGGAGGGCGTTCCCTCCGCCGCCCAGGCCGCGGCCGCCCCGGGCACCTCCATGGGCATGGCCCGCAGGGGAACGGCCAGCGTGGAGCTGTGGCTGGCCCCGGATCGCTCCCGGTCCGGCGCGCAGACATAGGCCGTATGCCCGGCCCGGGAAAACGTCCTAACCAGTGTCCTCAGCCCCGGCGCGTGGATGCCGTCGTCATTGGTAAAGAGTATGCGCATGGTTTTCCCCTCTCTGCCCCCCGTTCTTGTAAAACCGGACGGACTCATTGTAGATGCGTACGATGTCCTGGAGAATGTCCGCGTGGCGGAAGCTCTTGTGGTAGAGTATGTTCATCTCCCGGATCATGCTGAGGTTTTCGATGGGCAGCACGGTCATCTTGCCCTTCTTCAGCTCGTCCATGCAGGCGCTGCGGGGCAGTATGGACACGCCGTAGTTGCGGCGGATCAGGTCCTTGATCGTGGCGATGTTGTCCACCTCGAGGGTGACGTTGAATTCGTCGATGGAGATATTGCGGCTCTCCAGGTGGGCGGCAAACAGGTTCCGGGTGCCGGAGCTGGGCAGCCGCAGGATCAGCCGCTCCCGCTTCAGCTCGTCCAGCGTGACGATGCTCTGCTTCGCCAGCGGGCTCTCGTTGGACACCGCGCACACCAGGAAATCGGTGTCCAGCATGATGGAATTGATGCTGGGATCCTGCACCGCGCCCTCGACGATGGCGATATCAATCTTATAATTTTTTAGCATGGCATAAAGATTATTTATCGTATCAGTCTGGATCGTGATGCTCAGGTTCTCGTTCTGCCCGGCGTACTTGGCCAGCACCTCCGTCACCACGTTGCTCTCGGAGGTGTGGGTGATGCCCACCCGCAGCCGCTCGATGCTGCGCTGCTGGTCGCGCAGGGCCTGTTGCAGGTTCTCATACAGCGAAAACACCCGCTCGGCATACTCAATCACCAGCTTGCCATCGGGCGTGGGTCGGATCTTGCCGCCGCTGCGCACAAACAGGCTGGTGTTCAGCTCCTTTTCGATCTGCTTGATATGCTGGCTGACGGCGGGCTGCGTCAATGAAAGCTGCTCCGCCGCGCGGGTATAATTGCCCGTCTCATACACTTTCAGAAGTGTCAATAGCTTGACATCAATCATGGCAGCCTCCATAATGCATATTTATTCACTCGAGTTACATAATAATATTTGCTTATCTGCTTACAGTGTATCATACTCCGCCCAAAAAGGCAATAGGAAAATAAAAAACGGCAGTCGCATGATAGAGGACGCAGGGAAATTCTGATTTGTCGCGGGCTTGCGCCCGTTTGAAGGGGGACAGGTCCCCCTTCAATACATCCTCCTCAGATTTGCCTGAAATCGCAGGCGATTTCCGGGCGGCAAATCTGCAAGGAAGCCTTTTTTGCTCTGGT
>JAFWEL010000154.1 GCA_017512905.1 Clostridia bacterium
GGCGGCCCAGGAGCCGCCGCTACAACACGAACGATTTCGATGTCTTCGCGGCAGCAGCCATTCCTGTTCCCTGTTGACTGTTCCCTGTTCCCTTTGCACTACACTTTGCGATTCCACCAACACCCCGATAAATCAGAATTGATCTGACCGAACAGACACATAAGGAGAATTGACATGAACAACGCCTTGCATACGGCCCGGATCCTGCTGCCCCGGGCCGGCGTCGCCCTGGAAAAGTGGGCGGTGGTGGCCTGCGACCAGTTCACGGCCCAGCCGGAATATTGGCAGAGGGCCGACGCGCTGGTGGGGGAGGCCCCCTCCGCGCTGCGGCTGATCCTGCCGGAGGCCTGGCTGGACGAGGGGGAGGCGCGGATACCGGCCATTCACGAGGCCATGGCCGCCTACCTGGCGGACGGCACCCTGGAAACGGCGGTGGCGGACGGCTTTGTGCTGATTGAGCGGGAAACCGCCGCGGGGGTCCGCCCGGGACTGGTGGCGGCGCTGGACCTGGAGGCCTACGACTTCAACCCCGGCTCCGCCAGCCTGATCCGGCCCACCGAGGGCACGGTGCTGGAGCGGGTGCCGCCGAGGGCGCGCATCCGCGCCGGCGCGCCGGTGGAGCTGCCCCACGTGATGATGCTGATCGACGACCCCGATTGCACGGTGATCGAGCCGCTGCTGGAACGGCGGGATGACCTGCGCAAGCTGTACGACTTCGAGCTGATGCTGGGCGGCGGCCACCTGCGGGGCTGGGCCGTGGAGGGCGAGGCGACCCGGGGCGTGTTCGACGCCATCGACGCGCTGAACGCGAAGGCCGACGGGCTGCTGTACGCCGTGGGCGACGGCAACCACTCCCTGGCGGCGGCGCGGCAGTGCTGGCTGGATCTGCGGGATACGCTGCCCCCCCAGGCGCGGGAGAGCCACCCGGCCCGCTACGCGCTGGTGGAGCTGGTGAACCTGGCCTGCCCGGCGCTGGTGTTCGAGCCCATCCACCGGGCGCTGTTCGGCGTGGACCCCGTGGCGGTGATGGACGCTTACCGCGAAGCCCTGCGCGCCGACGGCGCGGAGCTGGGGGAGGGGGACGACCTGGTGGCCTTCGACGGCGCGGGCCACACCTGGCGCTTCAGGTCCGCCGAACACCCGCTGGGACGGCTCCAGGCCTTCCTGGACGGCTGGCTGGCCGCACATCCCGAGGCGCGCATCGACTACATCCACGGCGAGGCCGCCCTCCGGTCGCTGGTGAACCGGCCCGACACCCTGGGCATCATGCCCCGGGCCTTCGACAAGGGCGAGTTGTTCGACGCCATCCGCCGCCACGGCGTGCTGCCCCGCAAGACCTTCTCCATGGGGGAGGCCACCGAGAAGCGGTACTATATGGAAGCGCGGCGGATACTGAATTCTGATCATTACCCTCAAACCAATATCATCAACCCATGACAACAGGAGGTTTTAATCATGAAGAAGCGTTTTTTGATCGTCGTTGACATGCAGGGTGACTTTATCGACGGCAGCCTGGGCACTCCCGAGGCCAAGGCCATCGTGCCCGCGGTGATCCAGCGGGTCCGGGAAGCCAAGGCGGCGGGGGACACCGTCATCGCCACGTTGGACACCCACGGCGACGACTATATGGAGACCCGGGAGGGCCGCTGGCTGCCGGTGCCCCACTGCATCCGGGGCACCGAGGGCTGGCGCGTAGGCTCCGGCCTGGTGGCGCTGCTGGATGGCTGCGAGCAGGTGCAGAAGACCGCCTTCGGCAGCATCCGCCTGCCCGCGATCATTGAAGAGCAGGCGGCAGACGCGGACGAGCTGCAGATCGAGCTGGTCGGCCTGTGCACCGACATCTGCGTGATCTCCAACGCCCTGATCCTGAAGACGGCCTTCCCTGAGGCGGACATCATCGTGCGCCGGAATTGCTGCGCCGGCTCGACGCCCGAGAAGCACGAGGCGGCGCTTCAGGTCATGGCCAGCTGCCAGATCGACGTGATCTGACCCGAAGGAGGATCGAGCATGAATCAGTATTCCTTCGACGCCGCGCGGGCCCGGGACGGCCTCGTCGCGGCGATCCGGGCGCTGGCCGCGCGGCAGGGCTTCACCCGGGTGGTGCTGGGCGTCTCCGGCGGCAAGGATTCCACCGTCTGCGCGGCGCTGTGCGCCCGGGCCCTGGGGCCGGAAAACGTGTACGGCGTGATGCTGCCCGACGGCGAGCAGAAGGACATCTCCGACAGCCGGCGGGTCTGCGAGGCCCTGGGCATCAACCGGCGCACGATCAACATTGGCGCGATGCACGAGGCCCTGAAGGCCGTCACCGACCAGCGGGAAGCCACCGCCGGCGAGGGCGAATTCGCCATCCCCTACAGCCGGGAGAGCGACATCAACGTCGGCCCCCGCCTGAGGATGACCACCCTGCGCTACGTCTGCCAGGCCCTGGGGGCGCGGCTGGTGGGCACCGGCAACCTCTCCGAGGCCACCGTGGGCTATTGCACCAAGGACGGGGACACCTCCTGCGACTTTTCGCTGCTGGGGGCGCTGACCAGCGTCGAGGTGGTGCAGGTGGGCCTGACCATGCCCGAGCTGCCCCGGGACCTGGTGGTCAAGACCCCCACCGACGGGCTGTCCGGCAAGAGCGACGAGGAAAACCTGGGCCTGCGGTACGCCGATATCCACGCCTTCATCCGCCTGGGCACCTGCGGCGACCCGGAGACCGACGCGAAGATCCGCGCAAAGGAACAGGGCAACATGTTCAAGCGGCGCATGCCGCAGATACTCGATCCCTTCGGGGCGGAGGCGCGGCCGTGAGGCGGGTGCTGGCCTTCTTTGGCGCCTTCAACCCGCCCACCGTCGCCCACATCGATATGGCCCGGATCGCCATGGCGGCGACCGGCCGGGAGGGCGTGGTCTACGTGCCCTCTAAGTCGGTGTACATCCGGGACGAGCAGGGCAAGGACTACGCCTACACCGACCGCCAGCGCCTGGAGATGCTCCGCCGCGCCGCGGCCAGCCGCCCCTGGATGGAAGTGACGGATTGGGAGATCCGGGCCCAGGTCCAGCCCCGCACCTATGAAACCCTCTGCCACCTGCGGGACGCGGGCTATGAGCCGGCGCTGCTGATGGGCTCGGACAAGCTGGCGGAGCTGGAGCACGGCTGGCGGCACGTGGAGGACATCGCCCGGGAATTCGGGTTCGTGTGCTGCGGCCGGGGCGCGGATGAATGCGCGGCCATGATCCGGCAGGACCCCTACCTGGCGTCCCTGGCGGAATACATACAGGTGGTTGAAACGCCGGAGGCGCTGCGCGGCGTCTCCTCCACGGCGGTGCGGCAGCGGCTGTGGCAGATCGAGGCCCTCTGGCGGGAGGTCGGCGCGCTGGTGCCCCCGGAGATTTTGTCGATGCTCAGAACAGACCATTCCGAACAGGAGGAACTATAGATGAAATTCGCCCCCATTGTCGTGTCCCTGCTGGACACCGACCTCTACAAGTTCAATATGGACCAGGTGATCTTCCACAAGCATACCGACCTGAACGGCGAATATTACTTCCGCTGCCGCAACGAGGGCATCGTGTTCACCCGGGAGATGTTCGAGGAGATCAACGCCCAGATCGACCACCTGTGCACGCTGTCCTTCCAGCGGGACGAGCTGGATTACCTGCGCTCCATTCGCTTTATCAAGAGCGACTACGTGGAATTCCTGCGCCTGTGGCGGCCGCTGCGGGACTATGTGGAAACCTCGCTGTCCGACGACGGCGAGCTGAGCATCGTGGTGCGGGGGCCGCTGTTCTCGGCGATGCAGTTTGAAATCTACCTGCTGGAGATCGTCAACGAGGTCTACTTCCGCATGCGCTACGACTACAACACGCTGCTGGCCTCGGCCCGGGAAAAGCTGGACGCCAAGATCAAGGACTTCCAGTTCGGCCGGTATACCTTCCAGTTCGCCGAGTTCGGCTGCCGGCGCAGGCTGTCCCGGGAGTGGGAGGACGAGGTGGTGCGCCGCTTCGCCAACGAGACCGAGAATTGCATGGGCACCAGCAACGTCTATCTGGCCCGCAAGTACAACCTGAAGCCCATCGGCACCTATGCCCACGAGTTCGTGCAGATGTACCAGGGCATCGACTCCATCCCCCTGGCCTACACCAACCACTACGCCCTGGACGACTGGTACGACGAATACCGGGGCGACAACGGCACCGCGCTGACGGACACCGTGACCACCGACCTGTTCCTGCTGGACTTCAACCGGGCCATGGTCAACAACTTCAACGGCGTGCGCCACGACAGCGGCGACCCCTACGCCTGGGGCGAGAAGATGATCGACCACTACAAGCATTACGGCGTCGATCCCCGCACGAAGATGCTGCTGTTCAGCGACAGCCTGAATTTCGACCGGGCCCAGGCGCTGTACGACTACTTCCGCGACCGGGTGAAGGTGTCCTTCGGCATCGGCACCTTCTGCTCCAACGACACCTGCGAAGAGGCGCTGAACATCGTCATCAAGCTGCAGACGGTGAACGGCCGCGCCGTTGCCAAGCTGTCCGACACCCCCGGCAAGGCCATGTGCCGGGACATGGAGTACCTGGAGTACCTGAAGCGCTCCGTGGCCTTCCGCCTGGGGCGGGAGCATCTGGAGTGAGTAATACTGTTTCAATCTAAAATGCAACCCTCTGCGGGCATCTTTTCCGCCCTGCCGTTGTCTCGCTGCGGTCAACGATGCTCAGGATTCGTCGGGGCTGTTCCGTGAATGAGCGGCGGCGCCTGTGCCGCCACCGGTTTCGAGGTCTACAGAGGAACCGATGGCGGCGCGGACGCCGCCGCTATGGCGTGCGGACGCGGGAATGGATTCCCGGCGCAGGGCAAACGCATGAATTACATAAACGCTAATAATATTGCCAAAGTATTGCGAACAGGCATCATTTCAATCACATGTACCGGCTTTGCCGGTGCATGTGGATTCCCACAAAGGGCGCGCTTGCCCGCCCGACTGGGA
>JAFWEL010000181.1 GCA_017512905.1 Clostridia bacterium
TCAAGGAGTTCCGCCGTGTCGCCATGCGCTATGACAAGCTTGCCTCCCGCTTCCTCTCCTTCGTCCATTTGGCCTGCATTCGCATACTCCTTGCATAATCTGGGCCGTTATGCATTTTGAAACACACTCTAGTCCTTTAGGACGATTTCAGGCAAATCTGAGGAGGATGTATTGAAGGGGGACCTGTCCCCCTTCAAACGGGCGTCAGCCCGACAAATCAGAATTTTCCTACGACTGAACAACCTCAATCCTTCACCTAACCCCTAAAACCCAAAACCTAAAACCTAAAATTCTCACAGCATAATACAGATCATCCCCCCATTTCCTTCATTGATCACCTTCTCCAGGGCCTGGCGGAGCTTTTGGCGGGCGTCCTCGGGCAGGCGAGCCAGCTTGCCGTTGACCCCTTCCTTCACCAGGTCGCTGAGGGTCTTGCCGAAGATCTCCGTCTCCCAGATGGCGTCGCCGCCGGCATCCAGCTTTTCCTTCAGGGACCGGGCCAGCTCCTCGGACTGGCTCTGGGAGCCGGCGAAGGGGTTGACCTCGGTCTGGATGTCAGCCCGGATCAGGTGCAGCGACGGCGCGGTGGCCCGCAGGCGAACGCCGTAGTGATTGCCCTGCCGCGCCAGCTCCGGCGGCCGCAGCGTCAGCTCGTCCAGCGCCGGCGTCACCACGCCGTAGCCGCTCTCCCGGGCCTGCTCCAACGCGCCGGCCACCCGGTCGTAGGAGCGCTTCGCGGCCACCAGCTGCTTCATCAGGTCGAACAGATGGGCCTCGCCCTCGATATTCTCGCCACAGGCCTCGCCCAGCACCCGGTAAAACAGGCCGTCCTTCAGGCTCAGCCGGTATTCCAGCGCGCCCTGGTTCAGGTCGATGCGCGCTGGGAGAGCGTCCTCGGTGTATTCATTGCCGTCCAGCGCCGCCTTCAGCAGGGGGTGGTCCCCCACGCGGCGCATCCGGCCCGCGGCCTCCCGCACGGTGTCCAGCACCGATTTGCCCAGCCAGTGGTCGTCCGCCAGCGCCGTGAGCCAGGCGGGCGTCTGGATGCGCACCTCGCGGATGGGGAACTCGAACAGCAGGCTCTCCAGCAGCGCGTTCAGGTCCTCCAGGCGCATCTCCTGGGCGTTGATGGCGTGTACGGGGACCCCGTGCTGCCGCTCCAGGCCGTCAGCCAGCCGCAGGGTCTCCGGCGCGGTGGGTGTCCTGGAATTGAGCACGATGACGAAGGGCTTCCCCAGGGCTTTCAGCTCGCCGATGACCCGCGCCTCCGCCGCCTCGTAGGCCGAGCGGGGCATGTCCACCACGCTGCCGTCGGTGGTGACCACCGCGCCGATGGTGGAGTGCTCCCGGATCACCCGCCGGGTGCCCAGCTCCGCCGCCTCGTCGAAGGGGATGTCGTGGTCGAACCAGGGCGTGCGCACCATGCGGGCGTCGCCGTCCTCGCTGAGCCCCAGCACCCCCGGGATCAGGTAGCCCACACAGTCCACCAGCCGCACCCGAGCCGTCGCGCCCTCCCGCAGGCGCACCTCCACGGCCTCGTCGGGCACAAAGCGCGGCTGGGTGGTCATGATGGTACGGCCCGCGCCGCTCTGGGGCAGCGCATCCACAGTGCGGTCCCTGGCGCTGTCCCCGGCGATGTTGGGCAGCACAAGCAGCTCCATGAACCGCTTGATGAAGGTTGATTTCCCGGTGCGGACCGGCCCGACGACGCCGAGGTAAATGTCCCCGTCGCAGCGGCCCGCGATGTCCCGGTAGAGTGTATTCTGATCCATGGGCCCCGCCTCCTGAATGCGTTTTCACCTCCAGCCTATGAGGGGACGGGGTCCGTTATGCAGGTCCGGGGCAGTTGTGGCCGCTTTATATATACCCTTATATTATTTCCCTATATGGGTATATATCAATCAAATCGGCCACAACTGCACCGCTTCCCCTTGCGATTTGCATTCCAATTGAGGGGCTTCGCCTTGCCCTTGCAATTCCTTCGCTCAGGCATTATAATGGAGGGCAACAAAGGCAAACCTGGAGGCAAACATGAAGCAAGGGCATCGGGACGGACAGAAGCGGCGGCGGAAGCCCCGGAACATCGTGGCGACGGCATTTTGCGTCGCCCTCGCGGCGATGCTGCTTGGCCTGGGGTTATACGTGGCCCAGTGGTACCTGAACCTGGGCCGCATCCGGGCCGAGGGCGAGCGCTATGCCCGGATGTACGGCGGCCGGGAAGCGACCCTCACGCCGACAAGCATCCCGCCCACGGCGACGCCGCGGCCCACCGGGACGGTCCCGCCCACCCCGCTGCCCACCGAAGCGTCCACGCCTTCCCCCACCCCCGTGCCCGCCGTCGGACCGGATGCCGACATGCCCGTGGCGGTGGACGAGCCCATCGTCGCGGCCACTGCCGATGCCTCGGCGACGCCGGTCCCGCCGCCCGCCGCCGGTCCGGACGCCGACATGCCCGTGGCGGTGGACGAGCCCATTCCCACCCCCGACGGCGACACGCTGGTGATCGCGCTGCCCACACCCCCGCCGGTGCAGGACAGCTTCGCCGCACTGCTGGCGGCCAACCCGGACACGGTGGGCTTTCTGGAGATCGAGGGGATGCTCTCCCTGCCCGTGGTACAGCGCCCCGACGACAACGAGCATTATCTCGACCACAGCTTTGAGGGCGCGGAGGCCCCGGAGGGCACGCTGTTCCTGGACGGCATGAACCGCCTGGTGCCCGAGGACGACTGCCTGATCGTCTACGGCCACAACATGAAAAACCACACCATGTTCGGCCGGCTCAGCGCCTACGGGGACATCAACCACCTGCGCCAGCACCCGGTCGTCCACTTCGACACGATCTATGATAACCGCAGCTACGTCGCCTTCGCCGCCTTTACAGCCAGCATGACCCCCGGGGACGCCCACTACTTTGACGTGCGCAACTTCATCTTCGACCCGGACGGCTTTGACAAATTCGTGCTGAAGCTCCGGGGGCGCTCGGTGTTCCGCTCCCCCATCGACGTGCGCTACGGCGACCGCCTGCTGTTGCTGGTCACCTGCGACTACACCAACCGGGAGGGCCGCTTTATACTGGCCCTGCGCCAGCTGCGCGGCGATGAAAGCGAGGGGAATATGTTCGCGGAGGCGCTGAAATCGGAGATGAAGTGAGAAATGGCGGACCCGTGCCGCCGAAGCAATTCAGGCCCGTCCTCCCTGGGGCAAGATGTCTCTGTTTGGCGCTTGCAGATTCTGATTTATCGGGCTGATGACGAATTCCCCTTTGGCTAACTTACCGGGGGTATCGGGGGCGGTAGCGCCCCGATCTTTAATCGTACGCGGCGGCGTGTACGCCGCGGGCGGGGCCTTTTTTGCGGCAGGGAGCCTGTCGACCAGAGCAAAAAAGGCTTCCTTGCA
>JAFWEL010000028.1 GCA_017512905.1 Clostridia bacterium
AGCGCCCCGATCTTTAATCGTACGCGGCGGCGTGTACGCCGCGGGCGGGGCCTTTTTTGCGGCAGGGAGCCTGTCGACCAGAGCAAAAAAGGCTTCCTTGCAGATTTGCCGCCCGGAAATCGCTTGCGATTTCAGGCAAATATGAGGAGGATGTATTGAAGGGGGACCTGTCCCCCTTCAAACGGGCGCAAGCCCGCGACAAATCAGTATTTATCCGATTGAACAGATACGATAGTATATTTGATGGCGACCGGCACTATACCATCTCGCAAGAGATGCTGAACATGCCCGTCGCGCCGTCACGCTTGGCGACATAGAGCGCAACATCCACGTGGGGTTCGATTCCGGCCATCTGCAACGTCAGCTCGCAGGTGCGCATGGCCAGCTCGGGAAAGTTGTTCTCCTTACTCAGATGCCCCAGGATGATCTGACTGGCGCCGTTGCGCACCAGCTCGGCCGCCACGTGTCCGGCATCATCGTTGGAAAGGTGGCCGCGACTGGATTTGATGCGCTTCTTCAGTTCATAGGGATAGGGGCCGGCGGTGAGCATATTGGGGTCGTAGTTGGACTCGAGGATCACCGCGTCGGAACCCATGACATATTTCAGCCAGCTCTCCTTCACGCAACCCAGGTCCGTGGCGATGGAAAGCTTTGCCCCGTTCAGTTCAAAGGTGTATCCCACCGATTGATTGGCGTCGTGGGGTGTGGAAAAGGGTGTGACGTCGATGGGACCGATAAAAAAATCCTGCCCAGGCTCGAAGAATATGCGGTTTTTTTCGCTGACGGCCCCAATTTTGTTGTACATGCCCTGCCAGGTGCCCTCCGTGGCGTAAATCGGAAGATCATATTTTCTGGAGAGTATGCCGATGCCCTTGATGTGGTCGGCGTGTTCATGGGTAACGAGTATGGCGTTCAGTCCCTTGGGGTCGATGCCCATGCGCGCCAACTCCGCGGTGATTCGATTGCCTGACATGCCGGCGTCCACCAGTATGTGAGCCTCGTCACAGCCCACGTAAATCGCGTTACCGCTCGACCCGCTGAAGAGCGGAGAAAAGCGCAGTTCCATTCGCGTGTATCCTCTCTATTTTTCGCTTCTGACTCCTGTGAGGTCAAAGCTCGGAATGTATTTCTCGTCTGAAGAAGACAGCTCCTGTACAAACCCATCCTCAAGGCCAAGTGCCATCAGGTGATCGACGACCTGGTCGTATTCCGCCTGGGTCAGCCTTCGGTTCAGCTCATCCAGCCCTTTGAGATTCCCAAAGGGAAGGTATTGGGCCATCAGGCTGACCCACGCGCCGGGCAATTCATCGGCAATCCAGTCGAGTATGGCCATTGATTCCCTGGCGTGGCCCGGGAGAATCAGATGACGCACGATGGTGCCACAGCGGATGATGCCATCGTCGTCCAGCTCCACGGGACCGGTCTGACCCAGCATTTCCTTCAGCGCGGGACCCGCGTAGCTGAAATAATCCCTTGCGGCGGAGTATTTTCGGGCGGAATCCTGGTCGATATACTTCAAATCCGGCAGATAGACCTGGATTTTGCCTTTAAAGCGCTTCAGGGTATCCACCTTTTCATAGCCGCTGCTGTTCCAGATCACCGGCACGGGCAGACCGCCCTCCAAGGATTGTAAAATGGCTTCGGTAAAATGGGTGGGATTGACCAGGTTGATGTTATGAACATCCTGGTCGATCAGTTCAAAGTAGATCTGTCGCAGTCGCGCCACGGTGATGGCCTCGCCGTAGCCTTCGTGGGAGATAGGAAAGTTCTGGCAAAAGCGGCAACGAAGGGTACATCCGCTGAAAAACACCGCGCCTGAGCCCCTTGTGCCGCTGATGACCGGTTCCTCATCGTAATGGGGGGCTGCCCTGGCGATGACCGGGTCAGCACCCATGCGGCAAAAGCCGGCACCATTTTCTGCGCGTTGTGCCTGACATTCCCTGGGACAATCCGAGCAGATATAGGGCTTCATTGCACACCTCCCCAAAGCAATGCGTTATCTGTAAGTATTATAGCGCATCAATGTTATCGGCGTTCAAAATGTTTCACGTGAAACACTGAAAATTATGAGTGGCAGGAATTGGTGAGATGATTGATCGGCGACTGAAAGTATAAATATGTTTCACGTGAAACATTACTGACTCTTTAATGTAATCAGCCAGATCTCCGGTTCAGTGCCGAGGCGCAGGTTGAGCCCTTCACAGCCAACGCCTTCGGTGGTAAGAATAGGAATACCGCTCTGGGTGTTCCATCCGGTCAGAAATCGTTGTTCCGTATCGGACACTGAGAGGACACTTCGTCCAAAGAGTTGAATCTGTCCGCCGTGGGTGTGACCGCACAGGGCGAGGTCGATCCATTGACCGCTGTCTCTGGCTTCGCTGGTCAACAGTATGGGCAACACGTCGGGTCCTTCAGCTATAGCGATAACACAATCATTTTTGGAAAAGGCCTTTGCGGCGTCGTTGAGGTTGGTGACGTTGCTGCAGATACCAACAAGCCAGATTCTGAATCCGTTGTCATGGATGTCGACTTTTCCATTGAATAATGGTTGAACACCGTTATCCTCCATCACACGGCGGAGGTCAGACCATTCCGGGTCTTCGATGGAAGCGACGGCAAACTTCCCCAGCGGCGCCTGAAATGACTTTATATAATAGAAGAAATCCGACCGGTCAGCGAGTTTGTCCGACAAATTCACGTCCTCTTGATTTGCCTGGTTCAGCCGTTCCAGCAGGCTGATAGAGTTGTAATCGCCCCCCAGGACAAGAATGTCCGGCTTCAGCGATTGCAGCTGATTGAAAAGGATTCCGGCCCGGGACGGCGTATTGATGCCACAGAGGTCGATATCTGACGCATAAAGCAGGGTTGTTCCGTCGAAGGTCTGGGGAAGATCACTTAAAACAACTTCAGCCCTGCGTATGCGTATCAGACTGGCGTTGGCCACGCCCAGCCCAAAGATCAGTGCAATCCCAAGCAGCAGTACCGCAAAGACGACCAACGCAATTCTTCCGCCTATTCCGGGTTTTTTATTGCTTTTTATCCTGTTTGCCATGGTCAAACTCCAATTTCGTTCTAAATAAGTCATCGATTGGATGAACTGATCCACATTGTGGTAATGGTTTGAAGAATGATTCAGAAATATACGCTTTTTGCCCGCTTTTGTTACAACAGCGTCGTTGCAACGGGTAACATCTTCAATTATAATTAGTTTCGGTATGGTATACAAGGGATATTGGCGGAAAAGGATTTTACACTGCTGAAAACAGCAGAAGAAAACGATCCCAGGGTATGCCGTGCGTCAATAATTGAATTACGGGAGAAAACCATGGAAAGGAACCGAAAGGCACGCCTTCCATGGGCAATCGCTCTGTTGATCGTCGTATTTGTCTGCGTCATCGCGCTGGTGGCCGGACGGATTATCAGCAATATCACCCATCGCAGCTCCTATGACTACAAGGCCGTGAAGCTGTCGAACAACCTTGGACTGCATGTGGTGAATGATGGCTTTGTATATTACGACGGAAGCTATATCTATGCAGTTACGACGGAGGGAAAGATCAAATGGTCCTACCTCATCGGCAGGAATGCCGACTTCCGGGCCAATGCCAACGGCGTCGTCGCCTGGTCGGAATCATCGCTGACGGTGATCGACAGCCAGAACGGCACGCCCACCTACAGCGGCGCGATGGAAACGGATGTGCTCTCCGCCTGTGTCGGTAGCCGCTATACCGCCGTCCTGCTGGGACCGGAATACAACAGCACGATTGTCCTCATGGAGCCAGGAGGTCGGCGGGTGAACAACATCACGCTCACCAACCAGACCGTGATAGAATACGGCTTTTTCTCAAACGGGTCGCTGTTGTGGGTGATGAGCCTGGACACCAGCGGCACCGTGCCCAGTTGTACCGTCAACACCTACAGGCCGGGCAAGGAAATGGTGGGCTCCATCCACGATAACGAACAGCTGATGTACGGCGTGGTGTTCCAGTCCTCGTACTTCTGCTGTGTGGGTGATACCTTCCTGAAGATCTATGATTATACCGGTAAGGAGGACAGGTCGCGCCGCAAAAAGGTGTATGGCTGGTATATGGCCGCGTTGGAGGAGGATATACAGGACGATCCTCTGATGGCCTTCGTGCCCAATGGGCAGTATGATTCCCGGTCGGGCATGCAGGATGTGCGGATGGTCCGCGCCAACCTGGATCAGCAGGTGCGCATGCCCTACGGCTGTCAGATGCTGATCGCCCGTAACGATCGCGTATACGGCTTTTCAACCGAAGGGTATGTGTCCATCGCCACCCGGGGCAGCCCGAAGGTGACGGCCTATGCCCTGCCGATGCAGTTTGACAAGGTATACGGCGTGACATCGGACAACATGGCCATCCTTGGCAGCGGCAATATCATCTACATGCTGAATCTGTCATAGCCTGCGCGTATGGAAAGGCAAAAAATGGGTATGTTATACGGCAAGGGCAAACTTCCTTCGAAGGGGGATAAATAATGAACCTCAATCTGTTGGATATCACGATCATCGTGATCCTCGCGTTTTACCTGATATCGGGTATGTACCGGGGTTTTATCACGTCGCTGCTCACAACCGTCGGATTTGTGGGCGCCTGGTTTGGCGCACAACAGCTCTATCCGAAGGTGGCTCAGCTGGCCCTGTCCAACCAGACACTGATGGCGGTGCTGAACCAGTACCTGGAGCCAGAAAACTTCTTTCAGTCCCACACCCAGGCGGTCAGCACGGTTTCAGAGGTCATCGCCGGCGGTGAATCGGCGATACAGGCCGCCGTGGCCTCAGTGTCTGACAAGCTCCAGGTGATTTCCAAGGCCTTCGAGGCCAACGTCCGGGCGCAGATGTTCCAGCGCCTGGGGATCAATACTCTGGCCGATTACCTGGACCAGACCATCTGGCAGGCGGTGTTCAATGTGTTGGCCTTCCTGCTGTGCTTCATCGCGCTGTATGCGCTGGTGTGCCTGGTGGTCAACCTGCTGGACCACGTGATCTCATTTCCGCTGGTTCGGGGCTTCGACTGGCTGCTGGGCGGCATCTTCGGCGTGGCCAGGGGTCTTGTGATCGTGGTGCTGGTGATGTGCCTGGTGCCGGCCATTGTCCAGATCGTATCGCCTGAATTTGCGGATAGCCTGAGAAATGGCTCGGCCTTATACAGCTATGTGATGCAAATGGATTTCCTGAACGTCAAAACGCTGGTGACAAGCCTGGTTGGTGGCTGAGAGTAATTGGACAGAATCGTGACAAAACCCCATCTGATACTGTTAAATGAGGATCAGGTGGGAGTTTTGTGTCGAGGGGTAAGGATATAAACGGGGGATTGATGCAATGACTGCAAGAGCGGTAAACAAGCGACAATTTGAGGAAAGAGACAGGGGCAGCAATGTGCCGGGCAAAATTTTAGCGTCGGTGGCCTTGTTCGGCATGGCGATACTGCTTATGTATATCTGCTTTGCCTCTCCCCAACCCGGGACCAGCATGGGAGAAATCAAAAATATCATGTGCGCCCTGGGCGGCGACGTGGCCTTTGTGCTGCCACTGATCCTGGCCTGGATCGGCGTGCTTTGCATCGGCTCCGCCCGTGGCAGGCGTACTTCCCCGCTGGTCATCACCTGTGACGCCCTGCTGTTCGTGTGTCTGTTCACGGCGGTGCACCTGTTCTTCGCTGAGCGCATCTGCCGCGAGCGCATGACGATACAGACCTTTGCAAATTTCGTTTCAAAATCCTATAGCTATGGTAAGGGCGGCGGCGCGATCGGCGCACTGCTGGCCTGGCCGCTGTACCATAACCTGGGCGTCGCAGGCGGCTTTATCGCCACACTGCTGCTGGCGGTGCTGCTGGTGACGGCCACTGGCCGCATGAGCAAGGTTGTACGCTATGTGGGAGGGCTGAGCGAAGCCCGCAGAGCGCGTTTGGAAGAAGAACAAATGTTCGATGAAGCGCCGGCCAAACCTGCCCGCCGGTCAAATCGCGGACCGTCCAGGGACCCCTACAGCGAGGATGTGGTGGGCGGCAAGGGTACGCCCGTGGACAGGCCTGCCAGGCGACCCGCCCGCGCCAATGCCTCCAGGATGGAAGCCCCGGCGCCTCGTCCCGCCAGGGCGGCGAATCAGCCCGTGCGCAGAAGTCGTCCCGCCATGGAGGGCGTGAATGTAAGCCCCGCCCCGGCGCGCCAGCGGCCCAGGACTGCTCCGGATGCGCAAGCCACAGTCCAGAATCTGCCGCGAAGTCACAAAAAGCTGTACAACGAGGACATGGAGAAGGCGGCACGGAAGAAGCAGGACGTCGAGGATGAGTTGTTTGACGTCGCCGACGATTTCGACCGCCTGGAGGCCGAAAGCGCGTCCTTCGACAGGGCCGAAAAGCAGGGCAAGGCGACTCGGGCTCGCAAGAGCGGCTTTACGCCGGACCGCCCCTCGATGATGAATGAAAAGGGCGAGATCATACAGGACGTTATCGACATTCCCGAGGAAAAACCGGCGGATGTGCCTGTAGTGAAGGCCGACAAAAAGAGCAACGTCTCTATCGACGATTTGAAGATCCAGCCGGAGGCCTACGAGCTGCCCGACGATGATGAGCCGCCCTTTGACATGCCGGCTAAGGCGGAAAAGACGGCGGACAAGGCTGAAAAGGTGGAGGCCGGCATCGCCGAGAAGAAGGCCTTCCCGAAGCTGAAGCGGGTGAAGGAGGCCGAGCCCTCCGAGGACGACCCGCCGGCATACAACTATCCCCCCATCGACCTGCTGGCCCAGGGCGAGGTGGAGGACACCTCCGCCCACGGACAGAGGGACATGCAGAAGGCCAAACTGTTGGAGGACACACTGCAGAGCTTTGGCATTTCCGCAAAGCTGACGGGCATCGCCCATGGCCCCGCGGTTACCCGATTTGAACTGCAGCCCGCCCCGGGCGTGAAGGTGAGCCGCATCACGTCCCTTTCCGACGATATCGCGCTGAACCTGGCGGCGATGTCGGTGCGCATCGAGGCGCCCATCCCCGGCAAGGCCGCCGTGGGTGTGGAGATTCCCAACGACAAGGTGGAAATGGTGCGTTTGAGGGACGTTCTGGAGTCCGTCGAAGCTCGAAAGCATCCCAGCCGCATCGCGGTGGGCCTGGGCAAGGACAATTCGGGCCGTTACATCGTGGCGGACATCGCCAAGATGCCCCATGTGCTGATCGCCGGCCAGACCGGTTCCGGTAAGTCGGTGTGCATCAACGCCATCATCGCGTCGATACTGTTCCGCGCCTCCCCCGAGGAGGTCAAGCTGATTCTGATCGACCCGAAGGTGGTGGAGCTATCGGTCTACAACAACATCCCCCACCTGGTCTGCCCGGTGGTCACCGACCCGAAGAAGGCCGCCAGCGCTTTGGACTGGGCCGTGGCGGAGATGACGAAGCGTTACAAGATGTTTGCTGAGCGGGGCGTGAGGGATATCAAGGGCTACAACAAGTCCCTCAAGGAGGGCGAGAAGCTGATGCCCCAGATGGTCATCATCATCGACGAGCTGGCCGACCTGATGATGGTCTCCCCTGGCGAGGTGGAGGACAGCATCTGCCGCCTGGCCCAGCTGGCCCGCGCCTGTGGCATGCACCTGGTCATCGCTACCCAGAGGCCGTCGGTGAATGTCATCACCGGCATCATCAAGGCCAACATCCCCACTCGCATCGCCTTCTCTGTCGCCTCCCAGGTGGACAGCCGCACGATGATCGACCACGGCGGCGCGGAAAAGCTGCTGGGCAACGGCGACATGCTGTTCGTGCCCAACGGCATGAAATCCATGCGCGTACAGGGCGCGTGGGTGTCCGACGATGAGGTTCACGCCATCGTGGAGTACATCAAGCAGTCCGGTGAAGCGAAGTATGACCCCGACATGCTGGAGCACATGGAGAACGCCACCCGAAGCGATGCCGAGAAGGATGAGTTTGAGGCCGAGTACGACAGCAAGCTGCCCGAGGCCGTGGACATCGCCATCGATCTGGGCCAGGTGTCCATCTCGATGCTGCAGCGCAAGATGCGTATCGGCTATGCCCGCGCCGGCCGCATCATCGACGAAATGTCCCGCCGGGGCATCGTCTCGGAGGCCGACGGCTCCAAGCCCCGGGAGGTGCTGATCACCCGGGAGCAGGCCAAAGAAATGTTCGAGGACTGCGCATAGCGCAATGACAAAGGGTACCATGACCGCACGGATGTGCGAATCATGGTACCCCATTTTTATCCATTCGTATATTCTGATTTGGCAGGGAGACGCGGCAGCCCAAAGCCTTCCCCAGGCAGCGGAGCTGCTGGTTCAGGGGAAGGCCTTTTGGGCGTGTTTCCGGCTTTCTTTATTGTCTCGCCTCAGCGCGCCAAATCAGAATTTACCCGACTGTATAGATACGAGAAGGGTTGGAATCACTGCCGTTTCCATTAAATCAAACAAATCCCGTAGCGATTTGAGCCACCACCTAAAACCTAATCCCTGAATTCTTATTTATCGAGCAACAGCTCGATAAATAAGAATCTGCATAAGAATGAACAGTTGCCTGTTTTTGAGAATATCAGGCTACAGTATCTTCTTTATGCCGGGAATGAGCCTGAGTAAAAACGTCAGGCATCCACCGATGGCCATGCTCTTGACGATCCATACGAAGGACGTACCCAGTGTGGACAGCTCATGCTTGGAAAAGGACGAATACTTCAGCAGAAGCACCCGCAGCATCGGGTCAAACATGTAGATGCCCAGGGTGAGCGAGCCAAAAAAGCATAAGACCTGGCCGATTCTTCCCTTTGAGATGGCGGGCGCGCCGACGAGAAGGAGGCGCTTGATCATCAGGAAGATGGCGATCGCGGTAATGTAGTCAAATAGCATCACGTAGTCCTGGGTATATTTACCCTCGGTGATTCCCTGATAATCGGTGCAGGCGCAGGAAACGGCAATGCCGATCAGGGCCAGTATGGACAGCAGGCGCAGGAATTTGGCTGACAATGCGCTTACATCCACCTTTTGGTCGATGTAATAGCCTATCAACGGATAAAACAAGGCGCTCTTCGTGGCGAGGACGACTTCAAATTTGGAATACAGGGTGAAACCTTCAATGTTGAACATCGATAGCACCAGATTCAGTATCGGCAAAAATGAGCTTATGAGAAAGTGCAGGCTCAACAGCACGAAGAAGTCCTGTTTGTTCAACCCCTGGGCAATGCGCCTCAGCAAAGGCAACATCAGCACAAAGCCGAGGTAGGCGTAAAAATACCAATAGGCCGTGGGACCCGCCGCTCCCGAGAATACGCCCCGAACCAGAAAACCGACATCAAAGGGGGTCGGCTTGTTTTGTATGCGGTTCAGCTTGTACAGATTGCAGAAGTAGTAGGCGATCTCGGCAAAGGCAATCAGAATCATGACTCTGGTCACCCTTTTTTTGAGTACGGTCCTGTAATCCTCCTGCCTGCCAAGCAGCAGTGTGCCTGAGATCATGAAAAAGATCGGCACATTGATGCGCGTCAGCATTGTCAGGAACATACAAAGAAAGCGACTGCTTCCCCCGATTGTCTGGTATAGCGTATAGCCGGGAATATGGTTAAAAATCACCAGGCCGGCGCAGATGATGCGCAGAAGCTCCAGATAGGTTTTCTTGTTTTTTGTGCCGGTACCCATTATTATCCCTTTTCCCTTTGATGTGTTGTGGTCGTTTTCAAGCGAAAGGACCCGTCAATCCAGCTTCAGAATCAGTCCCAGTATGTGCTTCGCGGCCAGTTCCATTTCAGTGCGGGTCAGGGCCCCGACCTTCATCGCCTCCAGCAGCCTCTCGGGGAAGCCGCAGCCCATCTTGACGTCGTTGCCGGCGGCGCACTCCTTGTAGTGCTCGCCCATGGTCCACCAATCGGTGGTGACCATGCCGGTGTAGCCCCATTCCCCGCGGAGGATACCGTTCAGCATGTCGGCATTTTCGCTGGCGCGATGACCGTTGATGATGTTGTAGCTGGTCATGATGCTCCAGACGTCGTAATCCTTCACAATGATCTCGAAGGCCTTCAGGTAGATTTCCCGGATGGCACGCTCAGAGGCCCGGGAATCGCACTGCTTGCGGTTGGTCTCCTTGTTGTTCAGGGCAAGGTGCTTGGCCGTGGCGGCAACGCCGTTGCTCTGTACGCCCCGCACCAGCGCGCCTGCCAGGTGGCCGGTGAGCAGCGGGTCCTCGGAATAGTACTCAAAGTTCCTGCCGCACAGCGGGTTGCGATGGATGTTGATGGCCGGGGCCAGCCACGCGCCGATGTTGTTCTCCCTGACCTCCTCCCCGGCGGCGCGGCCCACGGCTTCGGTGACCTCCGGGTTCCAGGTGCAGGCCAGCAGGCAGGCACAGGGGAAGGCTGTGGTCACCACGCCCACCTCGGGCTGTATGCGCAGGCCGGCGGGGCCGTCGGCGGTCATGGCGTTGGGCACGCCGTACAGGGGCAGATTGCCATAGCCGAAGGTGTTGGCCACGCCCGCGTTGGGCTGTCCGCCAAGCATCCAGGCGAGGTTTTCTTCGGAAAGCTGTGCGATGAATTCGTCCAGCGTGATCTCCCCGGTGGCCACCTCCGAGAGCTGGCGGTTCGGGTTCCCACGGAACATCGGGGTGGCGGGTATGGGACGCACCGCGGGTCTGAGGCCCTCGCACAGCTCGTCGGGCATGCGACCCAGGGCGTCGGCGTCGGGGTCGTTGGGCGTACCCTGGGGCAGCGCCTCGTAGCTGCCGTCGGCCAGCATGCGTTTTTTCAGCTGGGTGGGGACCATGCGGGCCGTGAGCTGCTCTACGATCCTGTCGTCCTTGAGCGCGTAGACCGCGTCCGCCTGCGTCGCGGCGCGCACATCCGTGCCCACGAAGAAGCGGTATTCCCCCGCCTCCAGCACCCAGGCCGACTTGCGCACTTTGCCCAGGTCGTCATAGGAGGCCATACTGCCGACGGGGAATCGGATTTCAATCCGCTGGGTCTCGCCGGGAAGCAGCCTGCGGGTTTTCTGCCAGCCGGCAAGTTGGCGGGCGGGCTTGCCCAGCCTGCCCTGGGGCGCGGAGAAGTAGACCTGCACGACCTCCTTGCCCGCCATGCCGCCCGCGTTGGTCACGACGGCGCGGACCGCGATGGTGTCGTCCTCGACGCGCACCTCGGGCTTTGAAAGCTCAAATCGGGTGTAGGACAGGCCGAAGCCGAAGGGATAATTCACCTTTTCGGCCGCGCCGGGAACGGTCTCGAAGTAGCGGTAGCCCACGTAGATGTCGTCCTCGTAATCCACGTAGTCGTCGGATTCATAGAAGCCCGGTGAGGAGGGATAGTCCTCCAGCGTGGCGGCGAAGGTATCCGCCAGCTTGCCCGAGGGATTGTCCAAGCCCAGCAGCAGCTCGGCCTCGGCGATGCCGCCCTCGAGCCCGGCCTGCCAGGCCATCAGCGCGGCCTGTATAGCGGGATTGTCCCTGAAAAACGAGGTATCGAACACGCTGCCCACGTTCAGCACCACGATAACCCTGTCGAAGGCTGTGGTGACTCTTTCGATCATGGCGGCTTCGGCGTCTGTCAGCACGTAGTCCCCCTTGGGGAACATAGCCTGTGTCAGTTTATAGCGGGGGTCATCATTCCAGACGCCCTTGTGGCTTTCGATTTTATCGAAGGCACTCTTGCGATCCCAGCCCTCGCTGGAAAAGCGGCTGATGGAGATGATGGCCGTGTCCGCGAAGGCTGCGGCGCGCCGCACCAGCGCCTCGGGCAGCTCGGGCTCCTCCACCGTGCCGGGTTCCCGCCCGGCAGCATAGCCGGCGTTGACATGGACCCGGTAGAAGGCATCCGTTTCCTCGAATACCGTTACCCGGTCGGGATAGGCGTGCATGCCGTCGGAGAGATTGCGCACATAGGGCACCGTCACGTCGCCGCTGCCGCCGCCCCCCTTTACGTAGTCGAAGGTGCCTTTTCCAAATAATGCCACCTTCGCGCCACGAGCCAGGGGCAGCGCGCCGTCCTCGTTCTTCAGAAGCACCATGCCCTCCCGGGCCGCGTCCCGGCTCAGCCGGATGTGGGCCGCGCTGGCCGTGACCCGCGTGCCGTCCGCGCCGAGGGGCAGGTTCGGGTGGTAGTTGATGCGGGACCATTTGTTCATGGCTTATCTTCCTTTCACGATTACATATCCTTGATGCAATCCCTGTTCCGGATCAGGTAATCCGCGCCGCTGACGACGGTCAGGGCCAGGGCGATGTACATGAGCACATTGGCGAAGATCACGCCGCCGTTGCCCAGCAGGGGCGCGCCCTCCACGGGCACCAGCAGCATCAGGGCGATGGTGGCGATCATCTGGAAAACGGTCTTCAGCTTGCCCAGGGGACCCGCGGCGATCACCCGCCCGTTTTCCACCGCCACCAGACGGAACCCGGAGACCAGGAATTCCCTGGCCAGCATCAGTATGCACACCCAGTCGGGCATACGGCCCTGGGCGGTGAGCACCACCAGGGCGCTCATCACCAGCAGCTTGTCGGCGATGGGGTCCATGAACTTGCCAAAGTCGGTGATCAGGTTGCGGGAGCGGGCGATATGGCCGTCCAGCGTGTCGGTAATACAGGCCAGCGCGTAGATGCCCACGGCCACGCACTGGGCCCAGAAGGCGTCCATCCGGGCAAAGATCACGAAGAAGGGGATCATGCAGACCCGCAGCAGGGTCAGTTTGTTCGGTAGGTTCATATCGGTCACCTCACTCGATCAGCGTTCCTTCAAGGTCGTAGGCGTCCGCGCCGGTGATCCTTACCCGCACGTATTCGCCGGGAGTCAGCTCATGGTCAGCCTCCAGCCAGACGCAGCCGTCGCTCTCCGGGGCCTCCAGCAGGCTCCTGCCGTAGAAGCGGCCCTGCTCCTCGTCGAAGCCGTCCACCAGCACCTCGCATTCGGTGCCGACGCGGGCCTCATTCGCCTCCATGGAGATGGCCTGTTGCAGCATCATCAGCTGGTCCAGGCGCTTGTTTTTCACCGCGTCGTCGATTTGGTCCGGCATCTTCGCCGCGGCGGTGCCCTCCTCGGCGGAGTAGGTAAACGCACCCAGGCGCTCAAAGCGGGCCTCCTTCACGAAGTCCAGCAGGGTTTGGAACTGGGCGTCCGTCTCGCCGGGGAAGCCCACGATCATTGTCGTGCGCAGTATGATGCCCCGTTTGCGACACTCGGCGATGCGGCTTTTGATCCAGTCCGCGCTGCCCCGCCGGTTCATGCGCCTGAGCAGGTCGTTGTCGATGTGCTGCAGGGGCAGGTCCAGGTAGGGGGCCACCTTGGGCAGCCGCTGGATAGTATCCAACAGCCGGTCCTCGGTGCTGTCGGGATAGCAGTAAAGCACTCGGACCCAGTGCACCTTCTCAATGGCGCTGACCCGCTCCAGCAGCTCCGGCAGCAGATAGTGGCCGTCGCCGATATCGCAGCCGTAGCGGCTGGTATCCTGGGCGATCAGCGTGATCTCGGTCACGCCGCCCTCAGCCAGCGCTTCGCACTCCTCCACGATGTCGTCGAAGGGCCGGGAGCTATAACCGCCGCGGATCAGCGGAATCGCGCAATAGGTGCAGCGGTTGTCGCAACCATCGGAGATCTTCACATAGGCGCTGTAGCCCGGGGTGGTCAGCACCCGGGGCGTCTTCAGGAAGCGCACGCCGTTCGCGGTGTAGCAGGGGCGCTCCCGGCGATCGGCGGATTCCATCATCTCAAACAGGCGGGCGTATTCCGCAACGCCCATCATACCGTCGATCTCGGGGATCTCCGACATCAGCGCCTCGGGGTAGCGCTGGGCCAGACAGCCGGTGACGAACAGCTGCTTGTTTCCCAGCTTCTTGTACTGGGCCATCTCCAGGATTGCGTCGATGGATTCCTCCTTGGCGCTCTCGATGAAGCCGCAGGTGTTCACGAACAGCACGTCCGCCTCGGCGGGATCGCTGACAATTTCATAGCCCCGGGCCGTCAGCATGCCCAGCAGGTTTTCACTGTCCACGCGGTTCTTCGCGCAGCCCAGGGAGATCATTCCAACTTTTTTCATGTCTATCGTCCGTTTCTATGGTTGTTGTTGCAGTAAGTGCCATACCGACGCGGGCACAAAGGCGCTCACGTCCTTGCCGAAGGCCATCAGCTCCCGGACCATGCTGGAGGAGAGGACGTTGTCCCCGCCCCGAAGGTAAAGGGTCTCCACGTTGGGGTTCAGCAGCGCGTTGACCTGGGCGTTGCCCTCCTCATAGTCGTAGTCGGCGGCGTTTCTCAGCCCGCGTACGTACCAGTGGATGTGGTGCACGGCGCAGTAATCCGAAACCAGGCCGGTGTGGATCACCACACGGGCGTTCAGGCCGTCGGCGTCGATGGCTTCCTGTATGGCCTGGCGCATGGCTTCGGCGTCGAAGGCGCGGCGCTTGTTGACATTTACGCCGATCAGCACCACCACCTCGTCGAACAGGGCCGACGCCTTGCGGACGATGTCGTGATGACCGTTGGTGTAGGGATCAAAGGAGCCCGCGAACAGGGCGATGCGCTTTTCCATGGATGCCTCCGTCACAGTAGATATTCCACCTGTCTCGCGCCCTGGTATTCCCAGGCGGTCCTGAACCCGCAGGCCTTCGCCAGCGCCTCGGCCAGGCCGAAGCTGTGGTCGAGCAGGCGGGCGTCGTGGCAGTCGCTGGACAGCAGGATCCTGCCGCCGCATTCGCTGATCCGTCGCAGCATCGCCGCGCCGGGATAGGGGTCCGTGCGGTAGCCCTTGGCCATCGCGCCGGTGTTGATCTCTATGAGCAGGCCGCTCTTTGCCGCCAGCTCGGCGCACTCCAGCGCGGGGCCGAGATACCGGGGATCGGCGTCGTCAAACAGGTTCCGGGCCTCATTGAACTTCATGGCCAACTCGATGTGGCCCAGTATGGCGGCGTTGGTGCCCTCGATGGATTGGCAAACGGTGTCAAAGTAATCCCGGCATAGGGCGTACATATCGCCGCCGTAAAGCGCCTCCGCAGCGTCGGTCAGTCTCTGGCGGGTGTCATCCACGCAGAAAATCGTTCCCGCTTTGGACACGTAGTGGACGGACTCGATATAGTATTCGTATTCGGATACGTGGGCCGGGGAGAGCCAGTCGTGCTCGTAGCCCAGCAGGATGTCCAGCCGGCCGGCGTACTTTGCCTTCAGTCGCCGGACTTCCGCCCGGTATTCGGGCTCCTGGGCCGGGGCCATGCAGCAGTCGTCGTAATCGGCATGGCCGTGCTCGGAGAAGCCCAGGGTGTGAAAGCCCAGCGCCAGCGCGGCGCTCACCATCTCCTCGGCGGTATCGCGGCCATCGACGAAGCGGGTGTGGCTGTGGACGTTGGATCTCGTGATGTAATCTGCACTGCTCATGTCAATCATTATAAGCGCTGGTTGCGTGGGAGTCAACAAAAAAAGCTGCCCAGTGGGCAGCTTTTAACGGGTTTACTTCGCTTCCGGCTCGATGACCACGATGGGGGCGTCGGGGGCGTTCTTCGCTATGGAGGCGATGCCCTTCTTGGCGCTGGCCTTGGCCTTGTAGCCCTCGGACTTGCCGATGATTTCGCCGTTGGCGGCCTTCAGGCGGAAGCGGAACTCGCCGGCCTTATCCTTGTATAATTCATACTTGGGGTGCTTCTGCTCTTCGCCACGGGTCTGGTCCTCGATGTGGGTGCCGGAATTCTTTTTGACTGAGGCGATGCCATTTTCGCATGCGCTCATCGTGGGATAGGTTTCAGATGCGGTCAGGATGACTTCGCCATTGGAGGCTTTCAGGTTGAAGGTGAATTCGCCGTTTTTTGCGGTACTGACGACAAACTTTCCGGCCATGGTGGTATCCCCTTTCAATAATTATACATGGATTAATATTGATTATAGTATACTATTATTCAGGGGATTTGTCAATTTGATTTGGCTGTTTTTTGGCTGAAAATGAAGAAAAAATAAGCACATTTCAGCACCGGCGAAGGCCCTTGGGCAGGTGGTTTTTCAGCATGCCGTCGGAAACCTTCCCCCACCCCAAAGGCATTGACCGGTACAGCGCCAGGGTCCACCCCTTTTCGCCCTCGCAGGGGATGGCCTCCCCCCGCAGCCAGACGCGGGCCGCGCCTTCGTCCAGGTCGATTCGCCGCCGGGCACAGCCGGGGTCGATGGCCATGGCCAGGGCATGGGCGGGCTCGATGTGATTGCGGCCGAGGCGCGCAAGGCAAAGGCCGGGGCTGATCACCCGCAGGCCGTCCAGGGCGGGGCAGGTCCGGGGACGGACGTAGAGCCGGTCGCCCTGACGAAAGGGCTGCATGTCCGCGATGAAATCCGGCAGTCGGCAGATGTCCCGCTCCAGGGATTCCAGGGCTGCGCGCAGCACCTTGTCGGTCCGCGCCGAAGGCGTCGCTTCAGCGGCCGGCCCGCTGTCCGTGCGGCGCAGCCTTGCCACAAAGTGGCCATCGCCCCGCACTCGGTGGGGAAACAGCCTCAGCATGCCCCTGTCGGAGTCGCCCACGCCGGGCAGCTGGAAATCCTCGGGGGCAAAGTCGGGGTGGCGGGCCAGGAAGCCCAGCACGCTGCCCTCGTTTTCATATTCGTTGAAGGTGCAGGTGGAATAGACCAGCCGCCCGCCGGGCCGCAGCATCCGCGCCGCCTGGTCGAGGATTTCCGCCTGGCGGCGGGCACAGCCCTCCGGGGAGGCCGGGTTCCACTCGTCCCGGGCGGCGGGGTCCCGGCGGAACATACCCTCGCCGGAGCAGGGGGCGTCCACCAGTATGGCGTCAAAGCACTCCCTCCAGCTCCCGGCCAGTTTGCGGGGCAGCGCGCAGGTGACGACGGCGTTGGCCGCGCCCATGCGTTCAAGGTTGCCCGCGAGCGCCTGGGCCCGGGAGGGCTCGGGATCGTTGGACACCAGCAGGCCCCGGTCCCCCAGCGCGGCGGCGATTTGGGTGCTCTTGCCGCCAGGCGCGGCGCAGAGGTCCAGCACCCGTTCGCCGGGCATCGCATCCAACACGGCCGCGCTGGCCATGGCGCTGGCCTCCTGCAGGTAGAAGGCGCCGCAGGCGTGGGCGATGGCGGTTCCGGGCCGGTCTTCACCCAGCGGCGCAAGATAGCGCCCCTCCCCACACCAGGGCACAGGCCCGTCGATGTAGGGAGCGGCGACGGCTTCGGCGTCCTTTCGCTTTGGATTGAGCCGCAGGGCAAGGGCCGGCGACGCGTCCAGGGCACACAAAAAGGCCGGGTATTCATCCCCCAGCAATCGTTGCATGTCATTCAGAAAGGCTTCGGGCAGCGTATGTTTCATGCTTCAATCAGCTTGTTCAGCGCTTCGAAATCGGCGACGACGGGGCCGTCCCAGATGTCCTGGGGCAGAAACGCGGATCGGGCCATCTGCACGGCCTTCATGCCCGTGGCCACCGCGCCGCGCAGGTTGCTGACGCGGTCATCCACGAACAGGCAGTCGCCGGGGTCGGCGTTCAGCTTTTGCAATATGGCCTCGTACATCCTCGGGCTGGGCTTGGTTACGCCCAATTGGGTGGATATGACCGTCGCGTCAAAGGGGCTGAGTATGCCCCACTGATCCATGAAATTCAGTATGGACGGCATGGCGTCGGAGAGCATGCCCAGGCGGTAGCTTTGCTTCCATCGGTTCAACCATGGCGCGACGTCATCAAAGACGCCGTAGCGGTGGGCGTTGTCGGTGAAGTCGTCAGCCAGGCGCACGATCTCTCCCGGGGTCATTTGCCAGTCCATCAGCGAATTCAGCGTTTCAATGTATTGCCTGCGAAGCAATCGCTCCGCTTCCACGTTCGCCACCAGTTGCCCCTCGTCCAGATAGCCGACGGCCTGGCGGTAGGCGATGATATATTTTGCGGAGTACATATCCCGGGCGCGGGGTCCCAGAATGTCAAAGATGCCGAAGGGCATGTTCCATTCGCCCAGTCTGGGCCAGACCAGTACGCCCCCGCAGTCAAATATCAGGTGTTTCATCGGTTTCGTCCTTTTGATGCGTTTTTTCGGTGATTTCCTGGGGTAGCGACAGGTTTTCAGGAGCCTTTTCGTAGGCACTGCTCTCGGTGGGCAGGTTCCGCGCCCGCAGGCGGGCCTCGGTGCTGGCCTTGACAATGGCGTAAATCAGCGCGAACACCGGTACACTCAGCAGCATGCCCGCAAAGCCAAACAGCCCGCTGCCGATCATGATGGCCAGCATGATGAAGAACGGAGACAGGCCAACATAATCGCCCATGATGAACGGCCCGATCACATTGCCGTCGATCTGTTGCAGGATCAGTATGAACACCAGGAACCACAATGCGCTGAGCGGGTTGATCAGCAGCAGTATCAGCGCGCTGGGTATGGCGCCAATCAGCGGGCCGAAGAAGGGCACGATGTTGGTGAAGCCCACGATGACGCTGATCAGCAACGGATATTCGATGCGGAACAGCAGCATGCACACATAGCAGATGACCCCGATGATCATGGAATCCAGTATTTTGCCGGTGATGAAGCCGGAAAAGATCTTGTGGGCCCGCCGGGTCCAGTAGATCAGTGTTTCACAGGTGCTGGGCTTGAACAGGCCATAGCAGAGCTTTTTCACCTGGGCGCAGTATTTTTCCCGGTCCATCAGCAGGTAAAAGGCGGCGATCATGCCCACCAGCATCTGGAAGACCAGGGTGTAGATGCTGCTGGAGATGGCCATCAGGTTGTTGACCAGCAGCGAGGTGTAGTTCATCAGCTGGGAGACCACGTTTTCCCAGGCGATCACCAGCTGCTCACCCTCGATGCTCAGGAATTCATATTTCAACAGCAGCTGGTTGATGGTTTCCCGGTTCATCGACACAAAATTGGCGATGTATTGCAGGATCGACTTGACCGAGGTGATCAGCTGGGGCACCAGTATGGCGAAGAAGCCGGAGAGCAGCGACAGAAACACGACATAGGCGATGATCGTGGCGATGGCCCGGCTCAGCTTCGGATGGGGTTTGCGTTTGAACAGCGTTTCATTGAAAAAGGTTTCCGCGCGGCTGACGATGGGCATCAGCAGGAAGGCGATCATGAAACCGATGATGAAGGGCGCGATGGTGCGCATCACGGCCTTGACGGCAGCCCAAATCTCGCCCAGGTGCAGCAGTGTGACCGCAAGGGCGATGCCGACGCATACGACGGTGATGTTGGACAGGGTTTTTGCCCTGATTTCCTTTGGAATCAGCGATTTCATGGACGCCTCCGTCTGAGGTTCTCCCAGTTATTATAGCACACAAAACACCGTGGCTCAATACCTGAAATGCGTCCGCGCACCCCTGTTTCTACCTATTATATAAGCCGTATATTCGTGAATATAAATGACATTGACGGTTCAATTGTTCGTATTTTTACCCAGGCTTTCCCGAAGCTGCCCCCAAAGCGTCCGGGCATCTTCACAATCCGACGTGAATTTCCGAACAATCGCCTCGGCCTGGGAAACCCATTGTCCGTCAAACATCCGGGGTATGAGCAGCTGTGAATCCCTCAGGACGGCTTCCATGATCGCGAGGGGGTCGGACGCGCCATAGCCGGAAGCGGCCTCCGTCACGCTGAAGGCTGAGACCCGGCTCAGGTCCGACTGGCACGGATCGGACAGCAGCCACGCGAGGAAGCCTTCGCAGAGGATTTGCTTAGATGCGCTGTCCGTCCGGTTGACAATGGCCAGGCTCAGGATCTGGTCGGTGAAGGCGTTGTCCCCCGGAGCCAGCTTCCATCGGGGTCCCTTGCCCTGCCCGGAGAGGGATTGGAGCCTGTGAATCTCCCTCTGTGTGACAGGCATCGCGTCGGATTCGCCGTTAATGAAGTGTCGCCAGGCGTCGTCATCGTAGTGGAAATCCGGGGGAAGGCGTCGTGGCTGCGTCGCGTCCTGGCGCGGTTCGGGAGTTGGCGTCGGCGCGGGGGTTTCCTGGCCGACCAGGCCGAGCTCCACTTCACCGGCGGGAGGCGGGGTGGAATCGGTCGCCTCGCCGGAGACGGCCCGGGTATATCCGCCCGAGGAGAGGGCCAGCAGCGCCGCGTCCCAGCGCCGCCAGCTTTGAGGTTGGGGGACCGACAGTAGGGCGTCGGCGTCCCGCCAGCTGTCAGGCACGCGGTCGATCCGTTCGGCGTTCCAGGCCCAAAGGTAGCCGCCCATGGCTACGGGCATGGCGTAGGTCGCTCCGTTCCACTCGCCGCAATGGCTCAGGGCAGTCCGGACGGATGGAAGGGCGTCCAGGGACTTCAGGCCATCCGGCGTCGTCAGCAGATTGGGCGGGAACAACAGCATATCGGGCGGGATGATGCCGCTGTCGTTCATCGAACCAATCGCGCCGGCGTCCACGGACTGGGGCTGTATGTAGACCCCCGGATGGTCCTTTTCAAAGCCGGAGATACAATGGTTCAACCAGGGAATGATGCTGCCGCTGCCGCAGGGCCAGCCTTCATAGACCCACAGGTTCAGCACACCGGCCCATCCGGCATACTTCTCCTCCACCAGTGGCCGCGTGTCCAGCGGCAATATGCGTCGCGCCTGAACAAGCGCAGGAATGAGCAGTAACAGGCACAGCAGGCACAGCGCGGAGCGCAGCTTCCCCATGTAAACCCCTCCGATCGCGTGATATCGCGGGAACTGACTTGCTCCGTTCCTGCAATTCTTTGTAAATTATGCAGCTTTTCTTTAAAAAAGGCCGAAATAGACCGTAATAGTGTAAACAGTTGGTAAAAACGTCAATTTAGCTGTTGACAAGCCTGGGGTTTTTTGTTATACTGGCAAAGCTGTCAGCGAGACAGGGTCAAAAAACCCTGATAGCGCGGACGGCGAGCGAACCTTGAAAACGATACAGAGGAAACGAGAGCGCGAGGCCAGGCTGCGACGATCCGGTGAAGCGGGGAGCGGTGAGGCCGAGCGAGAACAGTCAGAATTCTATGAGTAAAACGCCATGAAGCGGGCAGGAAAGC